>CAZPLS010000030.1:0-16599 GCA_964587685.1 uncultured Dialister sp.
AGCCGTTAGTCTCGGCTGCCGGCGCATCAGCGCCGAACGTTGATTAGTTTACCACCAAAAGCAACGGCTGTCAACATCTTTTATTGTTGGCGGATTGCTTTCAGTAAATGTAATTATAGCAACAGCCTGCCTTTATGTCAAGCCATATCTATTGATTGTCCTTATATCTATTTGATTTTATTTCATTAATCGCCGCTTTCAGTTTTCTGGCCGCCTCTTCAGGATTTTGTTGTGCCATAATAGCGGAAACAACTGCCGCGCCGCGAATCCCTGTCTCCCTCAGGCACGGGAGATTCTGCACTGTCACGCCGCCAATCGCCACAACAGGGATGTGCACCGCTGTGCAAATCCTCCTCAGCGTCTCGACGGTTACCGCCTTCGCATTTCTTTTGGTTTCCGTGGGAAAAATGGCTCCGATGCCGAGATAATCCGCCCCGTCACACTCTGCCTTTTGCGCTTCTTCCACTGTTTGTGCAGAAACGCCAAGAATTTTATCCCTCCCAATCAAACGTCTCGCCACATCAGCCGGAATATCGGACTGCCCTAAATGCACCCCTGCCGCATTTGCTGCCAGCATGACGTCAATGCGGTCATTAATAATAAGCGGTACGTGGTATTCATCGGTTACCTTCTTCAGTCGAAGCGCCCTCTCCAGAAAGTCCCCGCTGGAGGTTTCTTTTTCCCGAAGCTGCACCAGCGTGCATCCCCCGGAAATAGCACGGGCAGCGATTTCTTCAAAATTTCTGCCTTCCGCCATCTTTCTGTCCGTGACAAGGTAAAGTGTATAATCCACTTCAAATTTCATAGTATTTCGCTTCTTTCATAAGATCATCATCGGTCATCCTGCCGGCGGCATCAATCATTGCCATGTGAAAATTCCCTGGACCGCGTTCTCCCGCCTGCTGCCAGGCATGCTCCCCGCAGAGTCCCATGAAAATAAGGGCCGCTGCGGCTGACTCCAGCATATGAGCTGGCGCTGCGCCGCAGAAGGACGCCATCACTGATGTGCACATGCATCCCGTTCCTGTCACTCCTGCCATGGCTTCACAGCCATTTTCCACGGCAAACATATGCGTACCATCAGTGACAATATCCACAGCGCCCGTCACTGCCACCACATTGCCCCAGCTCTGCGCTGCCATGCGTGCCAACGCTTTCACGTCCCGATCCGTTCCAACACCTGCCGCATCCACGCCCCTGGTTTTTACATCCCAACCAAACAGGCTGGCTATTTCAGAAACATTGCCCCGCACCACCGATGGTTTTACTGTCTGTAAAATATGCTTAGCCGTTTGGGTGCGAAACAAAGTGGCCCCGCAGCCCACCGGATCAAACACAATCGGGATTCCGATTTCCTTTGCTTTTTCCCCTGACGCTTCCATGGCCAATACAGTCTGGCTATGCAGCGTCCCAATATTCAGAACCAGTGCCTGTGCCATAGCGGTCATTTCCGCCGCTTCATGGATATCATCCGCCATAACGGGCGCGGCTCCCACGGCAAGCGTTATATTGGCACAGTCATTCACTGTCACATAATTCGTAATATGATGTATGAGCGGCCGCGTTTTCCGCAAATGGCTCAATATATCCCCCAGCAACAGTTTCATGATGTCCTCCCCAGTACTATAAGGTATCTTTTATTTGTTTGCCTGGTCGTAATATTTTCGGGCCAGTGTGCGATTCTTTTCCACATAAGTTCCGGATGCATACATATCCCCCAGAATCATATTCGCCTTGCTGTCCCCAAGCTCTGCAGCGCGGTGCAGCAGGGCCACCGCAATTTTTTCATTTCTTCTGACACCCACACCGCCAAGATACAGATCCGAGGCGTATACCATGGAACGTACGTCTCCTCCCTTGATGGCTTTCAAGAACCACTGCAGGGCCTCCACATTATGCTCCGGCACATTATCGCAGAGAAGCAGGCCAATATACCGGCCAGCTTCCGCTATGCCGCCATCCGCTGCAATGGACAACCACTCAATGGCCGCCTCTTTTGCTTCTTCATAGCGATACGCATCCGGAAGAATCATCAGCCCCGCAAAAAATGCACCTTTTACCTCGCCCAGCTGATAGGCTTCATTAAAATAATCGAAGGCTTTTCGCACATCTCTTTGCCGGCCTCTCCCATCCCGGTAGATAAAGCCCAAGTGCAGACAGCTTTTGGCACTTCCTCGATCAGCCAACACCTTGAAGCATTTCGCCGCGCGCTCATAATCCTGATGCTGGAAGAAGAGCATTCCTACCTCAAATAGGAGCTGCCCTGCACTGCTGTTTCCCCGAATGACCGCTTCCGTGAGCCAATCCTGGGCCTTCTCGTAATTATGTATGGCATAATAATTGCGACCCAGCCGATACAGCCGTACTGCCGATATATTTTCTTCCACATCATTCACCTCTCTCCTCATTTCCTCTATTTTATCATGGTGAAACAAAGGCATACAAAAACTCACCGCTCCTCATTGGGAAGCAGTGAGTTTTTCCGTTTTATTACCGATTCCGCAGTCTGCCAAGACTGTCAGAATCTTTTACTGTCACTTATTTATTCTTTTCAAGAAAGGCTTTTACTTCACCATAGCTGATAAGGCCAATGAACTGATCCCTCGGCTCTCCATCCTGGAAATAAATGACGGTGGGAACGGTATCAATCTGGAATCTTTCCGCCAGTTCCTTGTCATTGTCAATATTGATTCCATAAAACGGAAGAGTCTCTTCCTCTGCTGCCACTTTAGCCAACACCGGTTCCAGCCGGCGGCAGAATCCGCACCAGGGCGCCCCAAAGGCTACGACAGAGCCGCCTTTTTCAATGGCCGATTCAAATACGTCGGTTCCTTCAATTCTTTTGATTTCCATAGTAACTCCTCCTTATCCTTTATTCCCTTCCTGACGGGTGATTTTGTATTCTTTCTAGTATTGTATTTAATATATCTAAAACTGTCAATATGTAGGAGCAAAAGCTTTCCTCCAAAATGACAACGGAACCCCCAATCTCCAGCCAGGGATCTTCTTGACCAGCTAACATCTTTTCCTTATTTATCGGCCAATTTCACCGCCCGGATTTGGCGGCAATGAAGATATACCGGAAGAAAGGCAGCCTGGAATCCACGAACCGTCCACAAAAAATGCCCTTCGCCACTTTATATGCCATATGGCCACAGAAAAAGCGCCCCATCGAAGAGCGCTTCTCTGTCATTTTCTCTCGGCCGCCTCCGCGGCTTTTTCCATGGCCGTTTTTGCTGCGCCAATGGTTTTTTCAATATCCACCTCGCTGTGCGCCCAAGACATAAAAATTGTCTCAAAAGGCGACGGTGCCAGGTAAATACCCTGCTCAAGCATGGAGCGGAACCACGCGCGGAACGCTTCTCCATCAGCTCCGCAGGCATCCTGATAATTTTTGACCGGCTTATCGCTGAAGAAAAGACCAAACATGGAACCAGACTGATGAAGCTGAATCGGTACGCCTGCTGCGTCGGCCGCCTCCTGCCATCCAGCCAAAAGAGTCGCTACCCTGGCCTGGAGTGTTTCATAAAAATTGGGCTCTGCCATGATCTGCCGCAGCGTGGCAATGCCGGCCGTAACGGCCAGTGGGTTGCCAGACAGCGTACCTGCCTGGTATACCGAGCCATCCGGTGCGATGCAGTTCATGATGTCCCGGCGTCCCCCATAGGCGGCTGCAGGAAGTCCGCCGCCGATAATTTTCCCCAGACAGGTCACATCCGGATGAATACTGTACTTCGCTTGCGCTCCATGGAAATCCGTTCGGAATCCGCACATCACTTCATCGAAAATAAGGACGGTCCCATGTTTTTCCGTTTCTTCCCTCAAAGCAGGAAGAAATCCTTCCACAGGGGGAATCATCCCCATATTGCCGGCCACAGGTTCGACAATAACGGCCGCCACCTGGTCCCCCTCGCGCTGCATCACCGAACGGAATGCGTCAATGTCATTATACGGAACTACAAGAGTATCCTGCGCAGTTCCTTTCGTTACACCAGCACTGTCCGGCTTGCCGAAGGTGGATGCGCCGGACCCTGCTTTTACCAGCAGGCTGTCGCCATGTCCGTGGTAGCATCCTTCGAATTTCAGAATTTTATCACGCCCCGTATAGCCCCTGGCCGCGCGAAGAGCGCTCATGGTCGCCTCCGTTCCGGAGGAAACCAGTCGCAGCTTCTCTATAGATGGAATGATTTCGGTAATAAGCTCCGCCAATTCCGTCTCAAGAAGCGTGGGCGCACCATAGCTGGTACTCTTCTCCGCCGCCTTCTGTACGGCGGATATAACCGCTGGATGGGCATGGCCGAGAATCATCGGCCCCCAGGAGCCCACATAGTCAATGTATGTGTTGCCGTCAATGTCCGTGATATAAGCCCCTTTGGCATGGTCAATGAAGGGCGGCGGACATCCCATGTGCGGATAGGAACGCACCGGGCTGTTAACCCCCCCCGGCATGTACCTGCGTGCTTCCTCAAAGGCCTTTTCGGATTTAGCAAGGCTCAGCATGTCCCCGACTCCTCCTTCATCCATTTCACCGCATCAATGGCATGATAGGTAATGATAATATCGGCACCGGCCCGCTTCATGCTTGTCAGCTCTTCCATAACAATGCGCTTTTCATCAATCCAGCCGTTAGCAGCCGCAGCTTTAACCATGGCATATTCTCCGCTCACATTGTATACAGCAACAGGCCGGTCAATGCGGCAGCGTACCTGGTGGACAATATCGAGATAGCTCAGTGCCGGCTTTACCATAATGATATCCGCACCCTCCTCCATATCCAGGTCCACCTCTTTCATGGCCTCTCTGGCATTGGCCGGATCCATCTGGTAGCCGCGGCGATCCCCAAACTGCGGGGTGGAATCAGCGGCATCACGGAACGGACCGTAGAATCCGGAGGCATATTTCACAGCATAGGACATAATAATGGTATTCTCAAAACCGTCATTATTGAGCGCTTCCCGAATAGCGGCCACCCGTCCATCCATCATATCCGACGGCGCAATGATATCGGCCCCGCATTCTGCCTGAGAAACAGCCACCTTAGCCAGGAGCGGGAGCGTTTTTTCGTTGTCCACTTCATGACCGCAAAGGCATCCGCAGTGACCATGAGAAGTATATTGGCAAAGGCACACATCCCCCACAATGACCAGGTCGGGCACGGCCTGCTTAATGGCCTTAATAGCCCGCTGCACCGGACTCGTCAGATCCCATGCGGAGGATCCGATGTCATCCTTGTATTCGGGCAGACCGAACACTTCTACCGCTGGAATTCCCAGCTCGTACAATTCCACTGCCAGCTTTACCGCATTGTCCACTGACAAATGGAAGCAATTCGGCATGCTGGGGATTTCCTCTTTCACATTGGTTCCCGGTACGACAAAAATCGGATACACAAAATCCGTCGGTAAAAGCACCGTCTCACGAACCATACTGCGCACAGCCTCTGTTTTTCTAAGTCTGCGGGGACGCAGCGTATTGATTTTCATTTCCGTCACTCCACTTTCCATAGTATTTACAACGCCTGTTAAAAAGCAAAATGCAGGATCCCTGTTTTATTCTTTGTTGGCAATCGCTTCCACCAGACCGTCAATGGTATACACATTGGAAACTATCCCCGGCGTCAGGCCGTAGCTGACACAGGCTTCTGCGGTAATGGGCCCGATACAGGCCAGGGTACACTGGCGAAGGGCCTCCATCTTATCCGGGGCCATGGCTACGAGGTTGTGCACCGTGGATGAACTGGTCAGGGTAATGATGTCCATCGTCCCGCTGTCCAAAAGTTCATTGAGCTTCCGCCGGCTCGCTTCCTCACACACCGTGCAGTAGGCCTCAACAACATCAACCTCCGCACCCCTCTCACGCAATCCGTCCGCAAGCACTTCCCTTGCTACCTTAGCACGGGGCAGGAAAAACCGCTTCCCTGCCTGGATTTCTGGTTCAAGTGCCTCAAGCAGTCCCTCCGCTTTGTATTCCTTCGGCAAAAGGTCTGCCCGAAGGCCATAGGGACGAAGGGCCATATCGGTTGCCGGTCCGATGCATGCGATGCGAACGCCTCCAAGGGCCCGTGCATCCCCCCCCTTTTCAAAGAGTCGTTGGAAGAAAGCGTCCACCCCATTCTGGCTGGTAAAGAGAATCCAGTCATACTGGCCAAGTTTCTCAATCCCTGCGTCGAGTCCGGCAAAATGATCTGTTGGCTCAGCGATAGAGATGACAGGAATTTCAAAGCATTCCGCTCCCAGATCCTCCAGATGCCGCGTAAGCCGCGAAGCCTGGCTGCGGGAACGGGTCACCACGATGCGTTTCCCGAAAAGCGGTTTTGTGTCAAACCAACGCATCTCATCACGCAGCCGCGCTACCTCGCCCACAAGAAACACCGCAGGGGGATGAATCTGGTTTTTCCTCACTGCTTCCGCCGCGTTTCCAAGGGTTGTTTCATACACCTCCTGATACGGACGGGTCCCCCATCGAATGAAGGCAGCCGGCGTATCCGCACTTCTGCCATAGCGAATGAGATTGTCCGCAATTTTCCCCACATTATGAATGCCCATAAGGAAAATCAATGTATCCACGCCAGTGGCCAGTTTATCCCAGTGTATGGATGATTCTTTTTTGCTCGGATCCTCATGTCCGGTGATCACTGCAAAGGAGGCGGCCACCTTCCTATGCGTCACGGGAATCCCCGCATAGGCCGGCCCCGCAATGGCTGATGTCACCCCAGGAACCACCTCGAAGGGCACGCCCTGCCGGCGCAACTCAAGAATTTCCTCACCTCCGCGGCCAAAAACGAAAGGATCCCCGCCCTTGAGGCGAACCACAATCTTTCCTTCTTTTCCCTTCTCCGCAATGAGATGGCTGATATCCTCCTGCTTCATGGCATGACGGCCACACATCTTCCCCACATAAATATATTCTGCTTTTGGATTGGCCATGGACAGAATCCGATGGTCCGCCAGGTAATCGCCAATAATAACATCTGCCTTCTCAAGGCATCGTTTTCCTTTGAGCGTGAGCAATTCCGGATCCCCCGGACCGGCACCAATTAAGTAAGCTATCCCTGTTGCCATATAATCTCCTCAATTTTTAATTTCATACTTGCATTGAATTTCTTTCAGCACCACCCGGCCGCCATCATCAAGAAGCTGCTCTGCCGCCGCGGTGCCAACAGATATAGCCTCACAAGCTGGCCCGGATACGGTTCTTTGATAAAACCGCTGTCCATCCTCCGAGGAAATGAACGCGTTGATATGGATGCGCTCTCCTTCTATTTCTGCAAAAGCACCTGCAGGAATTTTGCAGTCTCCTCCTACCCGGCCGAGAAACACTCTCTCCGCTGCAATGCAGGATGCCACATGGCTGTTATGAATGAAGGAAAGCATCTCCTGCAGTTCTTCATCGCTTTTTCTGACCTCCACGGCCATAACGCCCTGACCTGCGGCAGGAATGCTGTCCTGCACAGAAAGATACGAGCCAATGCGATCTCCAAGCCCCAGCCGGATGAGTCCAGCCGCCGCCAGGATAACCGCATCGTATTGGCCTTCATCCAGCTTGCGCAGCCTGGTCTGTACATTGCCCCGAAGGGATTTTATGTGCAAGTCCGGTCTTCTGTGGAGAATCTGCGACTGCCGGCGCAGACTGGACGTCCCCACCGTGGCGCCGGCAGGGAGTTCCTCCAGCGTTTTGTATCGCAAAGACACAAAGGCG
The DNA here is from genome assembly GCA_964587685.1 of uncultured Dialister sp. Taxonomy (GTDB): domain Bacteria; phylum Bacillota; class Negativicutes; order Veillonellales; family Dialisteraceae; genus UBA1822. Next base: position 7,699 of record CAZPLS010000030.1, read on the forward strand.
TCCCGCGAATCTTCCCTATCCGTGACGGCAGCCAGGACAAAATCCTCCGGCAGCTCAGCAGGCAGGTCCTTCAGACTGTGCACGGCCATATCCGCTTTCCCCTCACGAATAAGCTCCTCCAGTTCCTGAATAAACAGCCCTTTCCCACCGATTTCCGCCAGGGGCATATTGAGAATCTCATCGCCCCGGGTGGACACCGGAAGCAGTTCCACCACAAGGTGCGGATAGGCTTTCTGAAGCCGCTCCGCAACGTACTCCGCCTGCCACAGAGCAAGGACGCTTTTTCTCGTACCGATGACGATTTTATCTCTCACCTTCGGATCCCTCCTTCATGTTCAGATGGAAAATCCGCGCCATCGCTTCCTTTTCCTTCCATTCCTGGGGCGTTCCCGCGGCCGTATTCAGCCGGATCATCGGTTCCCGGAGAAGCTTGCGCACAATGACATGGGTCATGTGATCGATGATTTTTTTGTCCTCTTCGGTGAGACCGTCCAGCTTTGCCAAGGCTTTCCGCTGCTCCCTCGTGCGAATGTGCTCCGCCTTATCTGCCAGAGACACCATCACCGGCCGGGTGCTGAGGTAAGTAAACCGCTCCATAAGGGAGTCCAGTTCTTCCTCTATGATGATTTTCGCGCGCTCTGCTTCGCCTTCGCGGAACCGAATATTGTCCTCTACAATCTGCTGAAGATCATCAATATTAATGAGCGTTACACCCTTTATATTCCCCACGTCCGGATCCGAATCGCGGGGCACCGCGATATCTATGATAACAATGGGCCGGTTATTTCTTCGGTTCATCAGCCGACGCACATCCCAGGGCTTAATGATGTACTGGGTCGCACCGGTGGAGCTGATCAAAATATCTGCATCATCGGCAGCTTGAAACGCGCTGTCAAACGGCACAGCCCGGCCCCCCATTCTGGATGCCAGCTCCTTTGCCCGTTCAAAATGTCGATTGGTCACAATTAATGACTGAAGACCTTTCCCCTGCAGGTTTTTAACAGTAAGCTCCGCCGTTTCCCCCGCACCAAAAATAAGCGCGGTCTTGCCTTCCAGGGAGCCCAGCACATGCTGCGCCATTTGTACCGCTGCATAGCTCACAGACACAGCGTTATAGGATATGTGCGTCTCCGTACGCACCCGCTTCCCGCAGGTAATGGCCCGATGGAAAAGGGTGTTTAAAATGGTCCCTGTCGCTTTTTCGGCAAGCGCCATGGTGTAGGCCACCTTTACCTGATTCAAAATCTGGCTTTCTCCCAGAACCATGGAATCCAGCCCGGAGATCACTTCGAAGAGGTGGCGAATACATGCATCCCTTTCAAAATAATAAAAATATTCTTCTTTCGCATCCGCCTTCGTGTTGCCGGACACAGTCAGAAAAAAGTTCTGCAGCGATTCTTTCCCTGCACCGCTGCTGAGAACAGCATAGATTTCTGTCCGGTTGCACGTGGAGAGAATGACCGCTTCTTCCATTCCTTCCAGATCCTGGATGTGCCGAAGCCCGTTTTTAATACTCTCCGCCGGCATGGCAAATTTTTCACGAATTTCCACAGGGACCGTTTTATGATTCAGTCCCAAAACCACCCATTGCATTTCGAATATACTCCTCTGCTTCCTCTAAATGTCCTGCTGCAGCAAGCGCAATCACCTCACTGCTGAACGCGGTTCGCCAAAACCGTTCCCGCTCTGCACTGGTACTGATTTTCCCTTTTGCTTCCTCCCGCAGCACGGACAGCTGATCCAGCCATAATCCAAAATTTTCCGGTACCACCTCTTCCATCCACAATTTTACATACTTTGCAAAGGCCGGCGATTTCCCATTGGTGGAAACGGCCACCATTAAGCTGCCCCGTTCAAAATGAGCTGGAATGGTGCAGTTTCCCAGGGAAGGAAAATCGGCCGCATTATACAACCAATGCTGTTCTTTGGCTGCCTGACTGAGGTACTCCGCCACAGAAGCACTTCCGGATGTGGAAATAACAAGGGCAAACCCTATTTCATCCCCCGGCTCAAATCGCTTTGATACATACCGAATCTGTCCGGCCTCCGCCAATCGGAGAATGGCCTCCTCTGCCTCCGGCGCTTCTACAGTCACGCAAGCCCCGGCACTCAGGAGTCCCTGCACCTTTCGCAGCGCCACATGCCCCGCGCCAATAACAAGGCATGACTGACCTTCCGCCTTCCAGTTCAAAGGATACACCCCATCACCCCCTGCGTGTTATCAAGCGAAGTACCGACCTGCACAGTAACGCTTCCCAACGGCTTAAACAATATTGGAAAAACGCTCCACCGCTTTTGTGAAATTGGCAATGGTTTTATCCGCATCGCCGTGGAGAATGCCGTCCCGAACGCAATGCTGCAGGTGACCCTCCAATACAATCTGTCCCACGCGATGCAGCGCGGATTTCGCCGCATTGATCTGCGCCAGCATATCCTCACAGGGAATATCCTCATCCACCATCCGATCTATGGCATTGACCTGCCCGGCAATTTTCCTCAGCCTCCGATGCAGGTTATCAACATCCATACACTGTTTCATTTATTCCGCCTCCTTATCCTTTTTCCATGTAGAAATGGGCCTGTCCCTCATTCAGCATGGAACGCACCGGGTCAAAACTTTTTCTGTGAATCGGTGTGATGCCGAACCGCTCAATGGCAGCTATGTGCTCCGCCGTGCCATACCCTTTATTTTTAGCCAGTCCATACTCCGGGTAGGTCCTGTCGTATTCATCCATAAGGTGATCCCGATGCACCTTGGCTGCAATAGACGCGGCAGCCACCGATGCGCTTCGGGCATCTCCATGAACCAGCGACAGAGTCGGTACAGAAAAATGAAGCGGCATCGCGTCCACAATGACCGCTTCCGGCCGAATTGGCAATCGCTTCACCGCCTCGTACATAGCTGTCATCGTCGCTTCATAAATATTCAATGCATCAATCTCTTCCGCAGGAAGACTCACGATAGATACAGCTGCCGCCTCTTTCTGAATTTTTTCTGCCAGAACTTCCCGATGCTTAGGCGTAACCTTTTTGGAATCATTCAGCCCCCAGGCAAACCAGTGCGGCTTCAAAATCACCGCCGCCACCGTTACCGGTCCAGCCAAAGGCCCCCGCCCCACTTCATCGATGCCCGCAATGTACTGAATCCCTTTTTTGTACAATTCCGATTCGCATGCATACATTGCTTCCACTCTGGCAATTTCTTTATTTTCCTTTTCCATGCGGCGCATATAGGCAGCAAGCAGCCTCTGCACACCCTTCCGCGGGTCCGACGCCAAAGCGGCTATCTCTTCCGGATCGGCGTCCCTATCTTTAAGCAGCGCCTGCACTTCATCCATTGTCATAACTCTGCCTCCGGCACCGAATCCAGCGTGAGTCGGCCAAGTCGACCGTTTCGGAAATCGAAGAGAATCGCCTGTTGCGCTCTGTCAAAATCGACGCGTCCCCCCGGCAAAAAGCAACCTCGGCGCCGCCCGGCTGCTTCAATAAGTACCTGCGGGTCCTGATGCACGTCGTCCAGACCATACTTTTCTTTCAATATGTCCGGCGCGCATTCCGCCAGTGCACTCATCAGCGCCGGCACCACCTCATCATCATCAAAGACATCGCCCGCAATGGCGCCCGTCGCCGCCAGCCGCATGGCCGCTGTCTGGTCCTCAAACTTCGGCCACAACACGCCCGGCGTATCCAAGAGCTCCAGTCCGTCCTGCAGACGCACCCATTGCTTCCCTCTGGTATGCCCCGGCGTATTGGCTGTACGTGCCGCCTTCGTCTCCGCCAAGCGGTTAATCAGTGTGGATTTCCCTACATTTGGTATGCCAAGAATCATGAGACGCACCGGCCTTTTGCGAAAGCCCCGGCTGACCCATTTTTGAATAACCGGCTGCGCCGTTTCATGAATGACCCGAAGGAGCACCTTCCTGCTTTGCGGCTTTGTGCTGTCCAGCGGAATGGCGGAAAGCCCCTTCTCTTTGTAATAGACCGTCCACCGTTTCGTCGCTTCCGGGTCCGCAAGGTCCGCTTTGTTCAGAATGACGATGCGCGGTTTTCCAAGAGTGAGTTCCGCAATCATCGGATTGGCGCTGGAAAGAGGGATGCGGGCGTCCAACAGCTCCGCCACCAGATCCACCGCCTTCAGATGCTCGGAAATAAGCCGCTTTGTCTTGGCCATATGACCAGGAAACCATTGTATCAGCATGTATTACTCCCAATGTAAATATACGCCTATATGATAACACAATTGGAAGGAAATTTTTATATTTTTCTCATAATAGCACAGCAAAAACCGGCCCCCTTCGGCCGGTCTTCATTACATAAAATGGGAAATAAAGAGGTACATGCCCGCGCCGACCGCCGCCGTGCAGGGGATGGTCATTACCCAGGCGGATACCATCTGATAGGCCACATTCCAATGCACCGCGCGGAAGCGCTTGGCCCAGCCCACGCCCATAATGGATCCGGTAACCACATGAGTGGTCGATACAGGCAAATGGAGCATCGTCGCGGTAAACACAGTGAGGGATGAATTCAAATCCGCAGCCAGTCCATGAACTGGCTGCATCCGGAAAATTTTATTGCCCACCGTTCGAATGATTCGCCAGCCGCCTATACTTGTGCCCGCAGCCATAGCAAGGGCGCAGGCAAATTTTACCTCGTCAGGCACCTCCAGCTCGGCAATATACCCGCCGGAAAGGAGAGCCAGCGTGATGATCCCCATCGATTTTTGCGCATCATTGGACCCGTGTGAAAAGGCCATCAGCGCGGCAGAGCAAACCTGCACCCGCCTGGATACATAATTCACTCGCGATTTATCTACGTTGCGAAACACGATGTACAAAATAGTCATCAGCGTATAGCCGGTGAACATGGCACTCAGCGGGGAAATAACCAGTCCTATTACAATGGTTATAACGCCGGCGCCGTTAATTGCGCCGAAGCCGTAGGAAATGATGACGGCCCCAATCACACCTCCAATGAGCGCATGGGAGGAACTGGAAGGCATCCCGATCCACCAGGTGAAAAGGTTCCACACAATCGCCGCTGTGAGTGCGGAAATAAGCACCACCGAGTCAACCATGGACGGAGACATGACAATTTCTCCGCCAATCGTTTTCGCTACCCCGGTGGAAATCATCGCTCCCATAAAATTCAAAAACGCGGACATAATAATGGCCACCTGCGGAGACAACGCCCGCGTCGCCACCGACGTGGCTATGGCATTAGCCGTGTCGTGAAAACCGTTAATAAAGTCAAAGGCCAGTGCCAGCCCGATAACCATGCCTATGAGATAGATATCAGGCATATTTCATGACCACCTCTTTAATAATATTGGCCACTTTTTCCGCCTGGTCAGCCGTCGTCTCCATGGCCTCCATGATTTCTTTCCAGCGGATAATTTCCATCACCTCATGACTTCCATCAAAAAGATCCGAAATCACATCCCGATACACCTGGTCTGCTTCGCTTTCCAGTTCATTGATGCGGCGGGCCCGTTTGCCAATCTCAAGTTCATTCTTATCAATATCCTTCAGGAGGCGGAAAATAACAATCAATTCCGCCGCCATTTCCACAAGGATATCGGCCATCCGAAGCGGACGCTCCCCTCCAAAGCCGGCATGATACAGCTTCAGGCTCATCACCACGTCCTGCATGTCATCCACACAGTCGTCCAGATTGCTTGTGAGCATGTAAAAATCTTCCCGGTCAATAGGCGTAATAAAAACCCGCTTCATCTGGGCGATAACCTCTGCCGTCACCTTATCTGCGGCGTGCTCCAAATCGCGCACATCCTTACTGCATCGCTCCAGCTTGGACATATCACCCATCACCTCGCGAGCCATGACCGTCCCCTTGTGGAAATACTCTGCATTCGTGACCAGGTAATCAAAAAATTCTTCGTGCTTGTTGACCAGGCTGAACATACCCAACCTCCCGTCATCCGAACAACCACCGCGCGGGCCTCCCCGCATGGACGGTGCCAAACTTCTATGCTTATCATATCTGTGCAATGTAAATTTTATGTAAAATTCTTTACATAAATTTCTCCACTCCCCTATATCACTAAACACAGAACCATTCGACTTCACCACCGCAGAAGTTCCCCTGCCTCCGACCGCTGCGAATCCTATTTCTTTGTGATTTACTATAAAATTACATTATTTATAATGGGCAAATCTTCTCAGAAGTAATTCTTTTAGATTTGACAAACCACACAAAACTACTATACTTAGTAGTGGAAGCAAGAAATTAAAATAGAATTATTACTTCACATTTTGATTGTAATTCTCAATAGGAGGCTCATCATGTACGAAGAAAACATCCTTCCAGAGGCGGCCCGCCTGAAGGGCACGCAGACAGAGAAAAATCTGTATGCTGCATTTGCCGGCGAATCACAGGCCCATGTCAAGTATCAGTTTTTTGCAGAAAAAGCCAAAAAGGACGCATCGGAAGAAATCGCCGCCATTTTCCAGGAAACAGCCGTCAACGAACGGGCGCATGCCAAAATCTGGTTCTGGCTGGTGGGACAGCTTTCCGATAATACCGCCGATAATCTGAAAGCAGCGGCGGAAGGCGAAAACGATGAATGGACGTCTATGTATCCTGAATTTGCCAAAACAGCCCGCGAAGAGGGCTTCCCTCACATTGCTTTTCTTTTTGATCAGGTTGGCGCCATTGAAAAGCGTCATGAAAAGCGCTATAAAATGCTTCTTGCCAACATGGAAAATGGTCAGCTCTTCAAAAAAGACGAAAAGAAGCTCTGGATGTGTGCCAACTGCGGCTTCATCTGCGAATCGGTGGAAGCTCCGGTAGAATGTCCCGTATGCGGCCATCCCCGTTCCTTCTTCGCTGTCACAAACGAAGCCTGAATAGATCCTCTCAAGACCTGCCTTGAAGCAGGTCTTTTTAATTTTCCATGTAAAAGAAGACCCCATGCACGAGGTCTCCTGCCAACGGTCATCAGCCGTTTCTGTTTTCAGCGCGCTCCATCCGCGCTTTTACCATAGCGGTAATATCTCCGTCTGCCGTACCGTAAAGCACGCTCCGGGCGTGCACCACCATGTCATAGCCCTGCTCTTTTGCCACCTCCTCTATGATGGCAAGGACATGATTGTACGGCTCTTCCATAAGTGCATGGTCAGCCCTGCGGATGCGTTCCCGGTGCTCCTGAAGCATCGCGGCCAGCTCCGCTCCGGAAAGTCCCGCTGACTTTTCATTAAACTCTCTCTCAAGGGCCGCACGATTTTCAGCTGCCTGCCACGCCGTTTTCTGCCACTGCGGATTATCGGAAACGACCGCACGCATGTCAACCACCGCAACGGCCGCTTCTGCTGCCCCAGCCACAGCCAGCAAGGCCGATGCCAGCAGCGCTGCGGCTGCATATTTGCCTTTCATAACGATTCCTTTCCGGGCGGTCTGCCCACACACGGCGCTGTTTCACGCCTCTTCCTCCTGTGCATTTATCCATGCCATATGCTATACTGAACCAAGTTTCTGTTTTTAATGTCCTGTCCATTTGTTCATGGCCTGCCGCCGCTTTTCCTGCGTCGTCTCTGCCGTAAATTTTCGAAAGGAATTCCATGCGCCCGTACCATTCCATTCTTTTTGACCTGGACGGAACCATTTCTCGTTCCGCACCGGGTATTACCCGCTCCCTCCAATACGGTCTTTCCTCAGTGGGCATTGAAGAATCTGACCCCACACACCTTATGCGATTCATCGGTCCGCCCCTCAATGTAGAGCTTCGCGCAGCCTACCAGCTTTCCCCAGCGGAAATCGAGCGGGTCATTTCCCGTTTCAGAGACCGCTACGAATCCATAGGCATTTTCGAATGCGAGCTCTATCCGGGAATGGCCGACCTTGTGCGGCAGTGCGCTGCTGCGGGATTTCTCCTCGCCGTGGCATCAAGCAAGCCCGAGCCGCATGTGCGCACCATTCTTTCTCACTTTGGCATTGCTTCGTACTTTGCTGTCATTACAGGAAGCGTAATAGAGGATGAGCTGGCAAATAAAACGGGACTGGATAACAAATTTCAGGTGATTAAAAAGACCCTTTCCGCCCTTCACGAACCGCCCTCCTCAGCGGTCATGGTGGGCGATACCAAGTACGATATCCTGGGCGCCCGGCAGAACGGCATGGATTCCATCGCGGTCACCTACGGCTACGGAACGATGTCCGAACTGACAGAGGCACGACCCACATACACAGTCGGCAGTACCGCTGAGCTTCTGGCCCTTCTCTGCAAAACAGAAACGAGGTAACCATTCCGTGGTATTCCCGTCGGACCGATGAAGCACTCCAAACATGAACAACCACATACCTGCTCCAAGGCGGCCAAATGGCCGCTCTTTTTATTTATCGCAAGCCCCCTGCCCTGCGAAGAACCGAATCTGCTTCGTCCAGACTTCTCACAAAAGACAAGCCCTCCAGCTCCTCCTTTGTCATAAAGCCGTTTTCCACCATCGCTTCAAAACAGGCCGCAAGCAGGTCGTAGCAATGGGCCGCATTGTACACAAGTACGGGTTTGTGATGCCGCCCCAGGCGGTAAAGCGAATAGGTTTCCAAAATTTCCTCCAGTGTGCCCGGCCCGCCAGGCAGTGCCAGAAATGCATCTCCGAGAGCAATCATTTTCTCTTTTCTTTCCGCCATGGTTTCCACGGTAATCATTTCTGTGAGCCCATAATGGGCCATTTCCCGCGTTTTCAGAAAAGCAGGAATCACACCGATAACCTCCCCGCCTTCTGCCAGAAGCGCATCGGCGCATGCACCCATCATACCGGTGCTGCCGCCGCCGTAAATCATGCGTATGTGCCGGCGAGCCATCCATCGGCCTGCTTCCACCGCCGCCTGCTTAAATACGGGGCGATTTCCCGGATTCGCTCCGCAATACACCGTAAGATTCAT
>CAZPLS010000031.1:0-10897 GCA_964587685.1 uncultured Dialister sp.
CGTGAAGGCGGCCGTACCGTCGGCGCCGGCGTGGTTGCGAAGATTTCCAAATAATTTCACAAAAAAAGCACTCCTTCGGGGGTGCTTTTTTTATGCGCCAAAAGAGCAAATTCAGTATAATGAAGGACAGGGAATAAAGAACAGAGGAGGCGCCATGAAAACGACAGACAACTCGAGCAAGCATTTCCGCATTCTTGAAATGTACCTTCGGCTCCTTGACGGGGAAAAAATCGTGAAGCGGGAGGAGGCGCAACGCTACGGCGTGGATGAGCGGAGCATCCAGCGCGACATAGAAGCGCTCCGCACCTTTTTGAACGGCCAGAGGATGAACGGCTTTTCGCAGGACGTGGTGTACGACTGGAAGGTGCGCGGCTATGTGCTCCAGGGGAACAAGAAGGATTTGTCCAGGGAGGAGGCGCTTGCCCTCTGCAAAATACTCCTCGAAAGCCGGGCGTTTACGAAAGACCGGATAGAGCACATGGTGAATGAAATCATCGAAAGCGCCGTGCCGCGCCGGGAAATCAATGCGGTGCAGCAGCTCGTGAACAATGAGACGCAGTACTACGAGGAGCTGAAGCATCACGATACAGCGCTTCTGAATAAAATCTGGGCCGTGGGAGAGGCCATCAGCGCTCGCCGCATGCTGCACATGAAGTACAAAAAGGCCACGGGTGAGGTGGTGGAGCGGACGGTGAAGCCATTGAGCATCATGTTTTCCGAATACTATTTCTACCTCATTGCCGAGCAGGAATGGAAGGGGACCACGCTCTTCACCACCGTTTACCGGCTGGACCGGATCCAAACCTTTGAACCGGGGGACACCTTCAAGCGGGAGTACAGCAAGCGCTTCCAGAGCGGAGAGGTGAGAAAGCGCATCCTTTACATGTTTGCGGGACGGCTGGAGCATGTGGTCTTCACCTATGTGACGGCCTCCTCCGTGGAGCACGTGCTGGACCGGCTGCCCACGGCGAAAATCAATAAGACGGAGACGCTTCCTGACGGGCGGGTGAAGTACACCATCTCTGCGGAGGTGTATGGCCTGGGCGGCCTTATCCTGTGGATGCTGAGCCAGGGCTCCCAGCTCTGCGTCCTCTCGCCGGACTCGCTGAGGGACAAAATGAAGAGAACCCTCGCCGCTGCGCTGGCGCAGTACTGTGGGGATGACGAGTAAGAATACATCAAAAAAAGAGCGCGGGAAAGGGGACAGCTTTCTTGCACAAAGGGAGGGCCGGTGGTATAATACGCCTGTCGGGGGTCCCCGGCCTTTTTAAGTGAAAAGCGATTGACTTCATATTTGGGGGTATGCTATAATCTCTGAGTATGTTGCAATAGGACAAAACCGAAAACTGGAGTGAGGTGTAAAGAATGCGTGAAGGAATTACCCTTGCGTGTACGGATTGCAAACGCCGCAACTATCGTACAAACAAGAACAAAAAGAACAATGCAGAACGCATCGAGATGATGAAGTACTGCAAATGGTGCAAAAAACACACCCTGCACAAAGAAACAAAGTAAGTAATCGAACTGGGGTGTAAGGATGGCGAATCGTCGGCAAACAGCGGAGGAAAATGGCGCCGCATGGAATAAGTTTTTCCGTGAGACGAAGATGGAGATGAAGAAGGTCATATGGCCCACGAAGCAGCAGCTCGGGCGGTACATTCTGACCGTAATCGCATCCGTTATTATTGTTTCCTGCCTGCTCATCGCGGTTGATTTCGTTTTCATGGGTCTTTCCAGACTGCTGATTAACGCGGTGGGCTGAAAGGAGGACATATGCCGGAAAACGAAGAACAACTGGAAAAGAAAGAAAAGAATATACGCTGGTATGTCATTCACACGTACTCCGGCTATGAGAATAAAGTCCAGGATACACTGACCCGTAAGGTGCACTCCATGGGTCTGGAAGACACGATCAAGCAGATCCTCCTTCCCATGCAGGATGAAGAGGAAGTAAAGGACGGCCAGAAAAAGGTCGTCTCGAGAAAGGTCTTCCCCGGCTATCTTCTCATTGAAATGGAAGTCAATGACCACAGTTGGTATGTTGTCCGGAATACGCCGGGCGTCACCGGATTTGTAGGAACGACCACCAAACCGATCCCGCTTTCCGAGGACGAGGTGAATCGTATTCTCCATAAAGACAAAAAGGTTCCTGTAAAAATTACCGTAAAACCGGGCGATGTGATTCGCATCACCGAAGGACCTTTTGCTGAACACGTGGCTACCGTGCTCTCTGTCGCTGCTGAGAAGGGGCGGATTACCGCTGAAATCAGCGCCTTTGGGCACGCTACCAAAATAGAGCTGGATGGGGGCTTCTTTGAACCCCTTTCGTAAGGCTCGGTGAGAGCGGTGCGCGGAGCCTCCGCCGCATCCGAATCCTCACGTGGGAGGGCCCAGGCCCGATGGTACCACATCCTCAAAGAGTAAGGAGGTGTCAATTATGGCAAAGAAAGTTACCAAGATCGTGAAGCTGCAGTGCCCTGCAGGCAAAGCCACTCCGGCGCCGCCAGTCGGCCCGGCGCTCGGCCAGGCAGGCGTGAATATCATGGCCTTCGTGAAGGACTTCAATGACCGCACCGCCGCACAGGCAGGCCTGATCATTCCTGTAGAAATCACCGTTTATGATGATAGAAGCTTTACTTTCATCTGCAAAACGCCGCCGGCAGCCGTTCTTCTGAAGAAAGCGGCAGGCATTGAAACCGCGTCTGGCGAACCGAACAGAAAGAAAGTGGGCAAGGTCACCAAAGCACAGGTCCGGGAAATCGCAGAAACGAAGATGCCCGACCTGAACGCCAACGACGTGGAAGCAGCGATGCGTCTCGTCGAAGGCACGGCCCGCAGCATGGGCATCGAAGTTGTAGAATGAGACTGACCGTCCGTGGAAGGGCATAGTCCCGCTTACCACAAGGAGGAAACAATGGCAAAACTGACAAAGAAACAACAGGCAGCCGCAGCCATCGTTGACAGTCATACACTCTATGACCTCGACGAAGCTGTAGAGCTCCTCAAGAAAGCGGCTTCCGCGAAATTTGATGAAACGGTAGAGCTGGCTTTCAATCTGAATATCAACCCGAAGCATGCGGATCAGCAGCTCCGCGGAGCAATCGTTCTTCCCCACGGCACCGGCAAGACGAAGAGAGTTCTCGTTTTCGCCAAGGACCACAAGGAAGACGAAGCGAAGGCGGCTGGCGCTGACTATGTGGGCGGCATGGATCTGGTACAGAAGATCCAGGGCGGCTGGATGGACTTTGACGTCGTCGTCGCTACGCCGGACATGATGGGCATCGTGGGCCGTCTGGGCCGTGTTCTCGGACCGAAGGGCCTCATGCCGAACCCGAAGGTGGGTACGGTAACGCCGGACGTGACCAAGGCTGTCACGGAAATCAAGGCCGGCAAGGTGCAGTACCGCACGGACAAGGCGGGGAACATTCAGCTGGCTATCGGCAAGGTATCCTTTGACGATGAAAAGCTGAAGGAAAACCTTCGCGCCGCGTACGACCATATCCTGAAGGTACGTCCGTCCACCGTAAAGGGCGCCTACATGAAGAGCGTCACCATCTGCTCCACCATGGGCCGGGGCATCCATCTGGATATCTCTAAGATTACTGCTCCGAAGGCATAATTTCATATTTAACACTTTAGCTGAAGACCGGCGGTATATGTAATGGGCGAAAGCCCGCCTCCCGAGGCTGAATACTGGAATGCCAGTGTACGACCTCACCCGCGGTGGGGTCGTTTTAGCTAACGTGATAAATAAAAATCCAAGAGCAGAGGAGGTGTATTATGAGCGAAAAATACGAAACCAGAATTCGTCCCGAAAAAGTGGCCATTGTGGCGGAAATGAAGGAAAAGCTGGGATACCAGGGCGTGGTCCTCGTCTCCTTCAACAAGCTGACCGTGGCTGACGCTACGCTGCTTCGTCGGAAATTCCGTGAACGCGGCGTGGAATACAAGGTCATTAAAAACCGGCTGACCCGCATCGCAGCCGATGAAATGGGCCTGAATGACCTGGATGGCCTTCTCGAAGGTCCGAACGGACTGGCTGTCTGCAAGGATGATCCCGTAGCGCCGGCAGCGGTGCTGAAGGACTTCATCGCGGAAACGAAGACCGAAGCCATCACGGTGAAGGGCGGTGTTCTTGACGGCCGCGTCATCGGACCGGAGGAAGTCAAGGCTCTGGCCGACCTGCCGTCGAGAGAACAGCTGCTCGGTATGGTGGCAGCTACCATGCTGGCGCCGATTTCCGGCCTGGCCCGCGCTCTCAACGGAAACATCACGAAATTGGCATATGCTCTCGAAGCTGTGCGTAAGCAGAAAGAAAGCGCTTAATCTCTGCGCGTAAAATCATTCAATGGAGGAACACCAACATGACTAAAGAAGAAATCATTGAAGCCATTAGCAGCATGACCGTCCTCGAACTGAGCGAACTGGTAAAAGCTATTGAAGAAAAATTCGGCGTATCTGCTGCTGCTCCGGTAGCTGTCGCTGCTGCTGCTCCGGTCGCTGCTGCTGCAGAAGAAGAAAAGACGGAATTCGACGTCATCCTCGCTTCCGCTGGCGAAAGCAAGATCCAGGTTATCAAGGTGGTTCGTGAAATCACCGGCCTCGGCCTGAAGGATGCGAAGGCTCTCGTTGACGGCACTCCGAAGCCCGTTAAGGAAGGCGTTTCCAAGGCTGATGCGGAAGACATCAAAGGCAAGCTCGAAGCAGCCGGCGCTACGGTTGAACTGAAATAATTGAGTAAAAGCCAATGAAAAAGGACTCCCCAAAGGGGTCCTTTTTCATTGGCACGAAAGGAACGCTTCCGCCGGGCTTCTTTGAAAGAAAAAGTGTATTAATGGTATAATAGGAAATAACAATTATTAACCATAGGCTTTTAAATAAAGGAGGCAGTCCGATGGAACGTACCTTGTTTGAAGTGGAGGACGGTGTGGGCATTGTCCTCATGAACGATCCGGCCCATCTGAATCCGCTGGATATGGCCATGGATGATGAGCTGCTGGCCCGGCTCAAGGCCTGCGAGGCGGATCCGGCCGTGAAGGTGGTCATCATAGGCGGCGCGGGGCGGGCCTTTTCCGCCGGCGGGGACATGCGGTTTTTCCGGGACCAAATTGACGCGGGGCGCTATGAGGTGCTCGATGAGCTTCTGGTCCATGTGAACCGGCTCATTCTGTACATCAAGCAGATGAAGAAGCTCGTCGTTGCGGCGGTGCAGGGCCATGCCGCAGGGGGCGGGGCAAACCTGGCTCTGGCGGCAGATTTCATCGTGGCGGATGAGACGATGAAATTTTCCGAGCCCTTTACGAAAATCGGACTGGCGCCGGACGCGGGGGCCATGTACCTCCTCTCCCGGGCGGTGGGGGCGCGGAAGGCGCTGGAAATCTGCGTGGAGCATCCCGTGATCGACGCGGCGGAGGCGGACAAACTGGGCCTCCTCACCGGCCTCGTTCCCGCAGGTCTGGCCATGGAGGAAGCGAAGCGCTATGCGAAGGAGCTCGCCGCAGGACCGCTCCGCGCCTATGAGCTCGCCAAGGAGCAGAACGTGGCCGTCAACTATGCCGATTTTGAGACCTTTCTCACGGTGACGGAGAAAAAGACGCTGTATGAAGCCTATCGGTCCCACGATTTTGCCGAGTCGGTGCACGCCTTTCTGGAAAAGCGCCCGCCCGTCTACCAGGGCAGGTAACAAACGCAAAAACGCGCAGAGAATACGATGGCTCTGCGCGTTTTTGCGTATAGGCCGCAGGGAGAGGCGCTGCCTGCTGGCTGTGATGCGTGCGCTGCGGCATGAATGGGAATGGAGGAGCAGCGGCAATAACGCTGCGTTCGGTATAGTCTGGGGCTTCTCTGTCAGAGGATTTTCAGGTCGCTGTAGGCGGGCTCGGCGGTGAAGGCGCCGTCGGGGGCGATAATGCCCCACTGGCCGTCCGTGCGGATGGCGCCGTACCCATTGGCGAAGGAGAGTGCATCCTGTACCTTCTCCGGGAAGGTGAGCGCTTCCGCCCCTGTGGTATCCAGGTAGACCCAGGTGCCGCGGATGCGGGCGGGGAAGAGGCCGCATCCGTATGCGCGGATTTCGCTGTAGATGGTGTCGGTGAGGATGGTGCCGTCCTTTTGCACGAGCGCCCATTTCCCGCCCTTCTTCGCGGCCAGGTACCCGCCGCCGAGGGAGCTCAGGTCATCCCATTCCAGGGGAAGAAGGGTGTCTCCCGCAAAGGAGAGGACGCCCCATTTTTTGTTTTCTCCCCGGGCGAGGAGGTACCCTTCCTCCGAAATGGGGGTGAGGGCCCGGTAGATGGTGTGAATGACGTATTGTCCCTGCCGGTCGAGCATGCCGAACCGGTTCCGGTTGAAGACGATGATGCCCTCTTTTTCGGCGGGATAGACGCGGCCCAGGTCAGACGGCGCGATGAGCCGTCCTGTCCTGTCCAGGTAGCCCCGCTTCACCTCTATGGACCGGGACGGGCCGTCATACCACCACGGATCCCACAGGGGAAAGCCGATGCCCAGCCCCATGCCGAAGGGGCGGTGACGGGGCGGACGGTGGAAGCGGTGACGGCCGCCCCAGCCAAACCCAATGCCGATGCCGATAGAAATGGGACTCCGCCGGACATAGCGCTCCTCTCCGTCCATGTATTCGGCCAATCCGTCCTCGAAGGCGTAAATGCGGTCAAAATCTGCGTGAAAGGCGATGGACCCGTCCGGGCGGGCGTAGGCCTTCCCGTCAATGGTGAGGACGCCGGCCAGCCCTTCACTGAAGGGCGTCACCACATTGAGGAACACAGGCTCGGCCGCCATCTCACCGGCACTGCTTACGAAGCCCCACAGATTGGCATCGTTTTTCACGGCGGTGAGGTGCTCGTCAAAGACGGGATGCACTTCCTTGTAAATGAGCGGAATGACTTCCTCTCCGGTCATGGAAATGAATCCCCAGCGATTGTCCTTTTTGACCGCGAGGAGACCATCGCTCACATAGGGGCCCGCGTCGTCGTACTGGCAGGGAACGACCAGCGCGCCGGTCTCGTCGATGACGCCCCATTTCTTCTGCTTCACCGGCGCATAGCCTTCGCTGAAATAATGCGCCTCGTCATAGACGGGCTCGATGAGAACGCCATCCCTGCTGACATAGCCGTAGGCGCCGTTTTGCCGGATGACGGCCCAGCCATTTTTCATATCTGAGACCGCATCGTAGATCGGCGGTGCGAGCGATGTTCCGTCGTCCCGGTAAAAGCCGATCTCGCCCTTTTTGATCTGCACGGCGGTGACGCCGTCTGCCCAGGCAGAGCGGGTCTCATAGGATAAGGGAATGATGACCTGTCCCAGCCGGTCATAAAAGCCATACTTTCCGTTGGCGCCTGTCTCTATGAGATTCTCCCGGCCGGGCATGGACAGGTCTGCTTCCTCTTTTTCCTCTTCGATGAGCGTGGTGTCCACCGCTTCATACCGAATGGGAATGATGACGCGCCCGGTCTCGTCCACCGCGCCCCACTGGCCGCCCTGCCGGACGGCTGCCGCAAAGGGCAGCGGGGCAGACTCCTGCGCCGCGGCAGAAACGATGCACGGCAGAAGAGAAAGCACGGCGGCCGCCAGTACTTTATAACATCCGTTCATGATATCGCCTCCTTTCTTTTCTTATTATATCATTAAGAGAACAAAGAGAACCGCCGGCAGATGCGGGCCCGGGTTGCAATTTTCTGCCGGCCCTGCTACAATGAGACAAATTACGGCGAGGAAGAAAAGGAGTACGCGCGGCCAGAGAGAGCCCGGGACGGTGGAAGCCGGGCAGGCGCGGAAGGCGTTTCGGAGCTGCTGCCTGAAGCATGGGTGGGTAGGGCAGCCATCAAAGAAGCGGGCGCGGATATTCGCGTCAATGAGGGTGGAACCGCGGGCCTGGCTCGTCCCTGTAACGTATGCGTTACGGGGGATTTTTTATTTTCAGGAGGAACGTATGACATTTCAGCAGATCATTCTGAAACTCCAGAGTTTCTGGTCGGAGCGGGGCTGCATTCTCGAGCAGCCCTATGATGTGGAAAAGGGAGCGGGGACGATGAATCCGGCGACGGTTCTCCGCACGATCGGGCCGGAGCCGTGGTGCGTGGCCTATGTGGAACCGTCCCGCCGGCCGGCTGACGGCCGCTACGGCGACAATCCCAATCGTCTCTACCAGCACCACCAGTTCCAGGTCATTATGAAGCCTTCGCCGGATGACATTCAGGAAATGTACCTCGAAAGCTTGAAGGAGCTGGGAATCGATCCGGAGGAGCACGACATCCGCTTTGTGGAGGACAATTGGGAGTCGCCCACGCTCGGCGCCTGGGGCATCGGCTGGGAGGTGTGGCTCGACGGCATGGAAATCACCCAGTTTACCTATTTCCAGCAGGTGGGCGGCATCGACGAGCACCCCGTATCCGTGGAAATCACCTACGGCCTGGAGCGCATTGCCATGTACATCCAGGAAAAGGACAATGTGTACGACCTCGTCTGGACGGACGGCGTGACCTACGGCGATATCTGGCATGAAAATGAATTTGAGCAGTCCGTGTACAGCTATGACCTGTCCGACCAGGACATGCTTTTCCAGCTCTTTGACATGTATGAAAAGGAAGCATCCAGGATAATTCGCGAGGGGTACGTGCTCCCTGCCTATGATTACGTGCTGAAATGCTCTCACACGTTCAACTTGCTCGACGCGCGCGGCGCCATTTCCCTCTCCGAGCGCACGGAATACATCGGCCGGGTGCGCGCGCTGGCGCGGAAATGCGCCAAGGCGTACCTTGCCAAACGAGAGGAACTGGGATTCCCCATGCTGAAAGGAAGTGCTTCGAAATGACAAAGGATCTTCTTCTTGAGATCGGAACGGAGGAAATGCCGGCCAACATGCTCCCGGCAGCGGTGGACCAGCTCAAGGTACTGGCAGGAGACAAACTGAAGGAAGCACGGCTCTCCTTTGAAGAGATTACCGTCTATGCGACGCCCCGCCGCCTGGCGGTGATTGTCTGCGGCGCGGCAGAAAGGCAGTCCGACGAAACGGTCAAAAAGCGCGGCCCCTCCATCCAGGCGGCCTATGACGAGGAAGGGAACCTCACCCGGGCGGCGATGGGATTTGCCAAGGGCGCGCACGTGGCGCCGGAAGCGCTCGTGAAGGAAGGCAATTACGTATGGGCGAACATTGTCAATACCGGCCGGGCGGCGTCTGAGGTGCTGCCGCAGGTCTTCACCGACATGGTTCTCGGACTCTCTTTCCCGCACAGCATGCGCTGGGGCAGCGAGGAGGTGCGCTTCATCCGGCCCATCCGCTGGCTGGCGGCACTCTGCGGAGGAGACGTGGTGCCCATGGAAATCGCCCATGTGAAAAGCGGTCGTGTGAGCCGGGGCCACCGCGTGCTCTGCCGGGAAGAGGTATCCATCCCGTCGCCGGCGGCCTACAAGGAAACGATGCGGAGCGCCTTCGTTATCGTTGATCAGGACGAGCGGCGGGCTATGATTGAGAAAGGCCTTCTGGCCGAGACAGAGAAGCTCGGCGGCGTGCTCCATCCCAATGAGGGGCTTTTGGAAGAAATCAATTACATCGTGGAATACCCCACCGTGCTCCATGGCCGCATCGATGAGGAATTCCTGCAGCTGCCCGAGCCGGCGATCGTCACGCCCATGCGGGACCATCAGCGGTACTTCCCCGTCCACGACAAGGAAGGCCGCCTCATGCCGTACTTCCTCACCGTGCGCAATGGCGGCACGAAAGCCATAGAAAACGTGCAGGTGGGCAATGAGCGGGTGCTCCGCGCCCGTCTGGACGATGCGAAATTCTTCTTTTACAACGATCGGAAAAAATCGCTGGCTGAACACAGGGAAGACACCAAGCGCATCAGCTACCAGGAGAATATGGGAAGCCTTTACGACAAGGCGGGCCGCCTGCAGGCGCTTGTGGCCGCTATCGGCGCAGACTGGGGCTTTTCTGACGAGGAACGGGCCGACGCAGATCGGGCGGCGTACCTCTCCAAGGCCGATCTCGCTGCGGGCATGGTGATTGAATTCACCGAGCTGCAGGGTGAAATGGGCCGGGAATATGCCCTTCTGGATGGAGAAAAGGCGGATGTGGCGCAGGCCATTTTCGAGCAGTACATGCCCCGCTTTGCCGGAGACATCCTGCCGCAGACATCCATCGGACGGGCGCTGTCCATCGCGGATAAGCTGGACAACCTCGCGGCGACCTTCCTGCGGGGACTCATTCCCACGGGCTCGCAGGATCCCTTTGCCCTGCGCCGCCAGACCATCGGCGTGATAAATATTCTCACGGATGGAAAGATTCACTGGGACGTGCGCCGGGGCATTGCCAGGGCGCTCGAGCTGCTGCCGGGAACGGAGGAGGCAAAGGCCGCCCGCGCCGCGCAGATCGAGGATTTCTTCCGCCAGCGCATCCGCGTCATCCTGCTGGATGAGGGCATCGACCACGACATTATCGATGCCGTCCTCTCCGGCCCGGTGGACGACGTGTACGCCCTCTTCCTCCGGGCGGAAAGCCTGAAGCAGAGCGGCGTGAAGGAAGAAACCGAGCTCCGCCAGGCCGTGACGCGCCTGGCCAACATCACCAAGGGCCGGACAGCCATCTCCGTGCTGCCCACCCTCTTCCAGGACGAGGCGGAGAAGGAGCTCTGGACGGCCTACGTCAGAGCGGGCCTCATGGTGCTGGACGCGTACAAAAATCATAACTACGCCGACGCGCTCCCCGCGCTGAAAACGCTCACCGAGCCCATCAACCACTACCTCGACAAGGTGATGGTCATGGTGGACGACGAAGCCGTGCGGGCCAACCGCATTTCCACCCTCATCAAGGTTCTCGACCTCTTCCGCGTCTGGGGAGACTTCAGCAAGCTGGCGTAAGCGGAAAGGCAGCCATTGGAAA
>CAZPLS010000031.1:10997-16457 GCA_964587685.1 uncultured Dialister sp.
TGGCCGCCGCCGGATGGTGAAGAAATTTCCTGTGAGATTCTCCGATTTTATGCGCGTTTTTCTTGCAGAACCGGGGGAATGGTGGTAAAATACTTGCGTATGTCCGGACAGTCCACTGCCATAGACGATCGGCAAGAATGTCCTGTGTGTAAGGAGGAATAGATCGTGAACATTATCGATACGCTCGAAAGAGAGCAGATGAGAGACGACATTCCTGAATTCCGCCCTGGCGACACCGTGCGCGTACATACGAAGGTTGTCGAAGGCAAGAACGAACGAATTCAGGTATTTGAAGGGGTTGTTATCGCGAGAAAGCATGCTGGTCTTCGCGAAACCTTCACCGTACGCCGCATTTCCTATGGCGTCGGTGTGGAAAGAACCTTCTTCGTCCATTCTCCCCGTCTGGCGAAAATCGAAGTGAAGCGCCGCGGCATTGTCCGCCGTGCGAAGCTGTTTTATCTGCGCGGATTGTCCGGCAAGGCAGCGAGAATCAAGGAAAGAAAATAAGATGGAAAGGGTCCCTTACGGGGCCTTTTTTACTGGGTTGACAAAGGAAAGTACCTCTCCGTATAGTAAGGGAAGCGTAAGGACAAGAGATGAGTAAGGAAAGGAGAACGAGCGTGAAACGATATATCATAGCGGCGGCTGCGGCGCTTTTTCTGCTGCATGGGAATGCGGCGCTGGCCAACCGTCTCGAATCGGTTATCGCAGTGAATTACCTCACTGTGGAGGTGGTGATGAAGGAGCCGCTCACGCAGGAGGAAATGGATCCCCTCGGGTGGGATGAGACGAATCCCATCTTTGTGTTCAGCGAAGGGCTGGCAATGACCGGCGCGCCCGTGCCCCATGCGGTGCGGGGACATCCCAGGACATACCGCATTCCTGTGAACGGTCTCGATACGGACATTATCTACAAGATTTCCTACCGGGGGCAGAAGGCGCTCACCTTCAAGGCCTATGAAGAGGAAGAAATGGAGCGGA
Source organism: uncultured Dialister sp. (assembly GCA_964587685.1). Lineage (GTDB taxonomy): Bacteria > Bacillota > Negativicutes > Veillonellales > Dialisteraceae > UBA1822. The sequence continues at coordinate 11,979 of CAZPLS010000031.1, forward strand.
GATACAAGAACCGCTACGGCAGCTATTTCTGATGCAGGGACAATTTCGGCGCGCGGTACAGTTTTTGCAGGTTCTATGATATAATATACAAGGTTATGCGGACTTATGAGGAGGACTCATGCACATTGTACTTGTTGAACCGGAAATTCCGGGGAATACGGGGAATATTTCCAGACTTTGCGCGGCGGAGCATCTGACACTTCACCTGGTGAAGCCCCTGGGATTTTCTCTCGATGACAAACACCTGAAGCGGGCTGGCCTGGATTACTGGGATTTGCTCGATGTGCATGTCCATGAGGATTACCCGTCGGTGGAGCGAATGCTGGCGGGCCATCATTTTTATTACAACACGACAAAAGCGGTGCGGGCTTACAGCGAGGTGACCTTCCAGCCGGGGGATGTGCTCGTCTTCGGAAAGGAGACGAAGGGCCTGCCGGAGGAGCTGCTCCTGGCGCATGAGGAGGACTGCATCCGCATCCCCATGATTGAGGAGGCGCGGTCGCTGAATTTGTCGAATGCCGTAGCCATTGTTGCGATGGAAGCGCTGCGCCAGCAGGGATTTCCTCAGCTTCTGCAGAAGAGCGGGCGCTTATTCAGAAAGGGATTGGAGAATCATGAATATTTATGACAAGGCCTATGAGCTGGCCGGCGCCATCAAGGAGTGCGATGAGATGAAGCGCCTGGCCGCGGCGGGGGCGAAAATCAAGACGAACGAGGACGCCCGCAGGCTGGTGAAGGAGTACCTCACGGCGCAGATGCAGGCAGATTATGCCAGGCTGGCGGGACAGGAGCAGGATGATAAGGCGTATGAACATCTCCAGGAGCTGGCCGTGCTGGTGAGCAACAATGGCGACGCCCAGGAATACATGCAGGCGTTCATTCGGTGGCAGCAGATCGCAGCGGATCTGCAGAAGATTGTGGCAGGCGCCATGATGCAGGGAATGGATGTATTGGAGTTGGAGGAAAAATGACAGACTGGAATTCTTTCTTTGAAGGCATTCTCACGGAAAAGGAATTTCGCGTGAATGAGCCCATGAGCCATCATACCACCTACGGTATTGGCGGCCCGGCGGACGTATTCATTGCGCCGCAGACGGAGGACGTGCTGCGGAAGGTGCTTTTGCGTGCCTATGAGGGGGGCGTGCCGGTGACGGTCATCGGCGGCGGCTCCAATTGCCTCGTCAGCGATAAAGGGATTCGGGGGATTACGATCTGCATGCAGCGCATGCAGCCGTACATGACCTGCGAAGGAGACTGGATCAGCGCGTCGGGCGGCGTGGCGACGAGCGCCGTGTCCCGGCTGGCGTGGAAGAACCAGCTCAAGGGCATGGAATGGGCGGTGGGCCTGCCGGGAACCATCCTCGGCGCGGCCTTCATGAATGCGAATGGCTACGGCAGCCAGATGAAGAGTGTGGTGGAAAGCGTGCGCGTCTTCACCCGGGACGGGCTGCATGAAAAGACCTACGGCTGGGACGACCTTCACTACGGAGAAAGCGACAGCATTTTCATGCACAATGGGGACGTGATCCTCGGCGTGCGGCTCCACCTCTCGCACGGCAATGTGAATGAAATCAAGCGCGCCATGGATGAGCACCAGCTCTCCCGCCGGACGAAGCAGCCCCTGGACAAGCGGAGCGCCGGCACGATGTACCTCCGCCCGCCGGGATACCACGTGGGCCCCATGGTCAAGGCGTGCGGGCTGGTGGGCTTCTCCGTCGGCGACGCCCAGGTGTCGACGAAGCATCCCGGCTTTGTGGTCAACAATGGGAATGCCACCTGCCAGGACGTGCTGGCGGTCCTCCACGAGGTGCAGCGCCGGGTAAAGGAAAGCTTCGGCGTCCACATTCCGCTCGACGTGCGCATCATCGGCGACGGCGTCCATCAGGAAAGATAATCCATATAAGAGCACCAAGGCTGCGTTTTCTGAGGGAAGCGCAGCTTTTTTGTGTGCGGGAAAACAGGCGGGGCCGTGGTATCGGAGGCGCTGGGACGCAGTGGGCTGCCATACGGGACGGACAAGGGGCTCCCGTGGTGTTTGCGCGCTTTTGGAAAGTTGTAAAAATTTTTCCTGGGCGCTTGCATTTTGAGAAAGCATTGTGTATGATAGGAACGTAAAAAGGATTAGCACTCGACAGAAGTGAGTGCTAATAATTCAAAGGAGGAGTCGAAATGTTAAAACCATTAGCAGATCGCGTGTTGATTGAAGTAAAAGAAGAAGAAACCAAGACCAAGGGCGGCATCCTGCTGCCGGATACGGCTCAGAAAAAGTCCCAGAAGGGCGTCGTGATTGCTGTCGGCGAAGGCAAGTACAATGACAACGGCCAGCGCATTCCGATGGACGTCAAGGTGGGCGATGAGGTCCTCTTCGCGAAATACTCCGGCACGGAGATCGAGGAAGACGGCAAGAATTACCTGCTGATTACCGAACGCGACGTTCTCTGCGTGTTCTGATTTTGAGAGATAGGAGAGACATATATGGCAAAGAAAGTTCTGTATAACGAAGAAGCTCGCGCGGCTCTGCTCCGCGGCGTGGATCAGCTGGCCAATGCGGTGAAGATTACTCTCGGACCGAAGGGCCGCAATGTGGTGCTGGACAAGAAATTCGGCGCTCCGAACATCGTCAACGACGGTGTGACCATTGCCCGTGAAATTGAGCTGAAGGATCCCTTTGAAAACATGGGCGCTCAGCTGGTGAGAGAAGTAGCCACCAAGACGAACGATGTGGCCGGCGACGGCACCACCACGGCGACGCTCCTCGCTCAGTCCATGATTCACGAAGGCATGCGCAACGTGGCTGCCGGCGCGAATCCGATGATTCTGAAGAAGGGCATTGAAAAGGCGGTAGCCTGCCTGGTAGAGGAAATCAAGAAGAGAGCCATTCCGGTAAGCACCCGCGACGCCATTGCTCAGGTAGCCTCCATCTCCGCAGCAGACGCCACCATCGGCGGACTCATTGCTGACGCTATGGAAAAGGTCGGCAAGGACGGCATCATCAATGTAGAAGAATCCAAGACCATGGAAACGAAGCTGAAGTTCACCGAAGGCATGCAGTTCGACCGCGGCTACCTCAGCCCCTACATGGTATCTGACCCGGACAAGATGGAATGCGTCATGACCGACCCGTTCATCCTGATCACGGACAAGAAGATTAACGTGCTGCAGGACATCCTGCCCCTTCTCGAAAGGGTAGTACAGTCCGGCAAGGAACTCCTCATCATCGCTGAGGACGTGGAAGGGGAAGCGCTGGCCACCCTCGTGGTGAACCGTCTGCGCGGCACCTTCAAGTGCGCGGCTGTGAAGGCTCCGGGCTTCGGCGACCGCCGCAAGGCTATGCTCCAGGATATCGCCATCCTTACCGGCGGCCAGGTGATCAGCCAGGATATGGGCCGCAAGCTTGAATCCGCAGGCATTGAAGACCTGGGCACGGCGCACCAGATCCGCATCACCAAGGACAACACCACCATCATCGTGAGCGACCAGCAGGCGGCAGAGCGGAAGGACGTCATCGCAGCCCGGGTCAACGAAATTCGCACCCAGCTGGCGGAAACCTCCTCTCAGTTCGACAAGGACAAGCTGCAGGAACGTCTGGCCAAGCTCGGCGGCGGCGTAGCAGTCATCGAAGTGGGCGCTGCCACGGAAGTGGAAATGAAGGATAAGCGCCTCCGCATTGAAGACGCGCTGAACGCGACCCGCGCGGCGGTGGAAGAAGGCATTGTGGCCGGCGGCGGCACCACCTTCATCGACATCCAGTGCAAGCTCGACGAACTGAAGGAAGAGGGCGACGTACAGACGGGCATCAACCTGGTTCGTCACGCCATCGAAGCCCCGATCCGTCAGATTGCGGACAACGCAGGCATGGAAGGCTCCATTGTGGCCAACAAGGTCAGAGAAGCAGAAGCGGGCGTGGGCTACAACGCTGCGGAAGACAAGTACGAAAACATGATTGCCGCAGGCATTGTGGACCCGGCCAAGGTAACCCGTACGGCCCTGCAGAACGCAGCGAGCATCGCGGCTCTCGTTCTGACCACCGAAGCCATTGTGGGCGAAATTCCGGAAGAAAAACCGGCTATGCCTCCGATGCCGGCTGGCGGCATGGGCGGCATGATGTAATCAGGCCGAAAGGCGCTGCTGCATAAGCCATATCATGAACACAAAAGATCCCTGGAAATTCCGGGGATTTTTTTGTTGCAGAAAACCCGGTCAGACCAGAGCTTCCAGCTATGAGGAATATATGAGGAACAGGTAAAAAACGCCCGGCATAATGCGGATGTCGGTCTGCCAAACGGCAAAAACAGAAAGGGAGATCTTTACCAGTCCGCGGTGGATGTTTACCATGAACCACCCGCATCCCAATGAGCCAAAGTATCAGGAGCTTAGTTTAGAGATCTCAGATCTCAGTTCTCAGCTTTTTTGCTGTACGACGGGCATGCCCGTGTTCTGTAGTGAAAGGCCACATAGATGCAGCCGTCAGATTTAGAG
>CAZPLS010000032.1:0-16271 GCA_964587685.1 uncultured Dialister sp.
TCCTTCAGGTTGGTCAGGGCCGTGGAGTGCTTCCTGCGGAGCTCCTCGAGAAAATGGTCCACATCCTCGCGGCTGCGCACATTCATGTCCAGGCAGATGTAGCCGTAGAATCTGTGCTCCACGCTCACATTGAGGACGGCGCCGCCCAGGTCGACGATGGTGTAGAGCTCCTTCTGGAAGTGATCCATGCTGAGCTGGCTCGCCAGGAGGGCCTTCACCCCCGTCTGGCGAGGTACGGTGAGGCGGTAGCCCCGGGGCGAGGCCTGAATGGACTGGCCCATGGCGCGCATGTGCGCTATGTCGCCCACGATCACCTGCCTCGTTACCTGGCATTCCTCCGCCAGATCACTGCCGCGCACCGGCCCATTGGCTTCGGTCAGCCGCTGCTGTATGTATTGAATGCGTTCGGCCCGATCCATAGCTTCACCGCCTTTTTCATATCTATAGCTTGTATAGTCAATCTGTTTTGTATTTCAATACACTTTATTTAATTATAAATTTCATATTTTTTCGACATAAAAATTATATAACATTTCGCCTATAAAATTCAAGAATGATTCCTATTCTTTATAAAAGCTTTAGCAGCCCGATACGATAGGAATCTCGCCAACGGGATTTCCCCTTTTTCTGCCGCAAAAAAAGCCTGCCCCCACAGAGCAGACTTTTCCTGATTCACGCGCCGAGAAGCGTCAGGAGCTGGGTGATGGATTTCTTCCCGAAATGGACATCCCTGTCGTTGATAATCATGCAGGGAACGCTCATAATGTTGTATTTCTTCTTCATGTCCGGGTAGTACTGGAAATCGTACACGTCCACGGTGACGTTGCGGTTATCTGCGGCGATGCGCTCTGCCGCCGCCACCAGGTCCGGGCACATGGTGCACGACAGGGACACCGCAATCTGTATGTGAACGGGCCGGTCGATGGATTCGATGCGCCGCTGAATGTCCTCGCCCATATTCTGTCCCGGGCCGGCGGCGTTGTACATGGCCAGCACGAAGGAATTGAATTCGTGCCCGCCGGGTACGCCGTGGAAGCGAAGGCCCAGGTCGTTCCCGCCTTCGTCGCACACAGCGATGGTGTGCCGATCCTCTGCGCCCGCCGCGGGGACGAAGTCCACGGAAATCTTGTCGCTCATGCTGTCCAGCTCGTTTAAGAGCCGGCGGTTTTCCGCGGAGGGACGGCTTCCGTCGTCATAGAGGCGGAGCACAATGGGCCGCTCGAACCGGGCCAGCACGGGGGCGAGGGCCTGGCGGATGCTGTCATCGAGGAAGGCCCCTGCCGCCGCTTTCGGCGCAGACGGTGCCGCCGCTGGCTGGGGCTTTTCCTTTTGCACGTATTCCCGCACGAGGCCGAGCTTCCTGTACTGGCTGCCCAGGTATTTTTCCAGGGAGGTGGCCGCCACGGCCCCGTCGGACACGGCGGTGACCACCTGGCGGAGGGATTTCACGCAAATGTCCCCCGCCGCGTAGACCCCGTCCACGCTCGTCTTCTGGTCCCGGTCGGTGACAACGTAGCCCTGCGGGTCGAGAACCACCTTCCCCGCGAGGAGCTTGTTTTCCGGCGCGTAGCCTGCGAAGACGAACACGCCGATGTTGTCGTCCCCCGCACGATAGGTGGTTTCCTCACCGGTTTTCCGGTCGCGCACCGTGATAGACCGCACCGTGCTGTCACCCTCCACCCGGACGACCTCCGTGTGGAAGCGGATGTCCACCTTGGGGTGCTTCTTGATTTCTTCCGTCACCGGGGCGTGGATGGCGAAGTCATCCCCCCGCACGAGGAGGGTTACCTTCCTGCCGTACCGGGTAAGGAAGAGTCCCTCCTCCACCGCGGCAAAGCCGCCGCCGATGACATAAATGTCCTTGCCGGTGAAAAATTCTCCGTCGCAGGTGGCGCAGTAGGCCACGCCGTGGCCGCGGAATTCTTCCTCTCCTGCAAAGCCCGCCAGACGGGGATGGGCCCCGGCTGCGTAAACGATACCGAGGGCGCGGAAATCCCCCCGGTCGGTGTGCACCACCTTGTAATCGCCCTCGAGATCGAGCCGCTCCACCTCGGCGATGCGGCATTCCGCCCCGAAGCTCTCCGCCTGCTGGCGCATCACCTCTGTGAGCTGCGCCCCGTCAGTGCGGAGCACGCCGGGATAATTCACCACCTCACTGGTGATGGTGATCTGCCCGCCGATTTTTTCCTTTTCCAGAACCAGCACGCGAAACTGCGCTCTTGCCAAATATATAGCGGCGGAGAGCCCCGCAGGCCCTCCGCCGACTACAATGGCATCATACAGCTTTTCCATGATGCCTCCCTGCCAATTACAGGGCGCCAACCAGGTCGAAGGACGGTTTCAGCGTTTCTTCCCCGGGCTCCCATTTCGCCGGGCAGACCTCATCGCCGTGTTCATACACAAACTGCGCCGCCTGCACCTTGCGGAGCAGTTCATCCGCATTGCGGCCAATATTGCCCGCGCTTACCTCGTAGAGCACGACCTGTCCTTCCGGATTGATGACGAAGGTGCCCCGTTCAGACTGGCCGGACGCTTCAATGTACACATCGAGCATTTTGGCCAACGCTGCCGTGGGGTCGCCCACCATGGGATACTGCACCTTGCAGATCCGTTCGGATGTTTCATGCCAGGCCTTGTGCACGAAGTGGGTGTCGCAGGATACGGAGTAGATTTCGCAGCCGATGGCCTTGAATTCCTCATACTTTTCCTGCAGATCCGCCAGCTCAGTCGGGCAGACGAAGGTGAAATCCGCCGGATAGAAGAAGAGTACACTCCACTGACCCTTCAGGCTGTCCTGCGTCACTTCGATAAACTGGTCGTTCTGATAGGCCTTCACCTTGAATTCACCGATCTGTTTTCCATTGAGAGACATAATATATTTCCTCCTTTTATCACAGCGGAACACCCGCTGTATAGCCATACTTGCTTGACCATTTTTACTATATATTGAATATCGAAATTTGTCAATAACCTACATCGCATTTTTTCGATTTTTATATCTGCCAAAAAAGCCAGCCTCATACAGAGACTGGCTTCTTTTACATCACGTCGCCCGTAATGTCATCCCGATAAAGCACCACTTCCCCCGCCGCCAGCGATTTGGGAATGTCTATCACCCGCTGGTTTGCCGAGCCGCGAAAGCGAAGCATGGGATCCCGAAGGGCCGCCACAAAGGGGCCGTCCACGAGAACATCGCATTCCGACAGGAAGGCCCTCCGCACCGGATCGGCGAGAATCATTTCCCACCGATACCCCGAATAGACCCAGATGGATTTCTTTACCTGGTTTTTCACGGCGCGCACCACTGCCAGGAGCCCCTCTGCGTTCTGCATGGGCTCGCCCCCGAGGATGGAGAGACCGGACACATTGTCGTCCTTCATGTACTGAATGACCTGGGCCGTTTCCGCATCGGTCCAGACATGGCCTGCGTTGAAATCCTGGTATTCCACATTGAAGCATTCCGGACACTTGAGCGTACATCCCGTCACGAAGATGGATGTACGGATGCCCACCCCATTGGCGATATCATACCGCCGAATCTGACCGTACCGCATCAGATATGCAGGACGCGGGATTTGATTTCCTTTGTCCGCCCCTCATTCCAGAAATTTTCGCCGAGATATCCACAGGTGCGGCGGATAACGGTGAGCTTGCTCCGATCCTTGTTGTGGCACCGCGGGCATTCCCATTCATTGTCGTCGTTGCAGATGATTTCTCCATCAAAACCGCATACATGGCAGTAATCCGATTTCGTATTGAATTCACCGTAGCAGATGTTGTCGTAGATAAAGCGCATCATGGTGAGCACCGCTTCCACATTGTTTGTCATGTTCGGAATTTCCACGTAGGAAATGCATCCGCCGGTGGATATTTTCTGGAACTGGGACTCGAAGCGGAATTTATCAAATACATTGATGGGCTCGCGCACATCCACATGGTAGCTGTTCGTATAGTAGCCCTTGTCGGTGACATCCTTGATCTCCCCGAACCGCGCCCTGTCAATGACACAGAACCGGTTCGTCAGGCTCTCCGCCGGCGTGCCGTAGAGGGCAAAGCCCAGGCCGTTTTCTTCCCTCCACTGGAGCACCGCGTCCTTCAACCGGCGGATAACCCGCAGTGCAAATGCTTCACCCTCCGGCGTGGTGTGGCTCTGGCCCTTGATGAGCACCGATGCCTCGTACAGGCCGATGTAGCCGAGAGAGAGCGTAGCGTAGCCGTTCTGGAGGATGGGATAGATTTTTTCTCCCTTTTTCAGGCGGGCGATGGCGCCATACTGCCAGTGAATGGGCGACACATCGCTGGTGATGTCCTTGAGCAGGTTGTAGCGCAGAAGGAGGGCCTTGTGGCAGAGCTCGAGGCGCTTATCGAGAATTTCAAAGAATTTCTCTTCGTCGCCCCGGGCAAGAATCCCGATCTGCGGCAGGTTGAGGGACACCACGCCCATGTTGAAGCGCCCGTCCCACACGTAGTTCCCGTCCTTGTCCTTCCACGGGGAGAGGAAGGAGCGGCAGCCCATGGGACTGAATACGTTTCCTTCGTAAATTTCGCGCATTTTTTTCGCGGAAATATAGTCCGGGTACATGCGCTTCGCCGTGCACTTCGCCGCCAGCTCCGTTAGGTAGTAGTAGGGCGAGCCGGGATGGACGTTGTGCTCGTCCAGGACGTACACCAGCTTCGGAAATGCCGGGGTGACATACACGTCCTGCTCGTTCTTGATGCCCTGGAGGCGCTGCTCGAGGATTTCCTCATCGATCATCGCCGCTTCCTTCGCGTATTCGTAGTCCGGCTGGAAGTACATGAAGAGGGTGACAAAGGGCGCCTGCCCATTGGTCGTCATGAGCGTGTTGATCTGGTACTGGATGGTCTGTATGCCGTCCTTGACCTCCTTGCGGGTGCGCTTCCACGCCACTTCCTCCGCCTTTTCCATATCCGGCTCGATGCCGTAAATGTCTTTCTGCTCCTCGATGACCGCCTTCAGGTATTTTTCATAGGACTTGCGCACGAAGGGCGCCAGAATGCGGTCCACCCCGTTGATGCTCTGCCCGCCGTACTGGCCGCTGGCCACCTGCGCGATGATCTGGGTCGTCACGGTGCACGCCACCTGGAAGGATTTTGGCGTATCAATTTTCTTGCCGTTGATGACCGTGCCGTTCTGGAGCATATCCTTCAGATTGATGAGGCAGCAGTTGAACATGGGCTGAATGATGTAGTCCATGTCATGGAAGTGGATGGCGCCGCTGTCGTGAGCCTGCACGATATCAAGGGGAATGAGCTTTCTCCGGGCGATATCCTTCGACACCTCCCCGGCAATGAGATCCCGCTGGGTGGAAACCACATGGGAGTTTTTATTGGAGTTTTCATCCATCACGTCCACATTGGTCTGGCGGATGAGGCCGAGAATGTCATTGTCCGTGGTATTGATGTGGCGCTTGAAGGTCTGCATGGCCTTGTAATTTTCATAGGCCCGGGCCGTGGCGGGGTTGTTATTGTCCAACAGCTTGTAGTACACCTGGTCCTCGATGGAGTAAATGGTCATGGAGTGACCGAGCCCGCGGGCGTACTCCTCGATTTCCCGGGCGATTTTATCAGCCACGCCCTCCTGGTAAATGCCGCTCGAGCTGTTCATGGCTTTCTCGATGGCAATGGTTATTTTTTCCCTTTGGAACGGCACCTTTGTACCGTCTCTCTTGATGACTTCCATAACAATCCTCCTATAAAAACGATCTATTCCGATAGAACGCGCCTTGTAAAGATACGATGTTTACGAGTTCCATTATACGGGAGAACTCCCCTCCCGTCTACAGAAAAACCGCAACATGTTGTATTGATATCCATAAATAAACTACATATATAGTGTATATATGGATAATTTTCTATTCACAATTTTTCTGTGAATAACTCTGCCGGCTTCGACAGGCACGGCGAAAATCCCCTGTGAATTACTTTGGGGGCCCACTATCCTCTGCATAAAATTCCCATTCCGAATGACGATTTTCATAGAAAAAAAGAATGACCGCCCCGCCGAACGTTCCGCAGGGACCACGAGCGAAAATCCATTCCCCTTCAAAACGCTTCCGGTTATAATAAGTACAGTTAACACACAGAAAGGAGTCAGCCATGTCACTCCACTTTATTTTCGGACGGGCCGGTACAGGAAAAACGGCCCGGTGCTGCGAAGACATCGTCCGGTATGTCCAAGCCCATCCGGAGAAAAACGCCTGCCTGCTCGTGCCGGACCAGGCCACATACCGCACGGAAACGATGCTCGCCGCGGCCTTCCCCGGCAAGGGCTTCGTCAATGTCACCGTGTGCGGCTTCAAGCGCCTCGCCTACCGCGTATTCAAGGAACTCCGGGAGGATGCGGGGGCGGCCCCGTCGCCTCTGGCGCAGCAGCTCATTCTCCGCCGCCTTCTCACGGCGCGGGCAGGGACATTTCTCATCATCGGCGAAGCGGCGCGGCAGCCCCATTTCGCCGCGTCCCTCGCCAGTTTTTTTCATCAGCTCAATACGTACGGCGCCGGCGCGGAGGAGCTGGCCGAGGCGGCCCGCCGGGAAGGCGCCACGCCCCTGGGGCGCAAGCTCACGGACCTCTCCGTGCTGCTCGCCGATTTTCACAGCGTTCTCCGTACCCAATACCAGTACAAGGGGAACCTTTTCGACAAGCTCGCCGAGGACATCCCCCGGTCAGCGTGGCTCCGGGACTCGGTCATCTGGATTGACGGCTTCACGGGCATGGCGCCCCAGGAGCTGGCCATCGCCGCCGCCCTCATTCGGACCGCACGGGACGTGACGGTCACCCTTCCCATGGACCGGCCCGAGGAGGCCGCGCAGAACCCCCTTTTCGAGCGGCCTTACCACATCTGGGAGGTGCTCCAGAAAGCGGCCGGTCATTCGGAGAGCCAAGTCCTCACCGAGCCCTGCCGCTTCACCAGCCCGCACCTCCGCGCTATGGCGGAGAACTTTTTTGCCCCCCTTCCCAAGACCTGCCCGACTGCCCAGTCAGAGGCGCAGCCCTGGCAAGGACTGCACGTAACAGAAGCGCCGTCTCTTGAGGCGGAGGCAGACAGCGCGGCGCGGCGCATCCTCTCTCTTGTCCGGGAGGAGGGCCTGCGCTGGCGGGACATTCTCGTCCTCCTTCCCACGGGCAATGCCTATGAGGACGCGGTGCGCCGGCGCTTTGCGGCCTGCCGCATCCCTGCCTTCATCGACCAGCCCCAGCCCATGAACAACCACCCTCTGGTGGTGCTCACCGACGCGGTGCTCCGCTTCCTCGCAGCCGGCGAACGGGGCCCCTGGCGGGGATGGACGCGGGACCTGCTCTTCCCCATCCTGAAAACGGATCTCCTCCACGCCCTCTCCGCGGAGGAAACGGACCGGCTGGAAAATTTCGTGCTCCGCGTGGGCGTCCGCCCGGGCCAGTGGAAATCCCCCTGGACCTTCCATACCCCCTTCCGCCTGGATGAGGCCGATACGGGTCCCAATGAGAAGGAGCAGGCCGAGCTGGACGTAATGAACGACCTGCGGGAGCGGATTCTCGGCTTCCTTCGCCCCCTCGGGGAGGTCTGGCGTGAGGCTGCCTCAGTGAAGGAAAAATGCGCCATCCTCTACCAGTGGCTCATGGACCAGGGCGTACCCGATACGCTCGCCCGGTGGGATGACGAGGCCTATGCAGCCACCCGGGAGCGGCCCCACCTGCAGGCGTGGAAGAAGCTCCTCCTTCTCCTCGACGACCTCGTGCGGGCCGCCGGGGACGATGACGCGGCGGCGAGAGAATTCCTGGCCATGGCAGAGGACGGCCTCGCCTCCCTCACCTTTTCCATCATTCCTCCCACCCTCGACCACGTGACGGTCACCACCATCCGGCGGGGCTTTGCCATGGAAGGGAAGGCGGTCTTCCTCCTGGGCGCCTCGGAGGACAACCTCCCCGCCCGGGTGGAGGAATCGGGGTTCTTCTCAGAAAAGGAAACCCTCACCCTCCGGGATGAACAGGACCTCACCATCGGGCCGGACCTGATGACCCGCATCCGTCAGGAGCAGTTCTTCCTCTACCTCTCTCTCACGAGGGCGCGGCAGCTCCTCTCCATTTCCTATGCCTCCGCCGATGACAGCGGCGAAAAAGCAGCCCTCTCCTCTGCGGTGCGCCGCCTCATCGACCTTGGTTACGCCGACGGGCCGCAGAAATCGTCCCTTCCCGCGCCGGATACGGCAGACGCCTCCTTCCTGACCAACCCCGAGCAGGCCCTCTCTCTCCTCCCGACGGTGCTCCGGGAAGGCATCCCGGAAAAGGATTCCCTCTGGGACCTCCTCCGCCGGTGGGCCCTGGCCTCGCCCGATACCTCCGCCCTTCTCCGGCAGAAGGTGCTCGGCTTTTCCTACCAGAACACTGCCAGGGCTCTGCCTCCGGACGTGGTGCAGCAGCTCTTCCTGAAACGAAAGCCCTTCACCACCTCGGTAACGCGCCTGGAAGCCTACAAAAAATGCCCCTACCAGTACTTCCTGCAGTACGGCCTCGGTCTGGGGGATCGGAACCAGAGCCAGCTTGACGCGCGGGATTACGGCAACTACCTCCATGCGGGGCTCCACCTCTTCGGCAGCTTCCTGCGGAAACAGCAGAAGCAGTGGCGCGACGCCACGGACGAGGACATTGAACGGATCTCCGCGGTCATCGCAGACCAAATCGCGCCGCGGGTGAAATCGGGGGCCCTCCTTTCCGACGCGTCCATGCAGTACGTCAAAATGGTCCTTGACCGGAATTTCCGCACCGCCCTCGTTCGTCTCCGCCAGTGGAGCCGCAGCGGCGAGGCCGACACCATCGCCATGGAGGCCGATTACCGCCTCCGTATCGGCGAGGACCTGCGGAATACCTTCTTCATCGACTGCCACGTGGACCGGGTGGACCGGGCGGCAGGCGCCGCCATCGTGGCGGACTACAAGACAGGGGAAACGAAGGTAAGTCTCGGCGAAATCGCCGCGGGGGTGAAGCTCCAGCTCATCACCTACCTCATGGCTGTACTGGAAAGCGGCGGCGACGCCCTCCTCCCCGGCGCCATTCTCTACATTTACCTGAAAAACTTCACCCGAAGCGTTCCCGTTCCCGACGACGGGGTACCCCAGCCCCCGGAGACAAAGGAACAGCTCCAGGGCTACTTCCTGTCTGACGAAAACTTCCTCTCCGCCATAGACCAGGACGGCTCCCTCCCCGGCATAACGAGAAACAAAGATGGGAGCCTCTCCAAAACGGCACGGGTCCTTTCCCCCGAGGACATGAAGGCCCTCTTTTCCGTGGTGAAGGACCGCCTCGCCGAGATCTACGAGGGCATCCGAACCGGCGCCATCCCCATCCGCCCCGCCCGGTACAACCGAAAAAATCCGCCCTGCCAGTACTGCACCTTCCGGAGCATCTGCCGGTTCGACCCGAAGCTGCCGGAAAACCGCTACCATGACATTCCCGGCGCCGAAGACAAGGAGGTCAGAGAGATGCTGCAAGATAGAAGAAACGAGGAGGCCCAGCCATGAGTGCCATGAAATGGACCCCTGCGCAGGAGGACGCCCTCACTGCCCGGGGTGAAAATCTGCTGCTCTCCGCCGCCGCGGGGAGCGGAAAAACCGCCGTTCTGGTGGAGCGGGTCATCCGGCGCATCACCGACCCGACGGACCCGGTGGATGTGAATGCGTTCCTCGTGCTCACCTTCACCCGCGCCGCCGCCGCCGAAATGAGAAGCCGCATCGCCGACGCCCTGTCGAAGCGCCTTTCCGAAGCCTCCGACGCGCTGGAGGCGCATCCCACCGAGGAAAACGCGGCCCGCGTGGCCTACCTGCAGCGGCAAATCACCCTCCTGGGCAGCGCGGCCATCTCCACCATCGATTCGTTCTGCCAGACCCTATTGAAGCAGTACTTCTACCTGGTCGATTTCGACCCCAATTTCCGCATCCTTTCCGATGCGAACGCAAAGCGCCTCCTCCAGGACGACGTGCTCTCTGAGGTGCTCCTCAACTGGTACGAAAAGGACGACCCGCGCTTCCGGGATGTACTCAATCTCCTGGCCTACGGCTACGGCGATGAGGCTCTCCGGGAGGCAGTACTGCGCATTTACGAATTCTCCCGGTCCCTCCCCTTCCCCGAAGCGTTCCTCCGCCGCTTCGCCGAGCCCTACACCGCGACGGGCACCTCCATCAGCGACTTTCCCTGGACAGCGCCGTTTTTCTCCTATTTCCAGGATCAGGCCGCCTCCTGGGCCGACCAGTACCGCGCCGTCCTGCCCATTCTCGACGAGGACCCCGCCCTGGATCCCTGGAAGGACCCCCTTTCCGAAGAATACGCCGCCCTCTCCGCACTCAGCGAAGAGAGCGAGCCCTCATGGAGCACGTGGCAGCGCACCGTCACTGCCATCCAATTTGCGAAGCTCCCCAGCACACGTAAAAAAAACTCCACCGATCCGCTTCTGTTTGATGCGCGAAAGGAGGAAATCAAAGCCGCTCGGAAAGCGGTAAAAGATCATGTGAAAAAACTCCGCGATAAGTGGTTCTCCGTTCCCGAGGCGCAGTGGATCTCTGATATGAACGCCGCCCGCCCCATCGCTGAGGTCCTTTCCGAGCTCGTCCTCGACTTCGGCCGCGCCTACTGGGAGCGGAAGAAAAAAGAGGGCCTCCTCGAATTCAACGACACGGAGCATCTCGTGCTGCGCCTCCTCCTCGCCGAAGGGAGCACGCCGGATCACCCCATCCCCTCCGAAACGGCCCTCACCCTGCGGCAGAAGTACCGGGAGGTCATGGTGGACGAGTACCAGGACACGAACGGCCTGCAGGAAATCATCACCGCCCTCCTCTCCGATGGGAAGAACCGCTTCCTCGTGGGAGACATCAAGCAGAGCATCTACCGCTTCCGCCAGGCCGACCCGGGCATTTTCCTCAAAAAATACCAGACCTACGCAGGAGGCACCGAAGGGCGGCGCATCGACCTCAACCAGAACTTCCGCAGCGACAACGCCGTGCTGGCAGCGGTGAACTTCATTTTCGGCCAAATCATGCAGCGCCTCCCTGACGGACGGACCCCCCTTGAGCTGGAATACGGCGACGCAGAGGCCCTCCACCCGGGGCGGGGCTCCGCCGGCGCGCCGCCGTCATACCTGGGCGGCACCGTCGACATCGATATCATCGACATGCCCGACGCAAAGGACAGTGCCGAGGACGGAAAGGAGGACCTCAACCAGGTCGAGCTGGAGGCGCGCATGGTGGCCCGGCGCATCGCCGCTCTCTCTGCCGCGGGCAGCACGGTCATGGAAAAGGACGGCACCTTCCGCCCCATGCGGTACGAGGACATCGCCATCCTCCTCCGTGCAGTGGACAAAAAAGCTGCCATCTTCCAGCGGGTGCTCCGTGAGCAGGGCATCCCCTCCGTGACCAGCCAGACCGACGATTTCTTTGCCTCTGAAGAGGTGCAGATTCTCTGGTCGGTCCTGAAAATTCTTGACAACCCCCGGCAGGACCTGGCCCTGACCGCCGTGCTCCGCTCCCCCCTGGTGGGGCTGAACGAGGAATCACTGGCCCGTCTCCGCCTGGCGGACCGGGAAAGCCTCTGGACCGCGCTGCCCCACGCGACGGACATTCTCAGTCCCGGCCAGGCCATGGCGGCGCTCCGCTTCCGCGGCCGGTACCGCGCCTGGCGGGAGCTCTCCCGAAAAGCGGGAGCGGCCCCTCTCATTGAAACCATCCTCGCCGACACGGACTTCCTCTCCTACATCTCGGGCATGCAGGGGAGCGCCTTCCGCCGGGCCCACGTGCAGGCCTTCTATGAAACCGCCCGCACCTGGGACAGCCAGGGCATTGGCGGCCTCAGCCGCTTCCTCACCTACCTCCAGCGGACCGCAGACAGCGACCTTCGCCTCACCGCCGCCGCCGCGCCCCCCGCCGCCGGAGCCGTACACATCATGTCCGTCCACAAGAGCAAGGGCCTGGAATTCCCCGTGGTCTTCCTCTGCTGCACCGGGTCAGCGTTCAACACGATGGACCTAAAGAAGCCCGTCCTCCTTCACAAGGACAAGGGCATCGGCATCCCCCGCTTCGACAGGGATCACCTCTGCCGGTGGGACACCCTGTACTACCTGGCGGTGGGGCAGCAAATCAAGGAAGAACAGCTCGCCGAAGAGGCCCGCCTCCTCTACGTGGCCATGACCCGCGCCCGGGACCGGCTCATCATCACCGGCGCGAAGAAAAAAGCGAGCAAAGCATTCGCCGCCATGACCACAGGCATTGCCGGCAGCTCTGGCTTCCCGCCCCTTCCGGCCTACCGCATCACGAGCGCAAAGAATTACCTCGACTGGATCCTTCCCGCTGCCGCCCGGAGCCGCTCCATGGAATCCTTCTGGGAGGTGTTGGACAAAATCCCCGCCTACATCGCAGAAACAGGCGACGCGGCGCCGCACTTTTCCTTCACCCTCCACTCGGCGGCAGAATTCCTTGCCCCCGATGAAACGGTGGACGACATAGAGGACAAAGCAAGCGGCGATGCCGCCGGGGAACCCCCCGTCACCGCTGACCCGACCGCCTTCCTCCGCGCCGATGCACCGCCTGCCCCGGCATGGGTGGATCGCCAGCTCCGGTGGGCCTATCCCCATCCCGGCGCCGCAGCCGCCCCGGCCAAGCTCACCGCCACCGCGGCGGTACAGCTCGCCGAGGAAGCCAAGGAGGAATACATGCCCTCCCGGATCCTCGCCGCGCCCCTCACGGAAAAGGCCCCCCTTCCCGCGGACTTTGCCGCGCCGCCCCTTTTCCTCTCCGCAAGAGGCCCCCAATCCAGCGGCGCCTCCTACGGCACCCTCATGCACCGCGCCATGGAAGAGCTCGACCTCGCCCACCTGCCCGCCGATGAGGAAGCCATCGCAAGGGAAATCCGCCGCCTCGCAGCAGCCCATCTCTTCACTGAGGAAGAAGCGGCCCTCCTTCTCGACACAAGCCGGCGCCGCCGCCCCACGAGCGGCATCCTCGCCTTCCTGGAAAGCCCCCTGGGCCGCCTCATGAGAGAGGCCGATACGGTGCGGAAGGAAATGCCCTTCTCCCTCCTTCTCCCCGCAGCAGAATTCTTCCCGGACTGCGAGGACGAGTCCATCTTCCTCCAGGGCGCCATAGACTGCCTCCTGGAAAACAAGGGCCGCATCACCATCATCGACTACAAAACAGACCGCATCTCAGACGGGCGCCTCCTGGCAGAACACTACCACCGGCAGCTCCAGATCTACGGAAACGCGGCGGAGCGCCTCTTCCAGAAACCCGTAGACGCCCTCTACCTCTGGTCCTTCCACCTGAACCAGGCCATCCCCGTCCCCCGAATGTGACACACAGGCAAAAATTCCCCTTACCAAACTCTGGTGAGGGGATTTTTATTTCTGAAAACGGAATTTCTCTGCCAAAACGGGCGCAAAAAAACAGCCGGCATCAACCAGCTGCTTTGCGGTCTGTGCAATGATCCCCGCGGATTCTGCTCCGGCGGAATCAATAATGGCGGTACAGGCCCACCACGCGCCCGAGGATGGTTACCTCTCTGGAACGAATCGGCTCATACTCATCATTTTCCGGCTGGAGGCGAATATGGTCCGCTTCCCGGTAGTAGCGCTTCACCGTGGCCTCGTCGCTTCCTACGAGAGCCACCACGATGTCCCCGTTATTGGCCGTATTCTGCTGCTCCACCACGAGCATATCCCCTTCCTGAATCCCCGCGTTGATCATGCTGTCCCCCCGCACGGTGAGGATAAAGCAGTTCGTATTGCTCGTCCCGATCAATTCCGCCGGAAGAGGAAACACCGCCTCCACATGCTCATCAGCGAAAATGGGCTCGCCCGCGCGAACCTCGCCCACCACCGGCGCAAGAAGCATTTTCTTGTGACGCCAGCTCATATCCTCCGTCAATTCAATCGCCCGGGAGCTCGCCGGATTGCGGCGGATCATGCCCAGCTTCTCCAACCGGCCCAGGTACCCGTGCACCGTGGACGTGGAGCGCAAGCCAACAGCATTGCAAATTTCTCTGACCGTGGGCGGATAGCCGGAGGTGTTGATCTTCTGGCGAATAAACGCAAGAATTTTTTCCTCCCTGCTCGTCAGGCCGCGGTCAAACCCCAATCTTCTTGGCACGCTGAATCATCCTTTCTCAATCACTGCTTTATATGAATCCACCATATCTTTTTCCTTATATTGTATTATAAATGATTTATTTTACAAATACAAACAATCGTTCATGGAAAATTTGCTTGACCAAACGAAATTTCTGTATTATTATATAGGCATCAAACGAAAGTTCCAGGAATAAACATTCACCGGCAGTCTGTGAGGCGATCCCCATGAATCTCTGCATCATCAAATCCTATCTTTTCCTCTTTCTCACCGCCGGATTCCTCTGCGCCGCTGCATCCTCTGTCACGCTTCCCGACAGGGAGCCCGCCCTCCTGGAGATCACCCTGGAACAGCACCAGACCCTCTGGGACATTGCATCAAAGCACGCCGGCGACGGCCAGGACATCCGCAAGTACATCTATGAAATCCGCCAACTGAACGGCATCTCCGACCCGGCAGGCCTCCAGCCCGGCCAGGTCATCCGGCTGCCCGCTCTGTAAATTCCCTCTCCCCGGAACCCGCCATGAGACGAAAACCTCATGGCGGGTTCTTTTTTATGCGCTGACAGAAACGCAGACACCGGCCCGACCAAAACCGTCCGCCATAGCATTCCCATACCGCCAGATCCTGCCGCAATCCCACCAAGCGGCGGTGGAGAACCACCGAAGGTCTGTTTCCAATTCCTGCCGCGGCAGGAAAGGCCCCGTTTCCCTGTGATTTCCCATGCAAAAAAGACCCCCGAAGGAGTCTTTTTGCCTGTACTTCCTATCAGAAGTAGTAATTCAATTCAATGCCAAAGGTATCATCCGGATCCGCCGCACCGCTGGCATTCGCATCACCGCCGAAGTAGTAGTACGCATCCAGCTCCACATTTCTCGCCACAGCCACACCGGCTCTGACTGCCCAGAAGGAGGCGCCCTTCAGGATGGAATCCTCGAGCTGATCCGTCATATCCCAGGCCGAATTGCCGCCAATGTAGGCCCCTTCATCCAGATCCGCGTAATGGAGGCTCACCGTAAAGGAACCCGGCTTTTCCACATCCACTTCACCGTAGGTCACACCCACCGTCCAGAGTGCTGCATCATCGGTCAGCCGGTCATCGTGCTTGATATAATCGCCGTCGATCACAAAGCCGCTTTCACCAATCGGCACCGCCAGACCGACGCCCCATACCGAAATATCATCGGCATAGGCGCCGTAGCCTGCCAGCTTCGTTTCGCTGTTGTACTGCAGATAAAACGCGTTCAAATCCACCGCGCCGCCAATATTGCCGCCTGCATTCACAAACCAGGCATCATAATCATGGAGGTCATAGAGACCATCCACGCCGCCGTCAAAACGGCCGAAGCCCGCGCTGGCAAAGAATCTCTCTGTGCCGTAATTGGCCACCACGCCGTCAAAGTATCCATCTTCATCCATGAAAATGCCCGTCTGAGACAGCCCGACACCCGTACGGCCCAGATCCAGAGAGAACGCTTCCGACGGCGCATACACCACATGCAGGCGGTCCATCTTCATGCTTTCATCGTCCGAATAGGCGTCATTGCCCTTCAGATCCAGCTCCGTCACCAAACGGCCTTCCACCGTCACATACTCATTGACCTGCGCGGACATATTCAGACGCAGCCGGGCGCCCCAGGAATCATCCCCGTAGTCGCCGTGATCCTGATACTGCATACGAGCATCGCCGCTCCAGGAAATGTTGCCCACCTTCTTTTCCAGGTTGGCCACACGAACGCCAAGGCTGTCGAGCTCATCCGCATACTCCGCCGCCAGCTGATCAATGAGGGCACGCTGCTCCGCATTGTACTGGTCCTCCTTCGCCATGAGACGAGCCACAATCTGCGCCATTTCATAGCGGGTGATATTCGTCTGGCCCCGGAATGTGCCGTCCGGATAACCCTCTACGATGCCCTGATCCGACAGATCCGCCACAGCGCCGTAGGCCCAGTCGGACATGGACACATCGGAAAACGGATTGGCCGCCATGGCGGAAGTGCCGGCAGCAAGGGCAGCGGCTGCTGCCATAGCTAAAATTTTTTTCATATCTCTTCGCTCCTTTGCGAATCAGAAATACAAGGCCCGCCCCACCGCCGAGTTTCCATGTTCCCTCAAAGCGATTGTTAGGCAAGCTTAAAACCAATATTATTCTACCATAGAAATTTTAT
>CAZPLS010000033.1:0-16078 GCA_964587685.1 uncultured Dialister sp.
AGCTGAGGGCCGTCAATTTTAGGTCAAAAAATTCCGCGGCGGCTGTTTTCTTTCTGGCCTCCCTCTTTCTTTGGCAGGCCAAAGAAAGAGGGAGGTTCCCGATGGACTCGTATAGGTAATTCGCAATATTGAGATCTGAGATCTCAGTTCTCAGCTCTAAGTTCTAAGATCTAAGTTTTAAACTTGAATAAATATTCTTCCCGTTGTATAATCATAACATTATTTTACGCAACCGGCGCTGCCGGCAGGGAGGAACGTATGCTTAAAGGAAAAGATTTACTCACCATTCACGATTTGTCCTATGATGAAATGCAGGATATTCTTACGCTGGCGGCGCGGCTGAAGATGGAGCTGAAGGCGGGGATTCCCCATCCGATTCTGAAGGGGAAGACGCTGGCTATGATTTTTGAGAAGTCTTCCACCCGCACGCGGGTGTCTTTTGAGACGGGGATTTTTCAGCTTGGCGGGCAGGGGCTGTTTTTGTCCACGAGGGACATTCAGCTCGGCCGGGGCGAGCCGGTGAAGGATACGGCGCGGGTGCTGTCCCGCTATGTGGACGGCATCATGATCCGCACGTTTGCGCACAGCGAGGTGGAGGAGTTTGCCGAGTACGCTGATGTGCCGGTCATTAACGCGCTCACGGATCTGCTTCATCCCTGCCAGGTGTTGACGGATCTTTTGACTATGCAGGAATATAAGGGCAAGGATCTCCGGGGGCTTCATTTCGCCTATATCGGCGACGGCAACAACATGGCCAATTCGTATCTTTACGGCTGTGCGAAGGCGGGCATTCACTGCACCATCGCCTGTCCGAAGGGGTATGAGCCCGATGCGGCGGTGCTGGCGAACGCGCTGGAGGATGCGAAGGAAACAGGCGCGGTGCTGCGCGTGATCGAGGATCCGGCGGAAGCGGCGCGGGACGCGGACGTGCTTGCTACGGATACGTGGACGAGCATGGGTGAGGAAGCGGAGAAGGAAGTGCGGGAGAAGGTGTTCCAGGGCTACCAGATCAATAAGGAGCTCCTCTCGCTGGCAGATTCTCGCGCCATCGTGCTTCACTGCCTCCCGGCCTATCGGGGCAAGGAAATCACCGAGGAGGTTCTCGAGGCGCAGGCCAATGTCATTTTCGACGAAGCGGAAAACCGGCTCCACACGCAGAAGGCCATTATGGCGCTCACCATGGGCTGAAAAAGGAAGGGCTCTCCGGAGCCTTTTTTCGTTGGCGCAAAAAGCATTTCCATTTCGGCATTTCTCCCATTCATGGTATAATAAGGCGCAAGATTGGGCCCAGCGGCCCGGGTTTCTGTTGTAAAAGGGAGCGCCAGGCACAGCCGGTGCATCCCGGGAAAGGAACGTATGGAATCGGTAATGTTTGATATCCGGCACCTCACCCATGCCTATGAGACGGAAGAGGGGGTGCCGTTCAAAGCGCTTGACGATGTGTCCTGCCGCATCCGCAAGGGGGAGTTCACGGCGGTCATCGGAACGAACGGGAGCGGTAAATCCACCCTGGCCCGTCATCTGAATGCGCTCATGCTGCCCACGGAGGGGTCTGTCCTCGTGGAGGGTATGGATACGAGCGATCCGGGCAAGGTGTGGGATATCCGCCAGAAGGTGGGCATGGTCTTCCAGAACCCGGATAACCAGATCGTGGCGGCCGTGGTGGAGGAGGAGGTGGCCTTCGGCCCGGAAAATATCGGCGTGCCCCGGGAGGAGATTCTTGTCCGGGTGGAGGAAGCGCTGGAGAAGGTGGGCATGACGGCCTACCGCCTCCATTCGCCGGCCATGCTCTCCGGCGGGCAGAAGCAGCGCATCGCCATCGCCGGCGTGCTTGCCATGAAGCCGGACTGCATCATTCTCGACGAGCCCACGGCCATGCTGGATCCGGTGGGCCGGAAGGAAGTGATGGACACGGTGCATGAGCTGAACCGGAAGGAGGGCATTTCGGTGGTGCTCATCACCCATTTCATGGAGGAGGCGGTCACCGCCGACCGGGTGCTGGTGGTGCACCGGGGGCACCTCGTGATGGACGGCACGCCCCGGGAGGTCTTTTCCAGGCCGGAGAAGCTCAAGGACATCGGACTGGATGTGCCGGTGGCCGCCGACCTGGCACACCGCCTTCATAAGCGGGGCCTGTCCGTGAAGCAGGATTGTATGACCGATGAGGAGCTGGGAGACGCATTATGGCCATTCGTGTCGAAAAAATAAGCTATGTCTACGGCAGCGGCACGCCCTATGAGAAGACCGCGCTGGAGGATGTGGATCTGACCATAGAAAAGGGCGAATTCGTAGGTATTATCGGCCATACGGGGAGCGGAAAGTCCACGCTGATTCAGCACCTGAACGGGCTCATTCACCCCACACAGGGCCGCGTCCTTGTCGATGATGTAGACCTGGCGGGAAAGGACAAGGAAGCCGTGGCGAAGCGCCACTCTGTGGGGATGGTTTTCCAGTACCCGGAGCAGCAGCTTTTCGAGGAAACGGTGGCCCAGGACATCGCCTTCGGGCCGCGGAATCTGGGGTGCGGCGAGAAGGAAACGGAGGATCGCGTGCGGGAGGCCATGGAGTTCGTGGGTCTCGATTACGACACCTATGCGGGGCGCTCTCCCTTCCGCCTCTCCGGCGGGCAGATGCGCCGCGTGGCCATTGCAGGGGTCATCGCCATGAAGCCCGATTTTCTCATTCTCGATGAACCCTCGGCGGGGCTGGATCCGGTGGGGCGGCGGGACATTTTTTCCCGCATCCGCCAGTGGTACGAGGAGGGGGCCTTCTCGGTGATTCTCGTGTCCCACAATATGGATGACATTGCCCGTCTCGCCACGCGGCTCCTGGTGATGAGCCACGGCCGGTGCATTCTCGACGGCCGGCCCATGGATATTTTCCTCCATCACCGGGAGGAACTGCAGGAGGCCGGCGTGGATGTGCCGCCTCTTACGAAGACGCTCCTCGCACTGAAGGAGCGGGGCATTCCCGTGCCGGAGGAGGCGGTGACCTGCGAAGAGGCGGCCGCCGCGCTCTGCCGGTCGCTGAAGGGAGGGAAATCATGCTGACAGATATTACCCTGGGGCAGTACTACCCCGGCCGGTCCTTCCTTCACCAGATGGACCCGCGGGCGAAGATTCTCTGCACCATGATTTTCATCGCCGCCATTTTCCTGGCCAACGCGCCCATTCCCTATGTACTGGTGACGGCCTTCATCCTTGCGAGCATCTTTGTATCGGGGGTGCCCGTAAAAATGGTGGCCAAGGCGGTGAAGCCCCTGTGGATCATCCTCATTTTCACCATGGCCATCCACGTCATTTCCACGCCGGGGACGCCGGTGGTGTCCTTCGGCTGGTTCTATATCAGCGAGGAAGGGGTGCGCAACGGCGTGCTCATGACACTGCGCCTGGTGTACCTCATCGCGTTCTCGTCCCTTTTGACCTACACGACGAGCCCCATCGTTCTCACCGACGGCATTGAGGCGCTCCTCAAGCCCTTCCGCCGCATCGGTGTGCCTGCCCATGAGCTGGCCATGATGATGACCATTGCTCTGCGGTTCATTCCCACCCTGCTGGAGGAGACGGACCGCATCATGAAGGCCCAGGCGTCCCGGGGCGCGGATTTCACCACGGGCAATATCTGGCAGCGCGCCAAGAGTCTGGTGCCCCTTCTGGTGCCGCTCTTCATTTCCGCCTTCCGCCGGGCAGACGACCTGGCCACGGCCATGGAGGCGCGGTGCTACCGAGGCGGCGAGGGGCGGACGAAGCTCCACCAGCTCGTGTACACCTGGCGGGACGGCGCCGCCTTCGCAGCGGTGATTGCTGTCACAGCGGCGGTGGGAGCCATGCGCTTTTTCCTGTAAAAAAGAACCCGCGCTCGCGCGGGTTTTCCATTGCTGCCTCTGCGGCAGGGGAGGGCTATGAGAAATATCTGGATTACCGTCATGTATGACGGAACCGCCTTTGCGGGCTTTCAGCGCCAGGCCAACGGATTGGCCGTGCAGGAGGTGCTCGAGCAGGTTCTCCAGCGGCTCACCGGGCAGAAAACGACGGTGTACTTCGTGGCGCGAACGGACGCGGGCGTCCATGCCTACGGGCAGGAATGCACCTTTTACACCGACTCCGCCATTCCTGCGGAGCGGTTCCGCGCTGCCATGAATACGTACCTGCCCCTTTCCATCCGTATCCGGGAGAGCCGGGAGGTGCCCCTTGATTTTTCCGTGCGGAAGAGCAACACGGGGAAGACCTATGGGTACCTCCTCTCCGCCTCCCGGGAGGTGAATCCCTTTCTCCACCGCTACGTGTGGAACGCGGGAAAGGAGCCGGACATGGACAGGATGCGCGCCGCGGCGGCGGTTCTCGTGGGAACGCACGACTTTACCTCTTTCCGGGGGAGCAACGCGGTGCCCGCCGACCCGGTGCGGCGCATTTTCGACATCACCATCACCCGTCAGGGGGATCTCTTCCGCCTCTACGTGACCGGTGAGGGATTCCTCTACCACATGGTGCGGAACATGGCAGGGGCGCTTCTGGATGCGGGTCTCGGCCGATTGGGCCCCCATGACATAGAAGATATCCTCGCGGCGCGGGACCGGAAGCGGCTGGGCATGACCGCCCCGGCGTGCGGGCTCTGCCTCCTCCGGGTGTATTTCTCGCCCATTACGGAGACGGATATGGCCGAAACGAGGGCATGGCCCCTGTGGCCCTGGGCGGGGCCGCTGTGAGGCGCAGGTACAGAAAATGGACAGCCAAAAGGCTGCAGGCACGAACCCGCAGCCTTTTTTCAATGCTCGAGAAGGACGTTTCCGAGGCCGATGATGCGGCCGTTGTGCTCCTCCAGGTAGACCCCCTGAATTTCCGGTGAGAATCCGGGGAAGCGGTTGATGCCCGCCTCGAGGGTGAGGAAGTAGCTCTGGGCGGTGTCGTTCCACACCTCGCCGGGAACGACGCAGATGATGCCCGGCGGATAGGGGAGGGCGCCTTCGAGAGCCACCCGCCCCTTGATGGCCGAGAGCGGGATCAGCTCGCATTCGTTGCGGATGTAGGCGTGGTGCGCTTCCAGCGGGGTGAGGGGCGCCTCCGGGAAATGGTCCCGGCGGAAGAGCTCCTTCTGCAGGGTCTTTACGTCCCGCTCCCTGTAGAAATCATGCATTTCCTGGCAGAGCATGGAAATGGTGTAATTCTGGTAGCGATCCCGGTAGGCCGTGTAAATGGAGGGGAGTACCTCCGACAGGGGCCGGTCCTCCTTCACGGCCCGCTCGAACCGCACCAGGTGGGACACGAGATTGTCCAGCTTCGTCCGCGATTCGGCAGGGGTCATGAGGAAGAGGATGGAATTGAGGTCGCACTTCTCCGGAATGATGCCGTTCTCCCGGAGGTAGTTCGCCAGGATGGTGGCAGGGATGCCGAAGTCTTCGTAATCCCCCGTGTCCCAGCGGATGCCCGGCGTGGTGAGGAGGAGCTTGCACGGGTCGATGAAGTACTGGTTCTTCGCGTACCCGTCGAAGTGGTGCCACGTGTCGTCGGGGTGGAACCGGAAGAACGCCAGGTCTGAGGCAATTTTATCTGTGGGGAAGGTCTCCCATTTCTTGCCGTACACGTTTACGGGAATGAAGGGGCGGATGAGCTGGCAGTGGCGGAGGATGGATTTCCGCGCCTCGATGGTGAGCTTCACGCAGTCCATCCAGAGCCGCCGCCCCGCGTCTCCCTCCTGAATGCGCGCGTTCACATCGAGCGACGCAAAGAGGGGATAGAAGGGGCTGGTGGAGGCGTGCATCATGTAGGCGTTATTGAAGTGCTTGTGGTCGCAGTAGCGCTTCTGTCCCTTGATGTGGCTGTCCTTCTTGTGGATCTGCGAGGCCTGGGAGAAGCCGGCCTGCTGCTTGTGTACGGACTGGGTGACGATGATGCCCGGGTCCTCCGGGCCAAGCTCGAGGAGGAGGGGACTGCAGTCCTTCATCATGGGGATGAACTGCTCATACCCCACCCAGGCGGAGTCAAAGAAGATGTAGTCGCAGAGGCGGCCGATGCGGTCCACCACCTGCCGCGCGTTGTAAATGGTGCCGTCGTAGGTGCCGAGCTGGATCACCGCCAGGCGGAAGGGGCGGGGAAGCTTTGCCTTCTCCGGGTCAATGTCCGCCGCGAGCCTGCGAAGGTAGTCCTCATCGAAGCAGTGGTCGTCAATGCCGCCGATGAATCCGAAGGGATTCCGCGCCGTTTCCAGGTACACCGGCCGCGCTCCCGCCATGGTGAGCGCCCCCTGGTGGACCGATTTGTGGTTGTTCCGGTCGAAAAGAACCAGATCCCCCGGGGTGAGCAGGGCGCCGGTGACCACCTTGTTGGCCGTGGAGGTACCGTTCATTACGAAGTAGGTCTTGTCCGCGTTGAACACATGCGCCGCGTGCTGCTGCGCCGCGTAGGGATAGCCCTCGTGAATGAGGAGATCCCCGAGCTTCACGTCAGCGTTGCAGATGTCGGCGCGGAAAATGTTTTCCCCGAAAAATTCATAGAAAAGACGACCGACGGGATGGCGGCGGAAAAATTGGCCCCCCTGGTGGCCGGGGCAGTCAAATTCTGAATTGCCCTCCTCCACGTACTCCTTGAGGGCGCCGAAAAAGGGAGGCAGAAGGTTGGTTTCGTACTGCACGGCGGCGGCTTCGATCTGGCGGCTGTAAAGCTTCTTGTCAAAGTGGTCCGTATCCATGATGCGGTACACCAGCCCGATTTCATCATCGTCAAAGCCCTCGTCGTCAGTCTTGATGAGGAAGACCGGGATCTTGAAGCACGTGGCGTCGATGCGGCGGATGTACTGCGCATCCTCGGAGGTGAGGACCGCGGCGGCCACATCCGTAAAGTCCGTGGCGCTGGGCGAAACGGTTTTGCGCTTCGTCACGAAGAACCGGGCGGCCGCGGGGGTGCATGCGATTTTAAGAGCCATGAAAAATCTCCCTTCTGCTGCAGGCGTGCAGCGCGAAACGGATGAATAGATTCCAACAGTATTATAAAAAAGAAATTCCCCAAGGAAAAGAAAAAATTTCCCGTGGGGCCCCGCTTTTTCGGCGGCGGGCGGCGCAGGAAAATTGACAGCCATTTCTCTTTTCCATATAATATACATGTGTCGCTATCCGCAGGAGACGGGTAGTGTTTTTACTGTGAAATCTGGAAAGAAGGAGCAAATCGGCATGGCGGAAATGCAGCAAACCTACGTGACCCAGGAATTCCTGGAAAAAATGAAAAAAGAGCTGGACTACCTGAAGTCCACGAAACGTCTGGAGGTGGCGCAGCGTCTGAAGGAAGCCATTGCGCTGGGCGACCTTTCTGAAAATTCTGAATATGTGGACGCGAAAAATGAGCAGGCCTTCACGGAAGGGAAAATCCTCGAGCTCGAGGCGAAAATCCGCACGGCCGTGGTCATTGAAGCGGCGAAGAGCGACCATGTGGGTATGGCGTCGAGCGTGCGCATCCGGGATCTCCAGCTGGGAGAGGAAGAGGATGTGACTATCGTGGGCAGCTCGGAGGCCGACCCCTTCGAGGGGAAGATTTCCAATGAATCGCCCGTGGGCCGGGCGCTCATCGGAGCCAAGAAGGGCGACATTGTGGAAGTGAACGCCCCCGCAGGCATTCTGAAGTACCAGATCGTGGAAATTAAGTAAAAGGACCGGCATATGATGGAAGAAAAGAAGAATATACAGAAGCCGGCGGAAAATCTGAACGACCAGATGCGCATCCGCCGGGACAAGCTGCAGCAAATACGGGACCTGGGGTACGCGCCCTTTGGTCAGCGTTTCCAGTGGGATCACCACGCGGCGGACATCCGCGCTGCGGCGGAGGCGCTGGAGCAGAGCGAGGAGCCCGTGCGCATGGCCGGACGCATTATGATCATCCGGAACCACGGAAAAACCGCTTTCTGTGTGCTCCGCGACCGCACAGGCGACCTTCAGCTCTATTTCCGCAGGGATCAGCTCAGCGAACAGGAGTGGAAGCTCTTCAAGCTGCTGGATATCGGCGATATCATCGGTCTGGAGGGCGTGGTATTCACCACCCATACGGGCGAGGTGACGGTGCGGGTGAATTCCTTCACCATCCTGTCCAAAGCGCTCCGTCCGCTGCCGGAGAAATGGCACGGCCTGACGGACAAGGAGCAGCGCTATCGCCAGCGCTATGTGGACCTTATCGTCAATCCGGGCGTGCGGGAAACCTTTGAAAAGCGGGCGAAGGTAATCAACACCATCAGAAACTGGCTCACCGAGCGGGGCTTCCTCGAGGTGGAGACCCCCATGCTGCAGGCCCTCTACGGCGGCGCCAACGCGCGGCCCTTCACGACCCACCTGCACGCTCTCGACATGAAGCTCTACCTGCGCATCGCACCGGAGCTCTACCTGAAGCGCCTTATTGTGGGCGGCTTTGAGCGCGTGTTTGAGCTGAACCGCAATTTCAGAAACGAGGGCATGGACAACCGGCACAATCCGGAATTCACTGCGCTGGAAACCTACCAGGCCTACGGGGATCTGGAGGATGTCATCCAGGAGACGATGGACATCGTGGCGGCCTGCGCCCAGGCGGTGTGCGGGGGCCTTGAAATTTCCTACGGCGGCCAGACCATTGACCTCAGCCACTGGACACGCATGACCATGGCGGAGGCGGTGAAGAAGTACACCGGCGAGGATTTCGACGCCTGCCAGACAATCCGCGACGCCCGGGCCATTGCGGACCGGCTCAACGTGGAGTACGGGGAATACGACGGCATGGGCAAAATCCTGGCGAACTGCTTCGACGCTTACGTGGAGGAGCAGCTCATTCAGCCCACCATCATCACCCGCTATCCCATCGAGGTGTCGCCCCTGGCCAAGCTCTGCGACGACAATGACCAGTTCACAGCCCGTTTCGAGGCCTACATTTTCGGGCGGGAGCTGGCCAACGGCTTCTCCGAGCTCAATGATCCCATCGACCAGCGGAAGCGCTTTGAGCTGCAGCTCGAGGAGCGCCGCCATGGCGACGACGAAGCCCATCAGATGGACGAGGACTTCATCCAGGCGCTGGAATACGGCCTGCCCCCCACGGGCGGCCTGGGCATCGGCATCGACCGCCTGGTCATGCTTATGACGGGCGAAACCAATATTCGCGACGTGCTCCTTTTCCCGCTCATGAAGCCGGAAAGAACCGGAAGCGAAGAGGAAGAGAACAAAGAAGAGACAGAGAAATAAAAGAGAGCTGCCGGAATTTCCGGCGGCTTTTTTGCGGTAAAGCGGATTTGCCGTGATATAATGATTTTACGATTATCCCATTGTATTGGCAGAGCCCGGAAGGAGAGCTGTATGGCCCCTGTAGATCTGATTGCCATAGACCTGGATGACACACTGCTCCGGGACGACGTTTCCATATCGGAATACACAAAGGATGTGCTCCGCCGCGCCCAGAGTGCGGGGGTGCGCATTGTTATCGCCACGGGGCGCATGTTTCAGGCGGCGCGCCCCTGGGGGCAGTTCCTCGGCCTGGGCGATGTGCCCATGGTGGTCTACACGGGCGCCATGGTGGCGCGGTGCGAATCGGGGGAGATTCTCGATTATGACCCCATGGACCTGGACACGGCGCTGGAGATTCTGGCCATGGGGCGCGACCACGGGTGGTACATGCAGTCCTACATTCAGGACGAGCTCTACGTGGCCGAGTACAATGACCGCACCATTTTTTACGAGAAGGTGTGCGGCGTCCGGGCCAGGGTGCTCGGCGATGCCTTCTGGACGCCGGATGAAGCGCCTGTAAAGCTCCTCATCTACGAAAATGACCCGGCCACGTTTGAAGAAGCGGTGCGGCTCACCGTGCCAGCCTTCGGAGACAGGGCGGGTCACGTACAGCCCAACCGATATTTTCTGGAATGGAATAAGAAAGATGCGTCAAAGGGTCGGGCCCTGACACGTCTCTGTGCGGAATGGGATATCCCTCTTTCCCGGGTGATGACCTTTGGCAATTCGGAAAATGATGTATCCATGCTGTCCCTTTCTCCCTGGTCCTTTGCGGTGGCCAACGCCGATGCGGCGGCGAAGGGGGCGGCCCGGTATGAAACGGCGTCAAACAATGAAGACGGCGTGGCAAAGGCGGTGGCAAAGTATGTACTCGGAGAAGTCTGAAGAAAAGGAAACCTTTCGTTTTGTTATTATCACCGGCATGTCCGGCGCGGGGAAGACAAGCCTCATGCAGAAGCTCGAGGAGGTGGGCTACTACTGCGTGGACAACCTGCCGCCGGTGCTCATCGCCCGCTTTGCCGACCTGTGCTGGCAGAGCCCGTCCCGCCTGCGCCGCGTGGCGGTGGTGACGGACGTGCGGGGGGGCTCCTTCTTCGCCGCCCTGCCCCAGGCACTGGACGAGCTCACCAAGCGGGGCATTCCCCATGAGCTGGTGTTTCTCGAAGCGTCCGATGAAATCCTTGTGCGGCGCTACATGGAGACGCGGCGCCGCCATCCTCTCGCAGGGGACCGGCGCCTCCAGGAAAGCATCCAGGAGGAGCGGCGGGTCCTGGCTCCCATACGGATGCAGGCGGATCTTATCATCGATACCACGGGCATCAAGGCGGCGGATCTGCTCCAGCTCCTCACCTCCCGCTTCGGTCTGCCCGGCGGGGGAAAGGACATGGAAATCACCGTTTTCTCCTTCGGCTTCAAGTACGGCATTCCCATTGACGCGGACATGGTTATCGATGTGCGCCTCCTGCCCAATCCCTTCTACGTGCAGAAGTATCGTCACTGGAGCGGCCGGGTGAAGGAGGTGGCGGAGTACATAGAGAAATCCCCCGTCACGGCGGAATTCCTCAAGCGCTTCTACGCCCTCATGGACTTCATGGCCGACGAATTTGAAAAATCGGGGAAGGCCCAGTTCACCGTGGCCATCGGCTGCACGGGAGGCCTCCACCGGTCCGTCTACGTGACGGAGAAGCTGGGCCGGCATTTCCGGGAGCGCCACGCCCATGTACACGTGGAGCACCGGGACCTGCAGCGCAATGAGGTGGACCATGACGTGGTGGAGGAGGGCTTATGAGACCCCTTATGCGCTGGCTCTATCCGGGGCTGGGCATCAAGCGGTGGATGCTTCTCTTCTCCCTGGGGCTGGTGGTCCTCATTTTCGGCGTCATTCTCGTGTTGAATTACCAGGCGCTCTCCTTCATTGAGGAGCTGATTTTCCGTTACGTGTACCAGCTCACCGGGCAGTACAACTATGCCTACATCGCGCTCTGCGGCATGGGGCTCACCCTCTCCGGCGGGGCTTGCATACTCATATCCACGCGGAAGCTGGTGAAGCGCATTTTTGCCCTCCTGGCGCCGGAGGAATCGAAGGTGTCCGAGCAGATGCTGAACCGGGTGCTCCTCGCCCGGGGGCCGAAGGTCACCGCCATCGGCGGCGGGCACGGCCTGTCCATGCTGCTTCGGGGGCTGAAAAACAAAACGTCCAACCTCACTGCCATCGTGACGGTGGCCGACGACGGGGGCTCCTCGGGACGCCTTCGGGAGGAAATGGACATCATTGCCCCGGGGGATCTACGGAACTGCCTGGTGGCCATGGCAGACAAGGAATCCCTCCTGGAGGAATCCTTCCAGTA
The DNA here is from genome assembly GCA_964587685.1 of uncultured Dialister sp. Taxonomy (GTDB): domain Bacteria; phylum Bacillota; class Negativicutes; order Veillonellales; family Dialisteraceae; genus UBA1822. The sequence continues at coordinate 11,572 of CAZPLS010000033.1, forward strand.
CCGCTTCGGCGGCAGCGGGGAGCTGGCGGGGCACAGCCTTGGCAATTTATTCCTTGCCGCCCTCATCGAGGAATTCGGCAATGCGGAAAACGCTCTCAAGGCGGCGAGCCGCATCCTCAACGTGCGCGGTCAGGTCATTCCCTCCACCACGGAAAAGGTGCGCCTCTCCGCTGTCATGGCTGATGGAGCCACCGTGGTGGGCGAGTCGGAAATCTCCGAATACCCCTCGCGCATCGTGCGCCTCTCCACCATTCCGGAAGCGGTGTCTGCCGTGCCTGCCGCTGCTGAGGCCATCCTCGCGGCGGACCTGGTCGTCCTCGGGCCAGGGAGCCTCTATACGAGCGTCCTTCCCAACCTGCTCATACCGGATATCCTATGGGCCCTGCGCAGCACCAGCGCGCCCTGTCTCTACATCTGCAACGTTATGACCCAGCCGGGAGAGACCGATCATTTCACTGTATCGGACCACCTGAAGGCGCTCATTGACCACATCGGGCCGGGCGTCATTGACTTCGTCCTGGCCAACGACGGGCGGCCGGGGAAGGGAACCATCGCCCGTTACGCTGCTGCCGGCGCCTGGCCCGTGGCCATTGACGAGGAGGCGGTGAAGGCACTGGGCATCACACTCATCCAGGCGGACCTCCTGGGAAGCGCCCGGGGTGCGGTGCACGACGCCGCCGTCCTTGCCAACGAGCTGGTGCGCCTCAATAGTTTGCTTCACGCCCACCTCGAGCCGGAGCTCCTCAATGAATACCTGAGGAGGAGCCGCTGATGTCCTTTACAGAAAATGTGAAAAATGAACTCGCCCGGCTGGACCGGCCCGCTTTGGAGGAGCGGCGCGCCGAGCTGCTGGCGCTCCTCCGCATGAGCGGATCCGCCGTTACCGGGGGAAGCGGTGCGTGGGGGCTGGAATTCTCCACCGGGAGCAGCGCCGTGGCCCGGCGGGTGCTCGTGTCGCTCAAAAAGGACTTTGGCCTCGTTCCCTCCGTCATGGTGCGTCAGGGACGGCGTCTCCGCAAAAAAAACGTGTACACGCTCGCTGTACCTCCGTCCCGGGAGGGGAGCGCCTTTCTCGCCTCCATCGGGTTCCTGCCCATGGGAGGGGGCGACGATGCGGAGCGCCTTACCGCGCCGGCGGAGCAGCGGGCCTACCTGGCGGGGGCCTTCCTCGGGGGCGGGTCCATCAGCCGGCCCCAGAGCGATTACCATCTTGAGCTCGTCACCCAGTCCCGGCTCTTTGCTGAATCCATCCGGGAGGTGATGCGTGCCTTCCGCATGAACCCGCGCGTGACGGACCGGAAGAACGACTACATCGTGTACATCAAGGATGGGGATGAGGCGGGGTCCTTCCTGCAGATCACCGGCGCCTCCCAGAGCTACATGGAATTTGAAACGGTGCGTGTCATGAAGGACATGCGCAACCAGGTAAACCGGCAGGTGAACTGCGAAACGGCGAACCTGCAGAAATCGGTGAACGCGGCGGTGCAGCAGATGCACCAGATCCGCACGGTGCAGGCCTGCTTCGACAGCCAGTGCCTTCCGAAAACGATTCGTGAGACCATGGAGCTCCGGATGACCCATCCCAACGCCACGCTGGCCGAGCTCTCCGCCATATGCGGCGTGAGCAAGTCCGGCCTGGCCCATCGCTTTCAAAAAATCAGACGGCTCGCGGACAGCGCGGACAGCCGGAAAAAGTAACAAGAGGAACGCTATGAAAAAATTGACACGCCATGCGGCGGCCGCCCTGGCCGCAGCGGTACTGCTCGGAGCGGAGGCCTCCGCCGCCTCCATTGTGGACCTGGACTACCACACCATGGCCATGGAGGACGTGCGCACCGAGGGAACGCTCGTATTCTCTGACTGTCCTGAATTTGTGGGGGAGACAGGCATTCTTGCGGAGGGCACCATCCGGGGGAAGGGGCGCATTTACTATTACCACGTAAACGACATGGATAAACCCGTCCGCCTGGTCATCTACGCCCGGAGCCGCCGCCCCACGGAAGTGAAGGTCACCCGCTTCCTCCAGGCGCCCCCCGGAGAGGATTACATCTATTCGGGCCGGCAGATGTCCTATAGGGAAATGGTGTCGGTGCGCACCCCGGCGAAGACCGTGGCGCTGGCGAAGGGAAAGCGCACCATCATCGCCGAGGAGAACGAAGCAGGCCTTCGGCCGGACTGGCTTTACAGCGGCATTGTGGAGGTGGAGACCGACCGGCCCGTATCCTTCGGCGTGGCGGCCCTCCCTATGGATGAAGACGCGGACGCCGCTCTGGCGAAGGCCCGGCCCGTGGCCGCAGACGAGCATGGTCTGCGGGGCACCTTCCCCATGACGGTGTACAGGGAAGGCGTCAGCGTGTGGAACACCGACACGGACGGCCCTCAGGCCCTCTACTTCGGCGGCGAGAATGCGCTCCCCTTCTACCGGGGTATGGACGAGCTCGACAAGGTGAAGCGGGAAAATACCGGCGACTACGGCATCACCTTCCGGGTCCGCGTGGAAACGGAGGGGACGGCGCCCTACCGGATCTACTTCAATCCCCAGGGCGGCATCTACCTGGGTTCCTTCAAAATCACCCAGGGGCGTCTGCCCACCTACTTCCGGGCGGACGACATGAAGTACCGCCGCCGCCTCCTGGGCTACAACACCACCCGGGACTACATCGAGGTGGGGCGGTGGGAAGCGGGGCAGCCGATCACCATTGAATTCCTCCCCGCCGGAGCGACCTTCCTGCCGGTACGATTCCTCTTTGTGCCGGAAATAATGTGAGCGAAAGGAGAAGGGCATGAAATTTATCCAATACCAGATCGGGGACGTGGTGCAGATGAAGAAAAAGCACCCCTGCGGCTCCGATACGTGGGAAGTGGTGCAGCTCGGCGCGGACATGCGCGTGAAATGCTGCGGCTGCGGCCACATGGTGCTCATCCCGCGGCCCAAATTTATCAAGGGCACGCGGAAGGTGCTCAACCGCGACATAGAAAATGACCGGCCCGCCATCGTGGCCCGGTCGGAAGAATCCACCTATGGAGACTGAAACGCCGCCTTCCCTGCGGGGCGGATCTGCGCCTTTGAAAGAATTTCAGCCAATTCACCGGTAAAAGGAAAATTTCTTTTGCATTGGGGCTGATTTGCTGTACAATAAGCAGAGTTGAATAGCGTCAAAGGGCGCGGTGGGGGAAGAAAGGGAGGAAACACTATGGAAAAAACACTGGAGGAACTGGAATTTGAAGAAACGGGTGTAACCCGAAAAGAACGATGGAAAATCATGTGGGCGTCCATCATCGGCTACGCCATGGACGGCCTGGACATGCTCATTTTATCCTTTGCCATGGCAGCCATCGTGGCGGAATTCGGACTGACCCTCGGCGAGGGCGGTCTCATCGCCACCTACACCCTCATCGGCACCGTCCTCGGGGGTTACCTCTTCGGCATCATGGCGGACTACGTAGGCCGGGTACACACCTTTGCCGTCACCATCATTCTCTTCTCCATCTTCACTGGGGCGTGCGCCTTCGCTGACTCCGCGTCCCATCTGGAAATCTTCCGCTTCCTCGCCGGTCTCGGCCTGGGCGGCGAATACGGCATCGGCATGACCCTCGTGGCGGAAACCTGGCCGGCAGCCAAGCGGGCAAGAGCCACCGCCGGGGTGGCTATGGGCTGGCAGGCCGGCGCCGTGCTGGCAGCGGTACTCGCAGCGTTCATCCTTCCGCAATGGGGCTGGCGGGGACTCTTCCTCGTGGGCATGGCTCCGGCGCTTCTGGCAGCCTGGTCCCGCAAGGGCATTCAGGAACCGCCCATGTGGGTGAAGCGCAAGGCGCTGAAAAAAGAATTGAAGGAACGGTTTGACCGGGGAGAAGCTCTCACGCCGGAAGAAATGGAACAGCTCGAAAGCACGCACAAATTCCCGCTCTTTCTCCTGTTCAACAGCCCCCGCGGTACGTTGACGACGATAGCGCTGACCGTCATGACGAGCGTGCAGAACTTCGGCTACTATGGCATTATGGTGTGGCTCCCCATGATTCTCCTCCGTGAGCACGGCCTCACCACCAACTCCATGGCGGGGTGGATGATCGTTACCGTGGTGGGCATGATCTGCGGCATCTACGTTTTCGGCTGGCTCTGCGACCGCCTCGGCCGGAAAAAGCCCTATCTTCTTTTCTATGTATGCTCGGCGGCGATGGTCTACGTGTACGTCAACCTGGGCACGCCCCTGGCTCTTCTCTTCGGCGGCGCTGTGCTGGGCTTCTTCTGCAACGGCATGATGGCTGGCTACGGTACCCTTCTCTCTGAAAGCTACACCACTGACGCCAGATCCACCGCGCAGAACTTCATCTTCAACACGGGCCGCGCGGTAGGCGGCTTCGCACCGGTCATCATCGGCAGCATCGCCGATGCGCAGGGCTTCGGCACGGCCTTCCTGCTCCTTTCCGGCGTATACCTGGCAGCGGCGCTGAACGTACTCCTCTTCGTACGTGACACCAAGGGGAAAGCGATAGAATAATTCGTAAT
>CAZPLS010000034.1:0-15592 GCA_964587685.1 uncultured Dialister sp.
CCGCCATTTAATAGAAGCGCATAAAATCGGAGAAAAAATATTTGCCGATGTCAGGGCCCGGCTTGAAAAATCCGGGTTGCTCATGCGCGGCGGATCCATTGTAGACGCTACAATCATTGAGGCTCCCAGCTTGACGAAAAACAAAGAATGCAAGCGCGATCCGGAAATACACCAAGTAAAAAAGGAAACCAATGGTACCACGGGATGAAAATTCATGCCGGAGTGGATGCGGGAAGCGGCTATGTTCATACCATTACGGGAACACCAGCCAATGTCCATGATGTTGTGGAAACACCAAAACTCATTCGGGAAGATGATGAAGTCGCCTATGGAGATTCCGGATACACAGAAGTGGAAAAGCGTGAAGAAATCCCAAAGGATGAGCATTTATCCAAAATAGAATTTCGTATAAACCGTAAACCTTTGAGTATAAGGACCGCAAAAAAAGGGGCTGGGAATGCACTGGGATAAGCAGATCGAAAACAGAAAACCATCTGTACGCTGCAAAGCAGAGCATCCCTTCTTAATCGTGAAAAGACAATTTGGATATGCAAAAGTAGTCTATCGAGGGATAAGTAAGAACGTAAATCGGTTTCATATATTATTTGCCAATGCAAATCTACTCATGTGTCTTTTAGCAGGGCGATGCAGGGAGTTTTGCATCATATAGTGGAGACTAATGGTATAGATATAGAGCCTTAAAACATGAATTAGCAGTAAAAACACAAAAACTGATGGAAAGAGCGTTTCAAACCGAAATCTTAATTATTCAGTGTTTTCTTAGAAATTTGGCAAGCAGTAAGGTAAGAAAAGAGACAGCAATAATATTTTGCCGGGTATGATAAAATTATTAATAATGGATGAGTTCTTTAGCTCGTTACCATGGATGACAGAATGAAAATCATGTTATTGTGAATGGGATGAAGTTTGCAATTCATATTGGTCATGAAATGTTTGTACATTACAGATATAAACGAATAGAGTTTTAACTGTATGGCTACAGAAAAATTCTTAGGGACAGGGATAATGGATGTAAAGGAGTGGTCTGAGTGAGAAAAGGTTGGATATTGATTTTTCTTACAATGGTTGTCATTATTGGCGGTGGATATTATTGGTATTCATCGTCACAGGAAGAGACAAAAGACAATTACACTCTTGGACGAGTTCGGAAAGGGAATATTTCTGTTACCATTGATGCAACAGGTACTATTGAACCAGTAAACAGTGTGGATCTTTCTGCCACCGTATCCGGTACCATTCAGCAGATGTTGGTAAAACAGAATGAAGTGGTTATCAAGGGGCAGCAGATTGCAGTTATAGAATCGAAAGCGGCGCAGTCGACTCTGCAGCAGGCAAAAAACACTTTGGCAAACAAAGAATCCTATTATTTCCGTATGAGCCGTCTCTACCGGGAGGGGGCTGTTTCCTATCAGGACATGGATGACGCGCGTCTGGAATACCTGAACAGTCAGGCCGATTATGACAAAGCAGAAGCGGATGTAAATGATACGATTGTATTGGCTCCTATAGATGGGACAGTGATTGGTGAGCCTATGAAGGAGGGCGCCACGGTTTCTCAGGGATTGTCCAGTCAGATGATTATAGCTACGGTGGCAGATCTTAGCTCCATGCAGATAGAGCTTCTTGTAGATGAAACGGATATAGGGGAAGTAGCGATTGGCCAGAGTGTGAATTTTACAGTTGATGCGTATCCAAATAGGACGTTCCATGGGGTGGTCCAGGATATTTCAAAGAAAGAATATTCTTCCTCATCATCCTCTTCTTCAAGTAGCAGTTCGTCGTCCACATCGTCTGTGGTGTATTACACTGTGTATGTACTCATTAATGAGGATGAGCTGGATGGGCTGTATCCATCCATGACCGCCCGCGCAGAGGTTTCAGGACGGGTGTCTGAGGAGGCTCTTCTCATTCCAATTACAGCGATTCGGAGTGATACCACAGGGTCATATGTATACAGAAAAACAGGGGTTGGTGTTGAAAAAGTGTATGTCATGACGGGTATTTCTTCCAACACGCAGGTGGAAGTTCTTTCCGGGCTTTCTGAAGGAGATGAAATTGTAGTGAGCGGTACTGTTTCGCAGGAGAAAGCAGCAGTTTCTGCAAAACAGATGCATGGGCGCGGGCCGGGACCGGGGTTCTGATATGGAGCAGGAAGAAAAAAAGGATGCCGTCATTGAGTTGGCGCATATTGGAAAAAGCTACTATATTGGGAAAAATCAGGAAGTGCCGGTTCTTACAGATATTAATCTTACGGTGGAGAAGGGAGAGTTTGTCTCCATTATGGGACCTTCCGGCGCGGGTAAATCCACGCTGATGAATATTTTAGGATGTCTGGACCGGCCGACCAAGGGCTCGTACAAGCTGGATGGTAGTGAAGTGGCTAATCTGTCAGATGATAAATTGGCTTACACGCGCAATCGAAAAATTGGCTTTGTTTTTCAGTCCTTTAATTTACTTCCCCGCCTTTCTGCTGCGGACAATGTAATTCTTCCTATGATTTATGGAAGTGTCTACAAAAGCGAGCGAAGAAAGCGGGCGGTGGAAATATTGACTCAGCTTGGGCTGGGGGATCGGGTAGATCATATGCCCAATGAACTGTCCGGCGGACAGCGGCAGCGAGTTGCTATTGCCCGGGCGCTTGTTAATGATCCAGCCATTATTATGGCTGATGAACCAACGGGAAATTTGGACAGCAAATCCACAAAAGATGTAATGGAAATTTTTGCTGAATTGTATCAGTCAGGAAAAACCATTATTTTGGTCACACATGAGCTGAACGTGGCTGAATATGCACTGAGGCATGTGGTTTTGTCGGACGGGTATATCAGCAGAGATGTGAGGGGGCCGCTTTCATGACAAATATATACATTGAAAGCGTCCTCATGGCTTGGGATTCAATCCTGTCAAGCAAGTTGCGATCCCTGCTTACCATGCTGGGTATTATTATCGGTGTGGCGGCGGTTATAGCCCTCATGTCCATTGGCTATGGGGTGCGGCAAGATATTGAAAACAATATTTCCAGCCTGGGATCAAATCTGATTACTATTTCTCCCGGTACAAGCCGAAAACCCGGTGTCCGTCCCGCAGCAGGATCTATGGAAACCCTGACATACAAGGATTATCTTGCCATAAAGAATTTACCCAATATTGCCAATAGCTCACCTATGGTAAGGTCCAGCTATGTGGTCGTTTCCGGGAATAAAAACTGGACGACTCAGGTTTATGGGGTAACAGACGAATACAAAGAAGTGACGAATCTTGATGTGGAGGAAGGGCGATATTGGACAACTCATGAGTTTGATGGAAGAGAACGGGTAGCGCTTATAGGCAAAACGCTTGTAACCAATCTGTTCAATGGAGAAAGCCCGATTGGCAAGAAAATACGAATTAACAATGATCCCTTTACAATCATTGGAGTCCTGGAAGAAAAGGGATATTCCTTTCAAGATCAGGATGACCGAATTTTGTGCCCTTTTACGACGGTGCAGGAGCGCATGATGGGGATTAATTATCTCAACTCTATTTCGATTACCACGACATCGGCGGATGTTATGGGGCAGGTGGAAACCGATGTAACCAATTTGCTCCGCACGCGCCATCGGCTTTCAGCCAATGCGGAAAACGATTTCAGCATCAGCAACTCTCAGGATATTTTGGAAACTATGGAAGAGACCACGCAGTCGCTCACTATTTTCCTTGGAAGCATTGCGGCGATTTCTCTTATTGTTGGCGGTATTGGCATAATGAATATTATGCTCGTATCCGTTACGGAACGCACGAAGGAAATTGGAATAAGGAAAGCGCTTGGAGCCACATATCATATGATAATTATTCAGTTTCTTATTGAAGCGGTAACGATAAGCATTGCCGGCGGTTTAATTGGTGTTGTGTTAGGGGTTGCCATATCACAGCTCATACCAAACTTTATAGGCATGTCGACGGTGATTACAGGGGCTCCTATTGTTGGATCCTTCCTTTTCTCCGTGGTGATTGGGCTTGTTTTTGGATTGTATCCGGCGCAGAAAGCTGCCAAATTAAATCCCATTGATGCACTTCATTATGAATGAGAGATAATAGTAAAGTATAATGGGCCAAGTAAACCTGCTTTCTGAAATTGGTGGTGAAGTTGTACCATCGGCTTCGGAATGTTTTCTGTGAATTGAATGGTTCATCAGGGGGGGGGACTCCCTTTTAAGCCGTTTACGGCGGTGCTGTGAAGGCAAAACATCTCGATTTCTTAAAGTTTTTCATGCAATATGAATGACCAATGGGTATCATTCTAATCTGGCGATTTGAACAGAAAGGGAATATCCCTTGCATGCATTTGTTTGTGGTTCTGTTTTTTTGCTGGAAGAAAAAGGGAAGATATTGTAAAATATTATTCATGGAATAAGTGCGTTTTTTCGATTTAATATTAGAACTTCGCTTTTATCGGCCAAGGAATCAAGATGGAGGAGTAATATGGATTTCACTTTCGATTCAAAACAGACGGAATTAATCAATTTAGCTCGTGAAATTTCCCAAAAGGAAATAATGCCCCGTGCGCTTACAATTGATAAGTCTGGTATTATGGATAAGACACTCCTGGATATATTGAAATCATCTGGGATGACCGCTCTATCCGTGCCGAAGGAGTATGGTGGTCCTGGGCTGGATTTGCTTACATCGGCAGTTATTGCAGAAGAGCTTGGCAAAGGGTGTGCCGGCATTGCTACTATATGTGCGGCGAATGCTTTGGCTTCTTATCCGATTCTTATTGGCGGAAGTGATGAACAGAAGAAGGAATTTTGTGACTGCCTTCTTAATGGAGGAATGGCTGCTTTTGCTCTTACGGAACCGTCAGCCGGTTCAGATGCAGGCGCTGTATCGTGCAGAGCGAAAAAGGTTAATGGCGGCTACGTCTTGAATGGGACAAAATGTTTTATCACTAATGGCCCCATTGCAGACAAAGTGACATTGGTGGCCAATACCCGGGAAAGCGGTGGCGTGCGAGGACTAACCGTGTTTATGGTTGATACGAAAACCCCGGGCTTTTCCGTGGGCAAGGAAGAAGATAAAATGGGTATTCGCGCCTCTGCCACGTCGGAATTGATTTTTGATGACTGCTTTATTCCGGAATCCTGCCGTATAGGTCGGGAGGGAATGGGCTTCCGTCTTGCCATGCAGACACTGGATACATCCCGGCCCATTGTGGGCGCTGTGTCCGTGGGAATTGCGCAGGCAGCTCTTGAATCGGCCATTCGGTATGCGCATCAGAGAAAGCAATTTGGCGTTAAAATTTCTTCCTTTGAAATGGTGCAGGAAATGATGGCAGATATGGTTATGAAAACAGAGGCTGCTCGTGCCCTTGTGTATAAAGCTTGCTGGCTTTATGATCAAAACGATAAAGATGCGTCCAAATTTGCAGCTATGGCAAAATGCTATGCATCGGATGTAGCGATGGAAGTTACAACCAAAGCGGTGCAGGTTATGGGCGGCAACGGATATTCCAAAGAAAATCCGAACGAGAAGTACATGCGTGACGCAAAGGTTATGCAAATTTATGAAGGAACAAATCAGGTCCAAAGATTGGTTATTGCCAATGCGTCGGTTTATTGATTTGCAGATACAATTAAGTGGTGATATAATACCACCATGTTAGACGAGGAAGAAGAGGAAACTTTCTGGAGGCCTTTCAGAGAGCCGGCGTATGCTGAAAGTCCGGCAGGCAGGGAAAGTTGTGTTCACTTCAGAGTTCCTGTTTGAATGGAGTAGGACAGGCGTTCGGACCGCGTTACGGTCAATAAGTACTAAATTAGGGTGGTACCGCGGAGAAAAATCCGCCCCTTTGCAGGGGCGGATTTTGTATTTTACAAATGGAGTGAATTCCATTTCAGTTTTTATGTTCAGGAGGCATTCCGGATGGATGATTTGGAAGTATTGGAACAGAAAGCACAGCAAGTGCTTGCAACCTGCAGAGATAGAAAAAAGCAGGATGGTGACAGTGAACTTGTCGGCATGGTTGCCGCTGTTCTCGGTGACATCAGAAAGCTTGAAAAGGGAAAGCAGGTGGCCCTGTCTCTGACCATTGCCGCTCTTAGCCATGCACTGGCAGGCCTTATGAGGGAAGAATTGAGCATCCTGCGTGAGGATGCAAAGACAGCGCTTGAGACAAGTGAAGATGAGAAAGCGTTGCAGTCTATTCATGTAACGTACTTAGGAAAAAAGGGCCGTCTAACCGCTATTCTTCGTAGCATGAAGGATTTAACCGCAGATGATCGGCCGAGTATTGGTGCGGTGGCTAATACGGTACGGGAAGAGATTGAACAGGCAGAAGCAGTAAAACGGGCAAAATTCAGTGCGGAGAAATTGGAAAAGCGCATTCGGGAAGAACATATAGATATTACACTTCCAGCCCGGCACCATCAAAAAGGGCATATTCATCCATTGAATAAAGCACTTCACCTTATTATGGAAACCTTTATGAATATGGGATACTCCGTAGCAGAAGGGCCGGAAATCGAAGAGGATTATTACAACTTTTACTGCTTAAATTTACCGAAGGACCATCCGGCTCGGGATATGCAGGATTCGTTTTATCTGACAGAAAATATGAATTTCCTGCTCCGCACACATACGTCCCCCGTGCAGGCCCGCACACTGCAAAGTCATGAACCTAATTCACCGATTCGGGTAATTGCTCCTGGAAAAGTTTTCCGCTGGGACAATGATGCGACCCATTCTCCCGTATTTCATCAGGTGGAAGGCTTGGTGGTGGATAAAGGCATTAAATTTTCAGATTTAAAGGGTACACTGGAAATTTTCCTGAAAAAAATCTTTGGTTCTGATACAAAAATTCGTTTCCGAGCAAGCTATTTCCCGTTTACGGAGCCCTCCGCAGAAGTGGATATTTCTTTTGCTTCCCGTATGCATGGAGATACAAATGCCGATGAGTGGCTGGAAATTTTGGGGTCTGGAATGGTGCATCCCAACGTGCTTACACTGAATGGTTATGATCCCTCCGAAGTCAGTGGATTTGCTTTTGGCATGGGAGTGGAACGTATTGCTATGCTTCTGTATGGCATCGATGATCTCCGGCTCTTTTATGAGAACGATATGAGATTTCTGAAACAGTTTTGAGCAGGAGGGACTATAGATGAATGCTTCTTTAAAATGGCTAAATACGCTTGTGGACATTACTGGACTGGATCCGGAAGCGATGGCAGAAACACTTACAGATGACGGCATTCCTGTCGAGCACATAGTATATCCGGGAAAGGGAATTTCCGGCGTTGTTACAGGTCGGCTTCTTTCTGTACAAAAGCATCCCGATGCGGATCATCTTACAGTTTGCCAGCTGGATGTGGGGAAAGAATCCCCGGTGCAGATCGTTACGGGTGCAGCAAATATTCAGCCTGGGATGTCCGGCGAAGTGGTCCCCGTGGCACTTCACGGTGCGCACTTACCGGCCAAGCATGACGCTTCTGTTTTAGGCGGATATAAAATCGGCGATGTGAAGATTAAAAGGTCTAAACTGCGTGGCATTGAATCGGATGGAATGATGTGTTCCGCCCCTGAACTATGCCTCGACCCTGTGCTTTTTCCAGGTACCGACCGTGACGGGATTATGATTCTGCCGCTAGATACGCCTGTCGGCGTAAATTTCACCAGTTTATTTGGCCTTGATGATATTATTTTTGAATTTGAACTGACCGCCAATCGGGCGGACTGCTTCAGCATGATCGGTTTGGCGCAGGAAGTGGGCGGCATTTTCCAGAGGAAGATCTCTCTGCCCGAAGTAAAGGTGGTAGAAGAGGGAGCCCCCTTTGAGGGAAGAGGCAGTGTGGGGATTGCGGATCCTTCCTGTTGCAGCCGGTTCTGTGGTCGTTTGCTTGAAAATGTAAAAATCGGACCGTCACCGGAATGGATTTGTGACCGTCTTCGCAGCAACGGAATTCGTCCGATTAATAATGTAGTGGATGCAGCGAACTATGTCATGCTTGAACTCGGTCAGCCACTCCACACCTATGATTATGACAAAATTGCAGGACATAACTTGGTTTGCCGCTGGGCAGAGGAGGGAGAAAAATTTGTTACACTCGATAGCCAGGAGCGTATCCTTTCAGGAAAAGATTTGGTTATCTGTGATGATAATGGACCCGTCTGCATTGCCGGCGTGATGGGCGGACTGGATTCTGAGGTTACAGACAGCACAAAGAACGTTTTCCTGGAAGCAGCGGTTTTTGACAGGGCGTCCATTCGCCGCACAAGCCGTCGCCTTGGGCTCCGGTCCGAGGCTTCCGGCCGGTATGAAAAAGGCGTAAATCCGGTTCGGGCATCTCAGGCAATTGACCGCATCGCTCAGCTTCTTCAGGAGCAGGGCGCCTGTACCGTGGCAAAGGGGATGCTTGACTGCTGGCCAGCCCCCAAGAGCGCTCAAGTTATTACTTCTTCTGTAAAGGAGATCAATGACTATATAGGAATCCATTTGTCTTCTGAAGAAATGACAGGGATTTTGACCCGCCTTCATTTTGGAGTCGAAGAAAAAGATGGTCGGCTCTATGTTACGGTTCCGGATTTTCGGCTTGATTTAGAAGGGATGCATGACCTTGCAGAAGAAGTGGCAAGAGTCTATGGATTTGCAAATATTCCTATTACCACGCCGTGGAGTGCCATTAAACAGGGGATGATGCCTGCAGACCGCGCGGTGACCATGAAAGTGCAGGCTTCGCTAATTGCTGATGGCTTATCTGAAGTGGAAACGTATAGCTTTATGGATAAATCGCGTTTATCAGATCTGAATTATCCCAGTGATGATGAAGTCTATAACGCCATACCACTTGTGAACCCGATCTCCGAAGAATACCCGGACATGCGTACGACGCTTTTTCAGGGGCTTATGAATGTGCTGAAATACAATATTTCCCAAAAAAATGAGCAGGTCCCGATTTTTGAAGCAGGCGTGGTATATCATCCCAAATCCCTGCCTCTGGAAGAATTGCCTGTGGAGGAAATTCAGGTCAGCGGCATTCTGTATGGAACTCCGGAAGAAGCTGGATATCCCAATGAGCAGCGGCGATACGACTTTTTCGATGTAAAGGGAATTGTGGAAAACGTTTTGTCTGTCCTCGGAATTGATGACTATGAAATTCGCAGAAGCAATTATCCCATTTTCCATCCCGGGATTTCCGCGGAATTTATAAAAGACGAGGAAGTGCTTGCTCGTTTTGGTGAATTGCATCCGGTCGTTTCTGAAAAATATGAATTGAAGAAATCGGTATATGGATTTATGTTTTCCATCCCTGTCCTGAGCCGCTTTTGGAAAGAAGGAGCAGATTATCAAAAAATTTCAAGGTATCCTACCAACGAAAGAGATCTGGCCATTCTTGTACCGGAAGGACTCAGCAATGCGCAGGTAGAGGAGGTTATAATTAACGCTGGAAGCAGCTGCCTGGAATCGCTTCGCCTCTTTGATCTCTATCAGGGAGAACAGGTGCCCGATGGATATAAGAGCATGGCTTATTCCCTCGTATTCCGGGATACGGCCAGAACATTAACTGATAAGGAAGTAGATTTATGGATTGCAGACATTGTACAAGGTCTTGAGAAGATAAACTGTACGCTTCGCTGAGGGCAGCGCTTAACGATATCTATAATAAAACAAACTGGTCAGTAACCTAAAGTTACTGGCCAGTTTGTTTTGCGAAACATTCCATATATGGAAATAACAGTATGAAAATGCTCAATTAGCGGTACAATCTAAACAGAAAAAGAGATAGATGAACTTCATCATGCGCTTGCTTCCGGTTCATTTTCATCGATTATATTATAGATTAGTCAATCCCGGTTAATTCATCTTCCTTTGGTTTTCTCACATAAGGAATCACTTCTTCCTCACAAGCACCAAACCGGAGGAAATTTTCTCTGGCCGTTCGTAAAGAAACTCTGTTAGCGCCCCGTCAAAATCGGGGTCATCCAATTGTATAGGATCATCTTCCCAGTAACACACGTCACATAAATCATAAGAGCCATTTGGCCTGTGTTCAAACGTATAAAAACCGCAGCAGGGACATTTATATTTCAAATGACGCTCCTCCCATCTAAAATGAATTTCTTCCGTACTATGAAATAACTGGCTGTGCTTATTTGAGTTGCTTTCAAGTACAAGAGTATTCACTGAGGGCTTTCCAACCAGTTCCCGCAGTGCAAATAAAAAGGAATAACATATAGTACGGGAAGAGGGAAAAAGGCTTAGGCTTTGTCTTTATTGCTGCGGCTTTTTTGAATGAAATGGACCACTCGTTTTCCCGCTGCATTGATTTGATGGCCCGTGCGTTTCATTTTCCTCATTGTTGTCGATTTGGATTTTATTTTGGGTTTGAGATCAAGGATAGGGTCTATATTTCCGCGTTTAACAGAGGTGGCACGAATCTTATCAGGCTGTAAATATTCTCTAAGTACAGTCATGGCCAGAGTTGGTTGAATGTCCGTGTCGAAAAGGTAAATATCAACGGCAGCAAAATTTGGTTCCGGGTACGTATGAATGCAGATGTGACAATTTTCACCAAACCCGGAAACGGTAATTTCTTTTTCGTCTTCATGATAAAAGGTATCATACAGTTCAATGCTTAAGCTTTGTGCGGCCGAATTAATAAGTGGGATAAGCAGGTCTGCGCTGTCAATGACACCTTCTCTGCAACGATAACAGTCAATAAGAAGGTGCCGTCCGACATAGTTTTCCATGAGTGCCTCCGTCAGATAACTAAGTAATCTGTATACAGTATACCAAATATGGAAAGAGATAAATACCAGAAGGTTCCAGAAAGCCAGGAATTTTTCCGTTATTATAAATCATGGCGGAAGGTAAATTTCTTGACAGTGCCGCTCTCAGTCGGTATAATGTGTAAGTCATTGTACTGGGTGCTGTGACGCAACCGCTCGGAACAGGTTGTAAATGCTTTAGAGCTGCCTGATTTCGGCGAGTATAGTTAAGAGGGAGGTGCACACATGTACGCTATTATTAAAACGGGCGGAAAGCAGTATTGCGTAAGCGAAGGCAAGAAGATTTCCGTAGAAAAGCTTGATGCGGAAGTTGGTACTGAAGTAACATTTGAGGATGTTCTTCTGGTAGCCGGAGATGAATGCAAAGTTGGTCATCCTACCATTGCTGGTGCCAAAGTGACTGCGAAGGTACTTGAGCAGGGCAAGGGCAAGAAGATTCGCATTTTTAAGTACAAGGCTAAATCCAATTACCGTCGCCGCCAGGGTCATCGTCAGCCGTTTACAAAGGTTGAAATCCTGCAGATTGAAGGGTAATGATTAGGGTAGAAGTATTTTATAGCAAAGCGGGCTTCTTTCGCGGCTATCAAATTTCCGGTCATGGTGAAATGGACACGGAAACGCGGGGATATGATATCGTATGCGCTGCGGTATCAGCCATTACTTTGACCGCTGCACTGGGGCTTCGGGATGTGCTTGGTATAGAGGGCACTTTCGAATCTAAACATGGGTACTTGCAAGTAGATATTGGATACCATGGAAATGCTGAAACAGATGCGGTTATTGCGACTATGCTTTGTGGTCTTGAAGAAATACAGAAGCAATACCCAAGGAGAATTCTTATAAAGAAAACAGGAGGTGAGTTTCATGCTTCAGTTTGATTTGCAGTTATTTGCCCATAAAAAGGGCGTATCCAGCACAAAAAACGGCCGGGATTCGCATTCTCAGCGTTTGGGCACGAAAATGCATGACGGTCAGATGGCAAAGTGCGGAAATATTTTGGTTCGTCAAAGAGGAACACATCTGCATCCAGGACTGAATGTAGGCCTTGGTAAGGATGATACACTTTTTGCTTTGGCCGATGGCCGAGTAGCGTTTGAGCGTCTTGGTAGAGACAGAAGACAGGTTAGTGTCTATCCTGTGGCTGAGTAAAACATTGTATGATTTGCTGAAAGAGTAAATCATAAGAATGAAATACAACGCATTAAAAAGGACTTACTCTTTTCGTGAGAAGAGGGTGAGCCCTTTTGTTGTGAAAATTTTTTGTAATGGGGCATTTCTGCAGGTTGAGTCCGGATAACCTAATATTTGCTGCTACATTTCCGGCACTTTATTTGATGATGCGGCGTCTGCCGATTCAACAGGTTCGGATGTTTCTGCTTGGGTATCGGAGAAAGGTGCACGGACCGTGTTCGATTCAGCCGGGACGGGCTGAGGTGCTGTGGAAGGCTTGCGGGCTGCCATTGCCTCGGCATTCTTTTTTTCTGCTTTTGCTTTTTCCGCAGCAATACGCTGTTTTTCTGCTCTTGTTTGAAATACGGGGTATTCTGGCTTTGCGCTTATGAGGAGGTTAATTTCAAATAAGCGCGCCCAAGGAAATTCTGCGGAAACAGACGCGGGATTTATATGGAGCTCCTTTTGGGCAAATCGCTGGATCTGAGCAATCATTTCCTCTCTTATAGCAGCAGATACTGGTTTAGAGGGATCTTCTCCGAGTGTTTTCTGGAGTCGGATTAATCCTTTCCTTATATTGGCTTGGTAGGCCCAATTATCTAGGAATTGAGTAATCAGCATTTCTTTGTGGTCCTGTTCTGACATTTCTGGGGCAAGAACAGCCTGCGCAATGGAGTACCCTATAGTATTGCTGGCTGTATTCCAGCCATTATAGGAAGCGACAGAATAAAGAAGCCCCTTCTCATACAGGAGCTTCATGAGAGTGTTATCCGAGCCATTGGCAAAATATACATCAAGTATGGCAACCGGCACCTCTTCCATGCACGCCTCTTCCACCTGATTTATAAAATTGGTGGTGCTTTCTTTCTGCATGCCAAAATTGCTGAATTGCCCAGATTCGCCTGTGGAAGATAAAGGGGTATTTATAGCCAGCAAAATGTCAGGTTTTTTGTGGGTCATTACACCGCCGACTGCTGTCACGTGCTGGGCGATCGTATCTCCAATGGGTTGGCTTTCATAGGTGGGAATCGTGTCTTCCGCGCGGCCCAGCGGGTAGAGGGTGGAGAAAGTGGGCTTCAAGTGATTGGAATCCACGTGGTAACGGGCAATCAGTAAAAGCGCCAGTTGATCAGCTCCCGGAAAAGAACCGTAGGATTTGCGGGAGATACCTTTTGATGTGTTTTTCAGATAACGTGCTTCAAGAGCAGACTGGGAATTTGGGCTGCTGTCATCAAAGCCCAAGCAAAAATAAGCAAAGGTGCCATCTTTTGCACTGCGAATAAGTCGTTGGTTGATTATGGTGTTTTTGGTGCGCCGCTTAAACCAATCCTGAAGATATTCAGAAGGGACAGACAGTTTCAGAGAGAGCAGCTCCGCGGACTCTGCAGGGGTGATGATCCCCATATCCATTTTGTCCTGCAAGCCGGATATACGATAAATGGCTGTCCCATAGTCAGTGTAATAATAAGGCTCTACGCCGCTGCTGGATGCATATGGGGTCCGCATAATGGTGCCAAATGCATAAATAGGAACATTTGGATAGGTCCGATGAAGTGTATGAATTCTGGTTTCTCTCTTTGTAAGAACTTCGAGAGACTCATTGTGCTTGCGTGAATCCACAAGTCCGCCATAGATGAGAGTATCCGTTGAAAAAACCGCTACATCGGCATGTTGCATGTTTTTCTGCACCCAAGACCAGATTCGTTCTGGATCCCCTTGATAATCACGGCCTGACAGGAGGTAGCTGGGGGGAGTTATGACGGTATATCCTGCTTTTTCTGCTGTATCCACTACATAAGAAAGACTGACCGGCCGATCATCCTGAGGAACCAAAAGGATAGTTTTGGCTGAGGCGGTAAATCCAAGCCCAAATACCAAAACAGTTATGAACGCAATAAAAAGTTTTTTATGCCACTTCAAAATAATCCCTCCTGATTTACGTGATTATTTATGGGATGAGAATATGTTTTTTCGGACACTCGGATGGTACAATTGCCAATGGAACAGGATTGCGGTGCCTCTGAGCAAGATAACTAAAGAGAAACCAATCCATGAGGCAACGGCGGCCGAGAAGTACTGCCAGGAGATGCACACTGCAATGCTGCCGATAATGGAGGCTATCGCATACACATCGGTTCTGAGAACAATCGGTACCTTTTGCGCCAGCATATCGCGAATGATACCGCCTCCTACAGCCGTAATAAGACCCAGCATGACAGGCATCATATAGGATTCTTCCGGATAGGCATACAAACTGGTAAGTGTGCCCGTGACGGTAAATGCGGCCAGCCCACAAGTATCAGATACTGTATAAAGAAAGGTAATCCAGTGCTTACTGCGCTTGGAAATAGGAATCCGCACATAAATGAAAGAAATAGCAATCGCTGTTGCCGTTGAAAGAAGCAGATTCTCAGGATTACGAAGCGCCGATGGCGGAGTGAGTCCGGCAAGGACATCTCGCAGAATGCCGCCGCCGATGCCAGTAATCACAGCCAGAACTGTGATACCAAAAATATCCATCCGCCGGGACAGACCGGTGATCGCACCGGAAAAAGCAAAGGCAACTGTTCCCAGAATTTCAAAAATCAGCCATGTGATAGACATATTTCACGCTCATTGAAATTATAGAATGCACATTTATTATACCATGCATAGACAGGGGAAATGGCAGGAATCATTTGATTGACAAGCACGTATTTAAACTTTATATATCAATGGTAATGAGCCACTTTCTTTAATAGACTGCATGGCTGGTGTTGAATAACGAATCGTATGCAATTATAATTCAACTGAGTAATATGCGTAATAGAATGCGAAGCAAACCATTTGCCGTATTGAAGAATGCCGGAACTTTTTCTTCCCATTGGAGAAAAGGGGAATTACGAAATGAGTGATGCAGATTATATGCGTCTTGCTTTAAAAAAAGCAGAAGAAGGGATGCGGAAAGGCGAGATTCCTATAGGTGCTGTATTGACTTACAAGGGAATGGTTATCGCTTTGGAGCATAATTTGCGTGAAACCGAATACGACCCTACAGCACATGCAGAACTGCTCGTTTTGCGCCGCGGCGCCATGCGGCTTTCCCGGTGGCGTTTGACGGGATGTACCCTTTATGTTACCATAGAGCCATGTGCTATGTGTGCAGGAGCTATTCTGAATGCACGGATTTCTCGGTTGGTGTATGGCGCAGCAGATATTCAGGCCGGAGCTATAGACTCTCATTTTCAAATTTGTGAAACTAATGGGGCAAAGAATCCATTAGCCGTTAAATCAGGCATTTATGCGGATGAATGCAGTGCGCTGCTTCAAAAATTTTTCCTGACGCATCGCTGATATGGAGACGTATCGAAGTGGTCATAACGAGGCTGACTCGAAATCAGTTGTACCGCAAGGTACCGTGGGTTCGAATCCCACCGTCTCCGCCATAAAGAATCCCGACAAGTACTGTGACATCAGTACTTGTCGGGATTTGCCCTTTTCTGTCTGTAATCAGGATTTTGGACAAACTGCACATTTGAGATTAATTTGTTTTGGCAAATTGTTTGGGACATGATAAGGTAGAATATTTTTCGCAAAAACAATAATAATAAAATTCCCCCGGCTCAGCCGGGGGTTTTTAACTTGCGGCGCCTAGCGCCTG
>CAZPLS010000035.1:0-14877 GCA_964587685.1 uncultured Dialister sp.
TCTGGCCGGATGTGGTAAGATAGAAGTAACGTTGTATTTTGGGGATGGTTATGAAAAAGTTACTTTTGCTTCTCCTTTTGATAGCGGCCCTGTGGGGCTTTTACCAGGGAGCCGATGACAGCAGTCAGATTCAGCCCACGGGGCGGCCGGAGGTGTCGGAGAAGGCGTCTTCCGGGGCGGCGGGGAAAATCGGCTCGTTTTTCCGCACCATGGTCTCCGGCATGAGCGATTTATCCCTGTCCGACGAATCGGAGCAGGCGCCGGAGGCGGAGGCAGACGCCCGGACGGATGAATACGAGACGGAAGACGCCGCCTCCCGACGGGCCGCGGCGCTCGCCGCCGCCATGATGCCTGATTCCCTTGGGGAATTCAATCTGAGAGATCTCATTGATTTTCAGGATTCCCTGGAGCAGCGCATTGACCGGTCTGCATTCGTCCCGTCTTCTGAGATTCCCCAGATGCTGAAGCACGCGGTCATTTCTGCCGAGGATCGGCGGTTCTACGAGCACGGCGCCATTGATGTGCTCAGCATCGGCCGGGCGGCAGTGGCCAATTACATGGCCGGCGAAACCGTGGAGGGAGGCAGTACCATTTCCCAGCAGACGGTGAAGAATCTTTTCCTTTCTCCCGAGCGCACGACGGCGCGGAAGGTGATGGAATTCTTCCTCGCCCTGCAGCTGGAAAAGTACTACACGAAGGACGAGATTCTGGAGATATATCTCAATACGATTTATTTCGGCCAGGGGGCCTACGGCGTGGGTGAGGCGAGCCGGGTGTACTTTGGCAAGGAGCCGAAGGAGCTCTCCCTCTCCGAATGCGCTCTCATTGCAGGGCTTCCCCAGGCGCCGTCGGCGTATAATCCCATTGACCACCCCGAGGAGGCGCGGAAGCGCACGGTGGTGGTGCTCATGCTCATGGCCCGGGAGGGATACATCACAGCCAGGGAAGCCGCCGAGGCCGGCGCGGAAACGGTCTTCTCTGACCTGATCGCGCCGTGAGACGCCCGCATCTTCCCTTGCGGGACGGACCGGTGTCCCTTCCCCGGATGGCGGTCTTCACCTGTCGCCATTTTCGCTTTCCCGCCCTTGCCGGAAAACCGTTTCTTTGCGGCCGCCCCGCCTGATTTGGGGAGCGGCAGAAAGGATCCCATGACAGAAAAAAGAAAAGTGGTGGTGGCCCTCTCGGGGGGCGTGGATTCGACGCTGACGGCCAGGCTCCTCATGGAAGCGGGCTATGACGTATCTGCCGCCACCATGTACCTTTACGATGGACAGGACACCTCCGCCGCCAGCGAGATGGCGGCCTTCCTTGGCATTCCGCACCAGGTGTTTGACCTGCGAGAGGTGTTCCGCCGCCAGGTTCTCCAGTATTTCACGGAGACCTACGGGCGGGGCGAAACGCCCAATCCGTGCATGACCTGCGATTTTCATATCAAATTCGGCCTCTTCTTCGACCGGGCCCGGGCCGCCTTCGGGGCGGAGTACTTCGCCACCGGCCACTACGCGCGCATTCTCTGGGATGGGGAGCGGAAGCGCTATGCCGTCTGGAAGGGGCTGGACGTGCAGAAGGACCAGTCGTACATGATGTTCCGCCTCACCCAGGAAAAGCTTTCGCGCATCCTCTTCCCTCTGGGGCGGACCTGCAAGAAGGACACGCGCCGCCTTTCTCTGGAGAAAGGCCTCCCCACGTACAATAAGGCGGAGAGCCAGGATATGTGCTTTCTCGCCGCGGGGGATTCCTACCGGGACTATCTCGCCCGCACCGCCCCGGAGGTCTTCCGTCCCGGAGATATCACCGACCGAACCGGCCGTGTCCTCGGTCGGCACCGGGGGCTGGCGTGCTACACCATCGGCCAGCGGAAAGGGCTGGGCCTGTCCTCACCCACGCCACTCTACGTAATTGCGCTTGATCCGAATACCAACCGGGTCATCGTGGGGGACAACGCGGATCTCTTCCGCTCTGCCCTCCTGGCGGGGGACCTGGCCTTCCCCGACGGCACCGCGCCGGACTCCGCCTTTTCCTGCGAAGCCAAAATCCGCTACGGCCCCCGCACCGCGCCGTGCACGGTGATCCTCCGGGAGGACGGGCGCGCGGTCGTCCGCTTCACTGAGCCGCAGCGCGCCATTACGCCGGGCCAGTCTGTGGTTTTCTATGAAGGTGACCGCCTCCTGGGCGGCGGCACCATTCTCCGCCCAATATAAAAGCGTCCCCGAGGGGACGTTTTTTTATGCTTGTTTTCTGCTCTTTTACAATTCCAGCATCTCATACATGGTCTTGGCAAAAAAGATCACCAGTACCACCAGGATGATGCGCTTCACGCCGCCGGCGCCGCGGCGGGCAAAGTAATTGGCGCCGAAGTAATTGCCTGCCAGGCAGAACGCCCCTGTGGTCAGGCCGAGAGAAATGATGACCGCGTCATTCCACAAAAAGACAGCCAGCGCCGCCGCGTTGGTGGATAAATTGATGGCCTTGGCCATGCCGTTGGCCTTCGTGAGCGGAAGGTGCGCCACTCCCGTGAGGAGGAGCAGGAGGAAGGTGCCCGTTCCCGGGCCGTAAAATCCATCATAGAGACCCATCACGAAGGCGCATCCCATGGCGATGGCTGCGGTTTTTCCTTCGCCGAAGGGCGGTTTATTCGTCTCGATGGATTTCTTTGTCATCACATAGGCCGCCGTCAGCGGCAGTACCACGAGAATGATGAGCTTGAAGTAGGCCGGATCCATGTACAGCGCGGTCTGCGCCCCCAGGGACGCCCCCGCCAGCGCGCACACCGCGCCGCCCGCTGCGGGCCGCCATTCGATCCAGCCCCTGCGGGCGAACTTCCATGTGGTGAGGGCGGTCCCCATGCAGGCGGCGAGCTTGTTTGTGCCCAGAGCATAGTGCACGGGAAGGCCGCCCATGAAGAAGGCTGGCAGGGAAATGAGCCCGCCGCCGCCGGCCACGGCGTCAACGAAGCCCGCCAGAAAGACCAGCGGGCAGATGATGAGGTACTGAGACCAGGTCAGATCCATGGTTCCGCTCCTTTATTTTTTCCGGTGCCATTCAATCCCGGTCGCTTAAATCAACGGATTCAATAAAGGCAGTGAGGTCCCGCTGCGCCGCACGCCGCGCTGCTTCCCCCACCATGTCCGCCAGGGCGTAGCCCAAAAGCTCCCGGCTGTCGTCATGGGTGATGAGCGCCACCGTACGGTAGTGGCCCCCGTCGCGGTACATGTAGCCCCGCCCGTAGAGGGGCATGATAAGTCCCTCCGAGGAGAGCATGATGCGCGCCCCCGCGGTGTAGACGATGGCCCCCATTTCTCCGGCGCGGCGCACCGGCTCGATTTCATCGAGGCTCACCTCAAGCTGCACGCTCGCGCCCCCCGCCATGCGGTCCGCCCAGCGGGCAAGGGCGTCCACGAGCATCTGGTAGAGGGACGACCGCTCGTCGAAGAGAGCGGCGTTCACCTCCGTCAGGCCCTCATACTCTCTGGCGCCGAGGTTGTACCGGAAGTAGGGCCAAAAGAGAGATTCTGAGAGGGGATCCCCCTCCGTGGAAGCGGAGATGACGTAGCCTGTGAGGTAGGTCCCTCTCCGGCGCAGGTCAATGACGAGCTGCCCCGCCGTGTAGGGGATTTCCCTGTCCGCAAAGTACGCCGTCTGGGGCTCCTCCAGTTCTATATACGTAATGAAGGGGGCCAGGACGGTCTTTGCGCAGTCTGAAAGCTCCGACGCCCCGCAGGGCAGGGCCGCCGCCCAAAGGGGCAGGGCAAGGGCCAATGGTTTCCAATTCATGCCTGGTCCCTCCTGATCTGGTAGAGCGCGTAGAGAATTTCATCGGTGAGCTGATGCCCTGATTCGTGGTTTCCCGAGAAAATGAGGAAATGGTACTGCCCGTCGTCGTTCCGGAAGAGCACCGATTCGAGCCACACCGCCGACAGGAGGCCGTTTCTCGTGGTGACCACGAATTTGACGGTCTGCTGCCACCGCACGGTGCCGTCGTCATTGTGGTAGGCCCGCCAGGGAGACGCTTCGAGGACGTTAAAGTCCACCGCCTCCCCTTCGCCCCGGTTCATGACCTCCCGGGCGGCGCGCTCGAAGTCATCCACAGAGATGAGTGTCATTTCCCGGGCCTTCCCCACCTTCCCGCCCGTGCGGAACGCTTCGTCCCACCAGGCGCGGAGCTTTTTGCTGCGCGGGAAGAGCTCCTCCCCCGTGCCGGAGAAGGCGACGACCGTCATGGTGTGCATCCCGATCCGCCCTTCCTTCACGAGCTGGTAAATGCGGGCCCGCGCCGCCGGACAATCATCCGTTCCATTTGACACGGCTGCGCCCAGGGGCATGGTGAAAAAGCGCATGAGGGACGCTCGCTTTGACCGCTGATCCTCCGGCTGTGCCATGCTTTTCCGCAGCATCGATTCTATGGCCGTGCCCGCGCCGTCGATAATCCGGATCTCCTTTGCAAAGGGAACCGTTCCAAGCCCGGAGATGACCATGTCCTCCGCCCGGGCTGCCCAGGGCGAAGTGAGGAGCGCCGTCAGCGCCAGGACCAAAATGCCTTGTTTCATGGTGTCTCCTCCGCGGGGGCTTCTCCCAGTCGGGCATTCTTAAATCCTGCCTCCAGGCGGGGCAGGAAGTACCGCGCCCCGTCAGGGAGTGCCAGAAAGATCGAATACACTTCCCCGTCCGGCCCGTCCTGCCGGGCATAGACGGCGGTGAAGGGCAGTGTCAAGTGGAGCCTGCCTGCATAGGCGATGACCGCGTCGCCCCACCGGTAGGGCACGCCGCCCTCCGAAATGCCCCGCCGCAGGGGGGAGGTTTCTACGAGGGAGAAATCCCCTGCCGTAATGGAGTCATTCCTCCGCCGCCGGACGGCGCCCTTGATGGGGAGATCCGGCTCGTTGGCGCCCGCAAGGAGGCGGCTCAAGGCCCGCTCGTCCTCGCCGCTCACGTGAACGGTGAGGAAGATTCCCGCCGCCTTCCCGTCAGCCGCTTTCAGAATGGAAAACTGGCCGCCCAGGAGAATGCGGGAGGCCAGGCGGGCCAGCCCGTCCCGCTTTACCGTATCTTCCTTGTCATAGAGGCCCAGCCGATCAATGGTCTTGCTCAGCTTGTCCTCTGTCACCGCGTCGCGCATCCGCTCCGCGAGGAGGCTCCCCAGGAGGGATGTCTCCACCGGAGCGGTTTCCGCTTCCTCCACAGGGAGCACCACCCCGCCGGAGAGGTACAGGTCATCTGCCCGCGCCGCCGCTCCGGCCCACAGCCAGAGCCCGCACGCGCAGGCGCAAAGCCAGCGCTTCATAGCTCTCCTTTCCGCGCACCGCGCTCTATCTGATCCCGCATGGGACTGCCTTTTACAAAAATGCGGCTTCCGGACCAGGGCAGCGCCCTTCCGCCAAAGCCGCGGTCCGTTATTATTGGGAGAGAGCGGCCCGCACGAGGCGCAGTCCTGCCTCCTGCACGGCCTCCTTCTGGCTGTCGCTCGTCCAGAGGATGACCACGCGGTACGACGGCCCCGCCTTCCACAGGTAGGCCTTCACGTACTGGGGGAAAATCCACCCATCCGCGTAGAAGAGGATACGTCCCCCCGTGGTGTAAACAAGGGGATTGACTTCGGCCAGACGATGCATGGCCTCCACATTGCGCATCTCCATGTAGAGGAGAGAATAGGGCATGGGCTCGCCTGTTTCCGCCCGCATCCGGGCCACGGTGTGCACCAGCAGCTGGTTCACCATGGCTTGGGCGTTCCCCAGGTTGCGGTTGAAATTCGTGATCTTCCGCAGCCCCTCAGGCGATACAGGGCCCGCCTCGGGGAAGAGGCCGTCAAACATGCTCCCCATTTCCGTGGAAAGAGACTCGAGTGTAATGACGTCCGCTGTCTGGACGATGCCGCCCCGCTCTATGCGGAGCTGTCCCGAAAGCATGGGGAAGTCCACTGCGTCAGGGCCGATGGAGGTACGCTCCGCCGGGGTATAGGTGACGCCCTCCCCCAGGTCCAGCACGGGAAGGAACTCCGCTCCCGCCTCCATGCCCGCCTCGGCTATGGTGTGCCGCACCTCGGAGACGGTGTTTTCCAGAATGGCCGCCGGCGGCAGGGTAGTCTCCGCCGCGCCGCAGGGCAGAACGGAAAGGAGTGAAAGGGCCAGGGCCCCTATCCATGTGTTCTTCATCGTGCTTCCTCCAATGCCTTTTCCAGCAGGGGCGTGAAATGCTTCCCGGAAGCCTGGTCGGTCACAAGGATGGTGACAGTGGATTCTTTGCCTTCTCCCTTTGCCGTTTCCACCGTGCAGAACCACAGGGGCATGGCATAGCCGGAAATGACGGGCTCTATGTATACCCACCGGTACCACCAGGTCACGCCGCCCCTGGATTGGCCCGCCCGGCCTCCCTCCGGGAAATCCTGCTCTGCGTCATCCGATACCTGCACCGGAATCGCGCCCTTCGGAAGCGATACGGAGGGAAAGGAGAGGACATACGCCGCGTACATCGTATCTGCGGTGATGCTCCGCAGCTGGTACGCCCGGGATGTGCGGAGGAGATGAGCCGCGGCCGCCGCCATGTCTGCCGCCTGTGTCACCTCACCCGGCCCGTAAACGCCCTTGTCCAGGAGGTCTTTGGCGATGGCCGCCGGCAGGACCGGGTCAGAAAGCACGGCCTCCACCTGGCCGGCGAAGTAGGAATTCTTTCCCTGCCAGACGGCCACCTGCCGCCCCAGAGGAAGCACCTCGCCGGTGGGCAGAGTGAGATCATCCGCCCGGGCCGCACCGCCCCCCAGAAGGAGCGCCGCCGCGAGCACCGCATGGAGAAGTTTCATGGTTCTGTCCTCCCATGTTTGCGGGCGTCCCTGTTGTCTGACCGGCGGCCCAGTTCCTTTTCTATGATGGCGTCCTTCATCCGCTGGAGGGGATCCGACAAATTGACCTCCATGAGATCCGGCCTGAGGAGGCGGGTATATTCCGGCCAGAGCCGGGACATCTGGTCATTGGCGTAGGCAATAATATCCGGCAGCGCCGGCTGACTCAGGGGCTCCCCTTTGCGCACCAGGGGCCGGAGCAGCTCCTCCGCCTCATAGGTCCCTGAAGCAAGCTCCTTTTTCCGCCACTTCGCCGATTCGGTGGTGAGGGTGAAGGTCCGCCCGTCCGCCATGGGCTCGTCCGCCAGGCAGACCAGGTCAGTAATGATCTTCCCTGTATCCTTCCGGTAGAACCGGCGAACCGCCTTGATGCCCGGGTTGGTCATCTTCGACACATCGTTGGAAATCTTCATCACCGGCAGGAAGTCTCCGTCCTTTTCCCGGGCGCACATCTTGAAGACGCCCCCCAGGGCGGGGGATCCGTCGGCGGTGATGCACTTCGTTCCGATGCCCCAGGAGGTGACGGTGCACCCCTGCTGCTTGAGAGAGAGGATGGCGTACTCGTCCAGGTCATTGGAGCCGGAAATGATGGCATCAGGGAAGCCCGCCTCGCGGAAGAGGCGGCTCGCCTCCCTGGAAAGGTAGGCCAGGTCCCCGCTGTCGATGCGCACGCCGTACTTTTTCGGCATCCGCCCCGCCGCCCGGAGCTCCCGGAGCACCTCTATGGCATGGGGCACGCCGTACTCGAGGACGTGGTATGTATCCGCCAGGAAAATCAGATTGTCATGGTACCTTGCCGCATAGGCCCGGAACGCATCCAGCTCAGAGTCAAAGCTCATGATCCAGCTGTGCGCCATCGTACCCAGCACGGGGATACCGAAGCGCTTCCCCGCCTCCACGTTGCTCGTGCCGTTGAAGCCGCCCACCATGGCCGCCCGGGCGCCCCAGAGGCCCGCTGACCGGCCCTGCGCCCGGCGGAGACCGAACTCCATGAGGGCGTCTGTCCCCGCCACGGTGCGGATGCGCCGCGCCTTGGTGGCAATGAGGCTTTCATGGTTCAGAATCATGGACAGCCCCGTCTCCAGGAGCATGGCCTCGGTAGTGGTGCCATGGAACCGGAGGAGCACCTCCCCGGGAAAGGCCACCGTCCCCTCGGGCATGGCGTAAATGTCCCCGGTGAAGTGGAAGTCCGCCAGGTAGGACAAAAAGCCCTCGCTGAACAGGCCCAGGCTGCGGAGGTATTCAATGTCCTCCGCGCTGTACCGGAATTTTTCAATGAATTCCTTCAAATGGGCCAGCCCGGCCACTACGGTGTAGCCGCCGCCGAAGGGATTTTCCCGGTAGAACCGGTCGAACACCACCCGCCGGTTATGCCGCCCCGCCTCGTAGAGAGCGTTCGTCATGGTGAGCTGGTATAAATCTGTCACCAAACCATTGTATGCTTCCATAATGCCTCCTCTCCGCCGTTGCGGAGCGCTTATTTTCTTATAGTATAAAATTATACACTGATTCGGCAGGAATAAAAAGGCGCGCCCCTCCGTGCACCGCCCATTTACACACCGCTCCCATGAAGCCGTGCACCGCTGCACCGGTTGAGGTATTCCAGCGTGTTTTCCCTGCGGCCCAGCGCCCGTTTTCCCCATTATACTATACTCCCCGCGGCGGGCCGGCAGGAATTGGCCGCAAAAAAACGGACCGCACGTCCGCTTTTTGTACTTTATTTTATTGCATGGCCTCCGCTGCCTCTTCCAGGGACAGGAAGCGCACCGGCACGTCCAGGCTCCGCAGCACGGTCATGACGTCCTCCCTCGTATCGAAGGTGGAATGGATGCAGCAGAGCCCCCGCTCGGGACGGAGTGTGGTGAGCACGCCTATGTACTCGTACCCCTCCAGAATGCGGGTGACGAAATTCACATCATGGGGCGAAATTTCAATGTATACCGCGTCTTCATCCATGGGCGCGCCTCCTCAGAATGGAATGGGGCAAAAGGGGCATGTCTGACGGCATGGTGAGTACCTCCAGCGGGTGCGGCGCCCCTTGTACCGCCTCCCCCGCTGCGTTCACAAGGGAACCGATGGTCAAATCTGCCGTGCGCCCGTCAGGGAAGAGACACTCTGCGTTCTCACCTGTCCGGAAAGGGCTCCGCTGCTGGATTTGTGCGGTGCGGGATGCCTCGTCCCAGGCCAGGACAACGGCGATGAAGTCCCAGGACTGCTCGGGCTGGGCCCGGTCATAGGTCTGGGTGTGCACCGGATGGCCCATGGCAAACCCCTCCGTGTAGGGGCGGTGGGAAATTTTTTCAAGCTCCTTCAGCCACCGTTCCCGCACATAAAAGCGGGGCCCTTCCTCGTAGTACGCGTCGAGGGCCTGCCGGTAGACGGCCGTCACAGCGGCGGTGTAGTACACGCTCTTCATGCGCCCCTCAATTTTAAGACTCGACGCGCCTGCCTCGATGAGCGCGGGAATCTGCCGGAGGAGGCACAGATCCTTGCTGTTCAGGATGTACGTGCCGTGCTCGTCCTCCTCCACCGGCCAGTACTGGTTCGGCCGGGTTTCCTCCACCAGGGCGTAGCGGAAGCGGCACGCCTGGATGCATTCCCCCCGGTTGGACTGGCGCCGCCCGTCGGTAAAGAAATTGGAAAGGAGGCACCGCCCCGACCAGGAGATACACATAGCGCCGTGAACGAAGTATTCCAGCTCCACACCCGTCTTTTCCCGGATGCGGGCCATTTCCGCAATGGATACTTCCCGGGCAAGCACCACCCGGGACGCCCCCAGGTCCTTCCACACCTTGGCGGACCGCCAGTTGGCGCAGCTCGCCTGGGTAGACACGTGTAAGGGCAGGTGCGGCGCCGCCTCGCGGGCGAGCTGGAACACCCCCAGGTCAGAGACGATGGCCCCATCCGCTCCGATGGATTCCAGAAAGGTAAAATACTCTCCCAGCCCCTCCAGGTCCTCATTGCGGGGAATGATGTTCACCGTCACATACATCTTTTTGCCCCGGCTGTGCACGAAGTCCGCCGCTTCCTTCAGCTCATCGGCATTGAAATTGCCCCCGTAGGCACGGAGGCTGAACCGGCGCCCTGCCAGGTAGACCGCGTCTGCCCCGTAGGCGATGGCCATTTTCAGTTTTTCCATATTGCCGGCCGGCGCCAGCAGCTCAATGGGTTCCACCCTCATCCCCCCTTCCGTCGGGACAGGGCCAGTCCGTCCCCATCCGGCAGAATGATTGTTTCATAATGGCTCTCCACATAGGCCAGGTAGGCCCGAAGCCGCATGACGATGGTGCGCCACCGATGCGGCACGGGATCCGCTCCCTCCACCAGACCGCGGAAGAGCACATTGTCCGCGGCGATGACCGCCTTCGGCGAAAGGAGGGCCTCTGCCATAAGGAGGTGTCGCAGATACTGCCCTTTCGCCCCGTCGAGAAAGAGGAAATCATAGGGCCCGGAGAGGCGGGGCAGCACCTCCGCCGCGTCTCCCAGGTGGCAGGTGATGCGCCCCGAACAGCCCGCCTCCTGCACAGCCGCCTCCGCCCGGGCATGGCGGACGGGGTCGATTTCCACCGTGTCCACCACCGCCTCCGGGCAGACCTCCGCCATGAGGAGGGCGGAAAACCCGATGGCTGTGCCGATTTCCAGGATCCGCGCCGGCTGCACCGCAAGGAGAACCTGCCGAAGCGCCGCACGCTCTTCCGCCCGCAGGAGGGGCACGCCCTGCGCCGCCCCTTCCGCCTCAAGAGCCGCAAGGACAGCTTTATTCATCATTACCATAAATCTCCTGAATGGCTCTCAGGTGCTCATCATAGGTGCGGCTGAATACGTGGTATCCATCGGATTTGGCCACGTAGTAGAGGTATTCTCCGGGCTCAGCGTAGAGCACCGCCAGTATGGCCGCCTGGCCCGGCGAGCTGATGGGGCCTGGCGGGAGGCCCGTGCGCTTGTACGTGTTGTACGGAGAGGACACCTCCAGGTCTGCCCTGGACAGCTCCGGCTTCACCCCGCCCAGGACGTACTGCACTGTCGCATCGATCTGGAGGGGCATGTCCCGCTCCAGCCGCTTCATGATGACCGATGCAATGGGCTTCTGGTCCTCCGGGAAGCGGGCCTCCCGCTCCACCATGGACGCGATGGTTATGAGGTCGTGGAGGGAAAGCCCCTTCACCTGGGCCCAGTGACGCACATCCTCAGTGAGAATATCATCGGTGCGGCGGTAGAGCATGTCGCAAATCTGCCGGGCCGTGAAGTCCTCCGGAATGTCATAGGTGTCGGCAAAAAGGAAGCCTTCCCCTGCCACGGCCACCGGCTCCGGCCCCGTCATGTACGGAAGGGGGGCGTACACCGCGGCCTCCTCGAAGAAACGCTCGCCTCCGTCAAGGCCGGCCCGTTTCAGAATCTCTCCCATCTGCCTTGCCGTGGAGCCCTCGGGGAAGGTGACCGTTTTGAAGGCCACGCTGCCCTTTCGAATCTCATTGATAGCCTCCTCCACGGTGAGTCCCGTAAGAAGGCGGTAGGTACCGCTCCGCATGGCCCGCTCCTCATTGTTCAGCCGAAGAGCGATGCGGAACACCCGGCTGTCCAGAATGACGCCTTCTTTCTCAAGGAGCTCGCCGATTTCCTCGCCGGTCATGTTTTTCTCCACGCGGACCACCACCGTCCCTACCCGGGGACCGCGCTTCACTGCGTACTCATACTGCCACAAGCCGCCCAGCGCAATGAGTGCTATAATGAGGATGCACACAATTCCCAGCAATCGGCGCTGACCCGGCGGCAGCTCCATAAAGTCCTGCCACATATTCTCTCCCCAATAATACCATGATAACGCTTTGGATATAAACAATAGATATCAAACATTAAATTATAAAGCGATTTACATTTTTCATAAATATATTATATCATATGCTTAAAGACCTTAATTTTGCGAAACGAAAGGAGTGGATTCCATGATTTTAAAGGAAGGGATGGAAGCATCCGTTTCCTGTGAAGTGACAGAAGAAAAAACAGCCCGCGCCGTGGGGAGCGGCAGCCTTCCCGTGTGCGCTACCCCCGTGCTGGCCGCCCTCATGGAGCAGGCTGCTGTGAAGGCGCTGGCAGACTGCCTGCCCTCATCCACCACCTCTGTGGGCATTTCCCTCATGATGCACCACACCTCGCCCACGCCGCTGGGCCATACGGTGACCGTCCGGGCCGTGCTCGCCGAAACGGAGGGGCGCTACCTCACCTTCCACATCATCGCGGAGGATGAGGCGGGCGAGGTAGCCCGGGCGGAGCACGTTCGGTGCCTCGTGGAGTCGGCGCCCTTTATGGAAAAGGCCGAAAAGAAGTACAAAAAATGATCATCAGCGCCAGCCGCCGGACAGACCTGCCCGCCTTCCACGGGGAATGGCTCTGCCGGCGTTTTTCTGCGGGGTATGCTCTCGTGCGCCACCCCTTCCGACCCCATCAGGTATGGCGCATCCCCCTCGCGCCGGATGCGGCGGAGGGCATCGTCTTCTGGACGAAGAATCCCCTGCCCCTGGCACGCCGCCTCTCTCTCTTTGCTCCCTGGCCCTACTACTTTCAGTGGACACTCACGCCCTATGGACGGGACATCGAGCCGGGGCTGCCGGAGAAGGGGCGCCTCCTCTCTGCCTTCCGGGCGCTCTCGGAGCACATCGGCGCAGAGCGCCTGGTGTGGCGCTATGATCCGATCCTTATCTCTCCGGCGTGGACCGCAGAGCGCCACGGCGAGACCTTTGCCGCCTTCTGCCGGGAACTCAAGGGCAGTACGGACACGTGCATCATCAGCTTCCTCGATCCCTACCGGCACATCGTCCGCGCCCTCAGCAATCGGGGGATCCGGCCGCCGGATGCGGCGGAGCGGGAACAAATCCTGGCTTCCTTCCGGCAGTCTGCGGCGCAGTTTGGCTTTTCCCTGCGGGCGTGCTGCGAGGCGGAGACGGATCTTCCCCCGGCGGCGTGCATTGATGGAAAGCGCCTGTCCCGCATCGCCGGAAGGCCCATTCCCTTTGCGCGGGATCGGAGCCAGCGGACGGGGTGCACCTGCGCCGCCGCGGCAGACATCGGCGCGTACAGCACCTGTCCCGCGGGGTGCTGCTACTGCTATGCCGTGCGCACCCGCGTCGCGCCCGCCTCTCCTGCATCGCCCCTTCTGGGGCCGCCGCTCACGTCCCTTGACACGGTGACGGACCGCACGCCCGCCAGGTCCCCGCGCCAGCCCTCACTTTTTTCCCCGCTTCCGGAGGATACACCATGAGTCTATGCAATATCTGTCCCCGGCGCTGCCGCATTGACCGGAGAGAATCCCTCTCAGGAAGCGGCCCCGTGGGGTACTGCCGGCTGGGCATGCTTCCGGTGGTATCCCGCGCCGCCCTCCATCACTGGGAGGAGCCCTGCATCAGCGGCACCCGCGGCGCCGGCACGGTCTTCTTCGCCGGGTGCAACCTGTCCTGCGTATACTGCCAGAACTACGACATTTCCGTACTCCGGAAGGGCGTGGAAATCTCCGTAGAGCGGCTCCGTGCCATCTACTTCGAGCTCATCGCCCAGGGAGCGCACAACATTGACCTGGTGACGCCCACCCATTTCACCCACGCCATTTACCAGAGCCTCTCCGAGCCCCTCCCCGTACCGGTGGTATACAACTGCGGGGGCTACGAAAGCGTGCACACCGTGGCCTTTCTCCGAAAGAAAATCCAGATCTGGCTGCCGGACCTGAAGTACAGCGACAGCCGCGCCGCCGCCCGCTACAGCGACGCGCCGGACTACTTCGAACGGGCCACGGCGGCCATTGAGCAGATGGTCCGCCAGACCGGCAACTATGACATCGGCCCCGACGGGCTCCTCCGGAAGGGCGTGCTCATCCGCCACCTTGTCCTCCCCGGCCAGCTGGACAACACTAAGGGCGTGCTCGACTATATCGCCGACACCTTCCGCCCCGGACAGATTCTCTTCAGCCTCATGCGGCAGTACGTGCCCTGCGGACGCGCCGCCGAATTTCCTGAAATCAACCGGCCCCTCTCCGACGAGGAATACGAAGAGGCCGAATCGTACATGGAATCGCTCGGCATTGAAGACGGCTACATCCAGCAAAAGGGCGCCGCCGACAGTGCCTACACCCCCGCCTTCGACGGCACGGGCGTGCTCGCGCCGGCATCCCATTCTCATTGACCTAAGGAGGTCTTTACGAATGACACAGGAAGATTGGCAAACTCTGGAGGACAAGGCAAAAAGCCTGGGCGCCTCCGCGGCGGTGCCCGTGAAGGTATCCGCCATTAAAACGGGCGCGTGGACGCGCATGAAGTGCCAGTTCGGCTGCGAAAACTACGGCCGCACCCTATGCTGCCCGCCCCACGCCCCCTCTGCGGAATTTATGAACCAGTTCCTTTCTGAATACGAATGGTCCCTGCTGGTACAGCTCCCCATCCCCGTACCGGAAAACACGGACTGGAAAACGTACAATAAGGTCATCTGCAAACGGCTCACCGACGTGGTCGTCGGCACGGAGCGGGAAGCGTTCCTTCTCAATTACTACCGCGCCTTCGGCCTCAAGGCCGGGCGGTGCTGGCTCTGCGACACGTGCAACCTTCAGCACTGCGTCCATCCCGACCTGGCAAGACCGTCCGCGGAGGCCTGCGGCATCGACGTGATGGCCCTGGCGGCAGCGGGTGGCTTTAACTCCCGCGTCCTCCGGGGCCCGGTGAAGGAATTCCACATTTACGGCCTCATCCTCATCGAATAGTATCGCCCTTCATGATCGGATTCCCTCATGAAGGGCGTTTCATTGGCTAACGCGATACGCAGGCAGGGCGGTGCCCTTTTCCATTCCTGACAGGCCCCGTCCCTCCGCATCCCACTTATTCACAGTGTACAAAAGGTAAGTATGTGTGCTGCATGTTAGTATCGCACTTTATTGTGCGTACTTGTTTTTATTCCCGTTCTTGCTATGATTATAGTACCAAGTACCATTCCGTTTCAAAAAGGAGGAACCCCATGAGCCAGGCAACACTGAAAGACTATGAAGAAATTCTGCAGACAGTACAGCT
>CAZPLS010000036.1:0-14769 GCA_964587685.1 uncultured Dialister sp.
TCCCCTTCCGCACACCCATTTTCGATTACAAAATTTGAACCATAAAAACTCCCTTTGGAGAGACAGCTTATTACCGCTTGCCATCTCCAAAGGGAGTTTGTCACAAGAACTGCATCTTGTCTAAGCTCTTTATTTTACAACAATATTTACCACGCGGCCGGGAATCACAATGCATTTCAAAATGGATTTCCCGCCAATATACCGGTCCAGTTCCGGCAATGCTTTTGCTCTCTCTGCAATATCTTCTTTACCCATTTCCACCGGAACCGTGAGGGTAGTGCGAAGCTTGCCGTTCACCTGCACGGCCAGCTCTACTTCATCGACGACGAGTGCGCTGTGATCCACCTCCGGCCATTTGGCATCATGGACACTATTTTCCGATTCCCCCAGATGCTGCCACAATTCTTCCGTCATATGCGGAACAAAAGGCGCAAGGAGAACAAGCAGGTTTCTCACCAATTCCTTCGCACAAGCGTCATGAATAGAATCATGCTTTTCCACATAGAGATACATGGCATTGACCAATTCCATGACAGAGCTGATGGCTGTGTTGAAATTGAATTTTCCGTCCAGGTCCGCGGTCACCTTGGCAATGGTCTGATGCAGACGCCGCCGAAGATTCTTTTCATCCTCATTGAACTCCTGCCCACACGTCTTG
This sequence comes from uncultured Dialister sp., assembly GCA_964587685.1. Taxonomy (GTDB): domain Bacteria; phylum Bacillota; class Negativicutes; order Veillonellales; family Dialisteraceae; genus UBA1822. The sequence goes on from CAZPLS010000036.1 coordinate 659, forward strand.
CCGAGTTCTATATAACGTCCAACAATAGCCCAGACACGCTTCAGGAAACGATACGCCCCTTCCACCCCCTGGTCGCTCCACGCCAAGTCTTTTTCAGGCGGAGCAGTAAAGAGAATAAACAATCTGGCAGTATCCGCGCCGTATTTTCCAACAATTTCTTCCGGACTTACTACATTCCCGACGGATTTACTCATCTTTCCACCGTCTTTCAGCACCATTCCCTGGCAGAGCAGGTTGGTGAACGGCTCGTCATCACGTACAAGTCCTTCATCCTGAAGAACTTTCATAAAGAAACGGGAATACAGCAGGTGAAGAATCGCATGTTCAATGCCGCCGATATATTGATCCACCGGCATCCAATAATTGGCCTTCTCTTTATCAAAGGGCATGTTTTCATTTTTGGGATCTGCATACCGAAGAAAATACCAAGACGAATCAATGAATGTATCCATGGTATCTGTTTCCCGGATCGCGTCCGCACCGCAATGCGGGCATTTGCAGTGCAGGAAACTTTCACTTGTTTGAAGCGGTGAGGTGGCACCGGCCACGAAATCCACATCCTTCGGCAGGACAACCGGCAAGTCCTCTTCCGGAACCAACACTGGACCGCAGTGCGGGCAGTTAATAATGGGAATGGGACAGCCCCAATACCGCTGCCGGGAAATCAACCAATCACGAAGGCGGTAATTGACCTTGTTTTCGCCAATTCCCATCTTTTCCATATGTTTGGTAATGGCATCACGGCCTTCTGCTGATGACAATCCGGTAAATTCACCTGAATCCACCAGCCAGCCATCTTCATGGTAGGCATCCTCCATATCTTCCAGCACAAGATTATGTTCTTTGTTCTGAACAACGAGCCTTATAGGAAGGTTGTATTTTTTAGCGAAGGCCCAGTCACGTTCATCGTGAGCCGGAACGGCCATCACCGCACCGGTGCCATATTCGTACAGGACATAATTGGCAATCCAAATCGGCACCCGTTCTCCCGTAAGAGGATGAATGGCATAGCTGCCCGTAAACATCCCGAGCTTTTCTGCTGCCTCTGAGGTACGCTCAATATCATTTTCATTTTTAACGGTATTGATAAACGCTTGGATTCTATCTTCTTCCGGATTACCTTTAATCAGCTTTTCCACCAGCGGATGCTCCGGTGCCAGCACCATGTAGGTTACCCCATACACCGTGTCCACACGGGTCGTGTATACGGAGATTTCTGCATCCATTCCCTCCACCTTAAAGGAAAACTGCGTCCCTGTAGACCTGCCGATCCAATTGCGCTGCATCGTCTTGACCCGCTCCGGCCAGCCCGACATATGATCCAGATCAGCCAGCAGGCGATCCGCATAGTTCGTGATTTTCAAGAACCACTGAGAAAGGTCTTTTTTCACAACCGGATTTTTACAGCGCCAGCAACACCCCTCCTCTACCTGCTCGTTAGCAAGCACGGTGTGGCAGCTTTCACACCAGTTCACTTTCGCTTCCTTTTTGTAAGCAAGCCCCCGCTTGTAAAAAATCTCGAAAAGCTTCTGTGTGTGTTTGTAATAATCCTCCCGACAAGTGAGCACCTTGCGATCCCAGTCATAGGAAAGGCCCAGATCTTCCTGCTGGCGGGTCATATTGTCAATATTTGAGTATGTCCATTCTGCGGGGGGCGTTCCGTGCTTAATTGCCGCATTTTCAGCAGGCATGCCAAAGGCATCAAACCCCATAGGATGAAGCACGTTATATCCCTGCATTTTCTTGAAACGTGCAATGACGTCACCAATGGAGTAGTTTCTCACATGCCCCATGTGAAGATTGCCCGACGGATAGGGAAACATCTCCAGCACATAGTACTTCTTTTTATCCGGATCTTCTTTTACAGCAAAGGCACCTGTCTCTTTCCAGATTTTCTGCCATTTTTTTTCGATCTCCTGCGGAATGTATTTTTCCATACTCTCACCTTCCATGCCCAAGGAAAACCCGACGTTCCGGTCTTCCTTATGATTTTATGAATACCAGTTCCAATTATAATATGCACTTTAAAGAGCGTCAAACCAACGAATGCCGCGCACTTCATTCGGGCAATGTGTCGAGTGCATTGTCAATCACCGCATACACCTCTCCCGGTTCGAAGCCATATCTCCAGAACGCGACGCCTGCCAATTGATATTTCCCTATAAGATTCAGTTTCTCCGCAAGGGAACGAGATTCCTCCAGCCAAACCCGGTGGCGCACCCCATTTTCTCTCCAATCAGCATAAAATTGCTTCTCCTTATTTTGCCAGCGTGGAACCAGTTTATGCCGCTGTGAAAAAGCCCCTACCTTCGCCATCGTCAAAACCTCTGCCTTTGCTGCTCCATCATTGCCTGTCCAGACTCTGGTATAAAAGGGGAGGCCCAAGATCAGCTTCTCCGCAGGCACTTCCTCCAGTACAGGAGGCAAAATGCGTTCCATCCAGTCATAGGCACAATTGGAACCTGCATAGGCACTACCGCGGGCGGTTTGGTCATATCCCATAAGAATTTCATAATCCGCATACCTGGCCAGTGCCTTTCGGTCGTAGCATCCGCTCCAATTGCTGTTCGGACTGCCGATAGGCATAATGTCCACGGATACCTGCTTTCCCATGCCATGAAGAAGTTTGGCTGTATCTCTTATAAACTCGGTAAACTGCTCCGCATCATTTGGATTCATGTTTTCAAAGTCAATATTCCAACCGTCCAGCCCATACATTTCCGTATAGGCAGCCAGCGTTCTTAGGAATTGCATTCTCTGTTCTTTATCCTGCAAAAACGCAGTGGTGGCTACTTCATTAAAACCATTATTCAACATCGGCATAACCGCCACGCCAGCCTTCTGCGCCTCTTCCACATAGGAGTAAGAATATAGCTGCTGCCCGGACAAAATCGATTCATAATTTCCCCATCCGGGAGAAATGATGCTTCTGATTTCTGAAGACCGGAAAAAGGGCTTCCGAGGATCAAAAGCGGAATCGGGATCCCATACCAAAACGATCTTTCCCTTTTCCCTGACCCGTGTGGCATTGTTTCCTTCTTTTCCGAGACTTTGCCTGCCGGCTTGATAAAAAGTTATTGTTTTTCCTTTTTCATCCCATTCATACGTCAATCCAGCCTGCCTGCCAAAGAATGACAAATCCACCAGCCCACTTTCTTCTACAGGCAGGCGCACTTTTTCCACCCCCTTTCCCATAACGGGAATGGCGGCAAAAAAGGCATCCTTTTCTCTTGAAATTGTCCATCGGCCGCCTGCCGAAAGCAGTTCTGGCGAACCATATAGCCGGTTATCCTTCAAAATAAGAGTCTCTTTCCTCCATTCTTTATTTCTGATTCTGATTTTAGTCCCTCCCGAGACGGCATCCTCCGCCTCGGAAGAACACGTCCCTGTCGCAAAAAACAGTGCAAAAAGAAGGATACCTATCCATAGCTTTTTCATGCCGTCAGCCTTTCCCTGTCAAAATTTCCAACCGATTTCTGTTGTTCCATCAGGTATAATATAAATGTTACGTTATATATGAGCCATCGTCAATGTAAATCAGTCATGTCAATCTTACATAGATCCCCCAAGCCATAAAAGAAAGGACGGCAAACCAATCATGTATCAGTACCTCGCATTTATAGGAGATTTCCCCATCCGTTTTTACGGTATTTTCTTTTCCCTCGGCATCCTCTCCGGATGTATTACAGGTTACTTCTTGTTAAAAAAAGATGGGCGCGGATGGGACGCGCATGTCTTTGACCTGGGCCTTACCGTTGCTTTCTCAGGCATCTTGGGCGGACGTCTTTGGGACGTATTTTTCTTTGACTGGGATTATTACCACGACCACCTGTCAGAAATCTTTTTTGTCTGGCAGGGCGGCATGTCAATTCAGGGAGGCCTGATTTTTGCCTTTTTAGCAGCATACCTGTACCTCAAAAAGCATCGCATTCCCATTCTGCCCTTCGCCGACACCGTAGCGCCGGCTGTAATATTGGGGCAGGCGGTGGGCCGCATTGCCAATTTTATGAACGGCGATGCCTTCGGCCATCCCACGGGAGCCGATTTCGGATTGCTCTATCCGCACACTACGCTGGCTTACCGCACCTACGGGGCCCAGCCCCTGTGGCCCGCTGAAGTCTGGGAATGCCAGGGAGATCTTCTCATTTTTGTGCTGCTACTTTGGTACTCCTGCTTCCGTCATGCTAAGGGCACCGTATTCTGCCTGTATATTATCCTCTATTCCCTTCTCCGATTCCTCCTTGAATACCTCCGCGGGGACTACGGCACTCTCCTTTGGGGACTAAAAAGCGCCCAGCTCACCAGTCTCGCTGCCATTGCCCTGGCAGGATGCGCGTTTTTCTATTTTTATTTCAAACATAAAAATGACCCGGATGAACCACCGGGCGAAAATCTGAACCAGAAAAACAAATGACGGGAGCTTCCAATGAAGAAAAATGCAATTTCCCTGTTAAAAGACGGCCTTTATGAAAAAATTATAAATTCCGAATTTCAGAAACAATTACAAACCGCCCTTGATACCAATGAAATTTGGACCGAACAGGAAGACCTTGATCCGCAAGAAGCGGTAAAAGGGCTGTCATCGTACCTGCAGCAGTTAATACAAACCCAATTAAAGGAACTGGCGAACTTTTCCGATGATGACACAGCCGAATCAGAAATTGCCTTTACCAATGAATGTATACGCTTTTTGTTCCGCACTTCTCCTGAATTGGGGCAGCAGTTCATGGTTGCGCTCCAAAAATCTCTGCTTCTCTCTCTGTATCACCAAAAAAATCAAATTTCCCAGCCGAATACACCGCGGCCAGTTACTTCGCTTTCACGAAGTTTCCTTTTTACCAACAGCCAAAAGGACATAAATATTTCAACAGAGCTTGCCAAAGAAATTGCCTCCTCCGACCGTATTGACCTGCTTGTTTCTTTCATTAAATTTTCCGGGCTTAGATTAATCTACCCTGCACTCAAGCGGTTCACTGAAAGCGGCGGAAGGCTGCGTGTTATTACCACGACTTACATGGGCGCTACGGATCCCCGCGCGGTGATTCAGCTTTCTCAGCTCCCCAATACAGAAGTCCGCGTTTCCTATGATGTAAAAGAAACCCGGCTGCATGCCAAAGCGTACATGTTTTACAGAAACAGTGGCTACTCCACCGCCTATATCGGCTCCTCGAATCTGTCTCATGCCGCTATAGCCGATGGACTGGAATGGAATATCAAAATCACTTTGCAGGATCAGCCTCACATTTTTGATAAAATGGAGGCTACCTTTGATGCGTACTGGTATTCGCAGGATTTTACGCCATATTCTCCCGACCAGGAATCACACCTCATTGGTGCAATTGACCACATCCGGCATCCAAACCAAACAGCACTTACAAACTATTTCTTTGACATTCACCCTTACCCGTACCAGCAAGCCATTCTTGACTTATTACAGGTTGAACGGAATGGCAAGAACTGTTGGCGCAATCTCATTGTTGCCGCTACCGGTACAGGAAAAACGGCTATCGCCGCATTCGATTATAAACGATTTGCCTCAAACAAACCACACAAGGCCACTCACTTGCTTTTTCTTGCCCATAGAAAAGAAATTTTACTGCAGAGTCTGGACTGCTTTCGCAGTGTCTTAAAGGATCCTTCCTTTGGCGAACTTGCCGTCGGTGAATACCGCGCAGTACATCCAGAACATCTTTTCATGTCCATCCAGATGTTCCGCAGAATGCGCTTTTGGGAAACTATGTCCCCGGATTATTACGATATGATCATCGTGGACGAGACACACCACGCGGCTTCTCAGAGCTATGAGGAAGCCTTTTCCTATTTTAATCCTAAGATTCTTCTGGGTCTCACGGCCACACCGGAACGTATGGACGGCAAAAGCATCCTCCCTTATTTTGATAATCACATTAGTGCGGAAATTCGTCTGCCAGATGCTATTGAGCGGCGTCTCCTCTGCCCATTTCATTACTTTGGCACGGATGATCCCATAGACCTATCCAAAGTGAAGTGGCAAAGCGGAAACTATGATGTCAAAGAGCTGGAATTTAAATATGCTTCAAATACCGTCTCTGCCAAAAGACGGGCAGATGCCGTTTTACGAGCCCTCCAGGAATATATCGCTGATTTTCGGGACCTGAAGTGCCTTGGGTTCTGCATATCCAAGCTTCATGCCCAGTATATGGCGGATTACATGAATCAGCATGGCATTCATGCCCAAAACCTGGACGCGGATACACCGCCGGATGTACGTCAGACGGCCAAAGAAAAGTTAGAAAACGGCGAGATCCAAATTCTCTTTGTTGTGGATCTCTTTAATGAAGGCGTTGATATTCCCAGCATCAATACGGTTATGTTTCTGCGGCCCACCAACAGTCTGACCATTTTCCTGCAACAATTGGGCCGCGGTCTTCGTTTATCCGAGGGAAAGGATTGCCTGACTGTCTTGGATTTCATTGCGCAGTCCAACCGCAATTATGACTTTTCCAGCCGTTTTGCAGCTTTGCTTAACAGGAAAAACATCAATATAGAAAATGAAATCAAAAATGGGTTTCCCCATGTCCCTAAAGGATGCTGTATCCAACTAAAGGAAATTGCCCAGAAACGAATCCTTGATAATATCCGCGCCCGTTTTCGAAAAAATGTTTTTTACATAGAGCAAATCCGTGCCTTTTATGAGACCACCCACACTATTCCCACGCTCTCCCAATTCTTAAAGCTGGTTCAAATCCCGGCAGAAGCATTTTTCAATGGTACACGACTTTATACACGGCTTTGCATGGAAGCCGGCCTCCTTGCGGCAGAAGCCATGACCGCGGTGGAAGCGCATTTCACAAAGATTTGTTATCGTATTCTTTCCATTGATTCCCCTAAATGGCTGCAATTTCTGCAAAAAGAATTCAAATCTCCTTATTTTCCCATCTCGCCAACGGAAAAACAAATGCTTCGCATGTGGCAATACACCATGTATGGTAAGGATTATCAGGAATGTGGCATGAAAACGCCGATTGACATTTTCACACAATACAGGTCTCATCCTGTTTTGGCTAAAGAAATGCATGAGCTGCTTTCCTATTTAATTGACCGGATCCAGATCTTGCCTCCAAAACTGGATGTACCCTATCCCTGTGCCTTGGAAGTGCATTGCCACTATACGAGAGACCAGCTGTTTGCCGCATTGGGCTACAAAAATCCGTCGCAAATCCGGGAAGGTGTCAAATACCTGCCGGAAAAAAGAACCGATGCATTTCTTATCACTTTGAACAAATCTTCGAAAGAATTTTCCGATACCACGCTGTATGAAGATTATTCCATCAACAGCGAATTATTTCATTGGCAGACCCCAAATTTTGTCACCCCGGAATCTGAAACGGGTCAGCGATATATTCATCAAAATCAAAATGGAAATATCGTCCTTCTATTTGTACGCGAAAGCAAACAGGATGTTTACCGCCGGGCTATGAGTTATACCTTTCTGGGAAAAGCACACTATGTAAAACATTTCGGATCACGCCCAATGACAATCATCTATAAATTGTCAGAACCTATTCCCGCCCAATACCTTTCTGCAACAGACAGCAGCGGTATCTTATAAATAAAATCAGGCAACTCATTTCGTCAGCTGCCTGATTTTACTATCCTTTGTTTTTTGCCGGAATCATTCTTTATTTCTGGCTTTGGCGGACTCCTGCAGATACGACCGCCATTACTGCTACAGTATTCTAAATACGGCATACCGAAAGGACAGTAAACACCTGATTGCATCATGGCTTTTTTATTAATTGATCCAGCCGATTGATTGTAAAGTCCTCCTCCAGTCTGACAAAGGCAGGCGTATGCAGGGGATTTTCGCGGAAACCAAAAAGGTGCGATTCGCATTGGCAGTCCGTACATCCAAACCCGGGAATCTGCCAGTCGCTGATGCTGCGGAGTGCACAGGCCATTCTGTGCTCCAGATCCTCCTTCGTCCGAATTGGGATGCATCCTGCCCACTGGGCCTCCTTTCGCAGCCAGTCAATATGCCAGTGCATGCCTTTTCTCAGACGGCGATGACGGGCCATCCTTTGGTCCAGATTTTTTCGAGCGGATCCGAGGTACACATACCAGCCCTTTGGAAAATGGACCTGGCCAAGGCTACCCACATCGATATCTCGCGGCTCCTGCAATTGAACCACAAGCAAGTAATCTCCGTGGTTTCCCGCCTCTGTCTCCATAATGTCCAGCGGTACAGACAGCATGCGTACCTTATCCGGTACGGTCAAACCTTCATTCCAACAAAGAGCGACTACCTTGCAGTCAATGTATGGCCAAGCGCGGCGAAAGGCTTCTGCAAATTCCGGATCCCTGTGATAATTAGGGAGAAACCACTCAGCCTGATCCCACTGCACCAGAATAAGCAGGCCTGCTTTTCGGCCGTGCTTTCCCAGCTCTCCCAAGTGAAGAATGTGTTTCTTCCCTCGAGCGGTGACAGCATCCGGAAACATGGCTCCCTTTTGTCCAAAAAGCGTGCATGATTTCACCTCTACAGGAAACTGCTGCTCGGCATCGCCAAGGAGCAGATCAAACCGGCTGTCTCCCATAATAATTTCCCGTCTTATGACATGGAATCCTTCCCATCCCAGTATTTTCCCATGATTGACAAGCCATTCTGCCGTTTCATTGGCTTGAAGTGTATCCAGAGGGATGACCTTGCCTTCCCTTTCCACACCTATAACACGCCAGGAAGTTCGGCGGTCATTCCCTTCGGCGGAGCGAACATACAGCACGGTCCCAGGAAACAGGAGTTCCCGCATGCGTCCCGGATTCGGCATGTGTGCTTTTACGATATCGCCGTCTATCTCTGTTAAAACGACAAACCGATTCGGTCGGCTTATAAAACAGCCTCTGCGAACCGATGACTTCTCATCACGCATTCTTTCCCTTCTCCGCAAAATTCTCAAACAATTTATATTCAAAAGGCAGAGCTACTGCAGCCCTGCCTTTCTCTATTTCTTCACACATTAAACCGGAAATAGGCAATATCCCCGTCCTGAATTTCATAGTCCTTGCCTTCAATCCGCAGAAGGCCTTTTTCCCGAACGGCATTGAACGAACCGCAGGCCATGAGGTCGCTGTATGCCACAATTTCCGCCCGGATAAAACCGCGCTCTATATCACTGTGAATTTTCCCCGCTGCTTTCGGCGCCTTTGTATTGGCATGCACCGTCCATGATCTGCATTCATCGGAACCTACCGTAAAGAAATTGATGAGCCCTAAGAGGGAATAGGCGGAACGAATCAATCGATTGAGCCCCGGCTCCGTTTCTCCCAAATCCGCAAGGAAGGCTTTTGCTTCCTCCTCATCCAACTCGGAAACCTCCTGTTCGATTTCCGCAGAAATGGGAACCCATTGAGCATTCTCTTTTTCCGCACAGGCAACAACCTTCTGAACAAAAGGATTCGCCATAGGATCCGCCACATCGTCTTCTGCTATGTTCAGCACATATAAAACCGGCTTAATGGTGAGAAGATTCAGTTCTTTTACTATGTCCCTCTCATCATCCGTTAAGGGTATCGCCCGGACTGGTGTCCCCTCTGCCAGTGCATCGTAAATACGTTCCAGCAACGGAAGCTGTGCTTTTGCCTCTTTAATACCCGCCTGTGCCAATTTGGCAGTTTTAGTTTTCTTTTTGTCCACGCTATCCAGATCTGCCAGGCAAAGCTCCGTATTGATAATATCCATATCCCTTACGGGATCCACAGACCCGGTAACGTGCGTAATGTTTTCATTTTCAAAACAACGTACCACATGCGCAATAGCATCAGTCTCCCGAATGTGGCTCAAAAATTGATTTCCCAGACCTTCCCCGCGAGATGCACCGGCCACAAGCCCCGCAATATCCACAAAGCGCGTAAACGCAGGTGTAGTTTTCTTGGGATGAAACATGTCCGATAACACATACAGCCGATGGTCCGGTACCTCTACAACACCCACATTGGGTTCAATGGTACAAAAGGGAAAATTGGCTGCCTCTGCCCCCGCCTTAGTAATCGCATTAAACAGGGTTGATTTCCCTACATTTGGGAGCCCCACAATGCCAATCTGCAAATTAGTACTCATTCATTTCTCCTATCTGCGCCAGAGTATTTCAAATAGCAGGTTCTCACCGCCCCCAGCGGTGCCTGATCTGCTGCTTATTTCCGTGCCAAGACGGCCATTTTCATCCGTTCCACCGCTTCTGCCGTTGCTTCAGGCGTATTAAAGGCTGTAAGCCGTACATAGCCTTCCCCACAGGGACCAAAGCCCGAGCCGGGTGTGCAGATAATCTGCGCTTCATTCAGGAGAAAATCAAAGAAATCCCAGCTTGTCATGCCTTCGGGAACAGCGAGCCATACATAAGGGCTGTTCGTCCCACCCGTGGCAGACAAGCCTGCTTCCCGGGCGCCTTCAAGCATCAGCCGTGCATTTCTTTTATAAATATCAATTGTGGCATGAATTTGTTTCTGCCCCTCTTCTGAATAAATGGCCTCTGCCCCGCGTTGCACAATGTAGGATACGCCGTTAAATTTGGTGCACTGCCGACGGTCCCAGAGCTGATTGGCCTCCACCGTATCGCCAGAAAGGGTTTCCAGCTTCAGTGCATGCGGAACAACACAGAACCCGCAGCGAACGCCTGTAAATCCCGCCGTTTTTGAATACGAACGGAATTCAATGGCCACCTCTTTGGCTCCATCAATTTCATAAATGCTGTGCGGTATATTTTCGTCAGAAATAAAGCACTCATAGGCCGCATCGAAAAGAATCACAGAACCTGTCTGTTTGGCATAGCGCACCCACATGGTAAGAGCTTTTTTATCCAACGCGGCGCCGGTGGGATTATTCGGCGAGCAAAGATAAATCAGCGCGGGATCATGCGCCGGCAGGCTGGGCTGAAAATCGCATTCCTCATAACAGGGCAGGTATTCAATCCGTTCAAAGGATCCGTTCACGAAACGGCCGCTGCGACCTGCCATGACATTGCTGTCCACGTATACGGGATACACCGGATCCGTCACAGCCACGATATCATTGATATCAAAAATTTCCTGAATATTGCCGACATCGCACTTCGCACCATCGCTTACAAAGATTTCTGATGGATCAATATCAATGCCTCTCGATTTATAATCATGCTCCACAATGGCCTGACGCAGAAACAGATACCCTTGCTCCGGTCCATACCCGCGGAAGGTTTCCTGATGCGCCATTTCATCCACGGCCTTGTGCATCGCTTCAATCACCGCGGGCGCCAAAGGTTGTGTCACATCACCGATACCGAGAGATATAAGCTTTGCCTCCGGATGCTTTTCCTGATACGCGGACGCTCTCTTTCTCACTTCCGCAAAAAGATAGGAACCCTGCAGGTTCAAGTAGGCTTCATTGCAATGTGCCATTTCATTCACTCCTGTCCCAGAAATTTATACTCCTTATTTTATCATAGATGAATTGTTTTTTCTGCCTTGGAAAACCGGCTGCCCGAATATGCCATATTTCCTTTCCTGCGTTCCTAATTTTCTTCCCATCGCCGCTCTCTGTGCGTAAATATTTCTTCTCATGCTGGAATTCTTACTGCAGATGAATAAGAATCCTTGTCACCGCACTTCCTGATTTCCCCGGCTATGCATAGATTTTTTGTTCTATAACAGCAAAACCGTGTGGTTTCACGCACACGGTTCTATGGCTATATCAAAAAGCTGCCTTCCTGTCAATTACAATTCAAACACCACAAGTCCCAGGACATGGTCCACGGGAACAGGCCCTATAAATCGACTATCACTGCTGTGATTTCGATTGTCCCCCATAACAAAAACGGTATTTTCCGGCACAGTGTAGGAGCCATCCATAGAGAATTCCATTGGTTCATTAATATACGGTTCATCCAACCTTTCCCCATTGCGCCACACACTGCCATCCTTAAATTCCAGTACATCCCCGCCTTTGCCGATTACACGCTTCACCCACACGCTGTGTTCCTGTCTGCTCCGATCAAAAATGGCCAGGTAATTATTCATTGGTTCAATCAAATCATCTATCCAGGACCTCTCACGGCGAGTACGGCTGTCTATGATAACAATTTCTCCATAATCCGGCATTTCCCGAAGCACATGGGAAATTTTGCTTACTATGAGATACTGCCCATTATCCAATGTGGGATACATGGATTCTCCCGCGACTTTCGTGGGAACAAAAAGGAAAATATGGATAAGCATTGCAAGAAATAATGCAACCACAATAGAATAGATCCAGTCAAAAACTTCCTTCATGAGGCCTCCAATAAAAAACAGCGGATACCGCTTGCGCTTTACCCGCTATTTTAACAGAAATACGCCTAAACTTACAACTTAACGGCTGGCTTTTCTTCCCCGAACCGATGAATGGTTTCAATGAAACGCACGGTCCCCGTGTTGTTGCGGAGAAGCAGCGTACTGGTACGGCATCCGCCGCCAAAATAGCGAACCCCCCGGAGGAACGTGCAGTCAGTAATAGCCGTTGCCGCAAACAGGCAGTCGTCTCCCTTTACAAGGTCATCCAAGGTAAGCACGCGACTCGGATCATCTATGCCCATTTCATGCAGGCGGGTAATCTCTTCTTTGTTTTGCGGAAGCAGACGCGCCTGCATATCACCACCCAGGCATTTCAGCCCTACGGCAGCCAGCACCCCTTCCGGCGCCCCGCCGGATCCGATAACCATATGAACGCCGCTTCCCTGTATGCCGCATTCTATGGCCGGTGCCACATCCCCGTCGGTAATCAGGCGAATCCGTGCGCCTGCATTTCTGCATTCACGAATGATTTTTTCATGCCGCTCTCTGTCGAGAACCACTACCGTGACATCAGACACATCCCGTTCCATGCCTTCAGCTACCCGGCGCAGATTTTCCGTCACAGAGGCATTAATGTCAATACACCCTTTGCCTCGGGGTCCGACACAAATCTTCTCCATGTACATATCCGGTGCGTGAAGCAGACAACCTTTGGATGCAATGGCCAATACTGCAATAGCGCCGTCCTGGCCTTTGGCAACAAGGTTGGTTCCTTCCACCGGATCTACCGCAATGTCGACCTCTTCACCGCCGGCACCTACATGCTCACCAATATAAAGCATGGGGGCTTCATCCATTTCACCCTCACCAATCACAACCGTCCCGGATATCGGAGTTTTGGCAAACTGGGCATGCATGCCGTCTACCGCAAGCTGATCAGCCCCTTCTTTGTCTCCTTTTCCCATGAGCCGACCGCTCAGAATCGCCGCCTGTTCTGTAACGCGCACGAATTCCAAAGATAATTGTCTATTCATCCGTATACCTCCTTGTCATAGAATTGGGGGATGTTTCGTCTCTCTTCCTTTTTTGCTTTCGCTATTGTATCATGTTTCCCAACAGATTGCAGTATATACTTTTGCCCTGTACTTCCAGTCTTTTCCCACATCGTATATTCCCCGCGTACCAAAAGGAGGCTTCCTATGATTGCTCCCCGTTACCAACGTCTTCAGACCCTCCAATGCTGGGGCGACAGTCTTACCGCCGGATACGGCGCGGTTCCCAGCCAGGGCTGGGTTGCGCAGCTGACGCGGCGATTCCTCCACATTTCCATTTTCAACCACGGCATATGCGGGCGCCTTTTTTCTGATATCCTTGCCGAAGCCTGCACCATTGTGAGCCATCCCGCTCCCGGAGAAGCACTTTTCCTTATGGGCGGCACCAATGATATTCTATGCGGCCTTCGTTTCGATTCTCTCTGCCGCATGGCAGAACGGGAAATTAGCGACCTCTCCTCTCACCTCCCTGTTTTCCTCGGCGTGCCTCCCTTAACCACCCCGGCTAGTATACCTGCAGGATGGCAAGCTGCATGGCAGTTTGAACAAAACAATGAAACCCTTCGTCAATATGGAGACTTTCTTCGCGAGCTATCACGAAAGTTGTCCCTTCCCCTGCTGGATTTCCAAAAAACTTTCCCTTATGATGACCGCTTTTACATGGACGGCATCCATCCCAACGAAAAAGGTTATACACTCATGGCGAATCTGGCAGAAACGGTTTTCCGGCCCTTTTTCTGCTCAACCAACGACACCGCTGGACAAAACTCTGCTGCCAAA
>CAZPLS010000037.1:0-14710 GCA_964587685.1 uncultured Dialister sp.
AGAAACGAAGCAAAGAAGAGAAACGGCCGCCGCGGAATTTTTTGGCCTAAAATTGGCGCCCCTCAGCTACCCTCCGCTAAACTCGCTCGCTGCGCTCGCTCAAACAAGCTGCGGGCTTCACGCTGAGGTCCGCCAATTTTTCCCCTGCGGGGCCGGCCAAAAAATAACGGGCGGGGAGCCAAGCTAAGATCTGAGATCTGAGAATTAATCTAAGCTCTCAGTTCTAAGCTCTCAGCTCTAAATATGCCGCTTCGCGTCTCCCGAGCTGCAATCCTTTTGGCGCATTGGGACGTGGTCTCAGCTTCGTCGCTATCCTTTTACCGCATTCTGTTGGAATTGTCGTGTCGCCGCTACGCGTCTCCATTGTTGCTGTCCTTTTTCTCAGATCTCAGTTCTCAGATCTCAGTTCTAAACTCAATTTCCCATCAAGGAACGCCTGATACTCATCACAAATCCCCTTCACATCGGTGCCATACCGAATTTGTCTCCCTTTGTGGAGCCAGAGAATTTTTCCGCAGAGGCTGCGTACCTGGCCCAGGGAGTGGGATACGAGGATGGTGGTGGCGCCGCTGGAGATGATTTCTTTCATTTTGGCCTCGCTCTTCTTCCGGAAGGCCCCGTCTCCCACGGAGAGGACTTCGTCTAAGATGAGGAGGTCGGGGCGCACCATGGAGGCGATGGAGAAGGCCAGTCTCGACTTCATCCCTGAGGAGAGGTGCTTGAACGGCCGATCCTCCATGTCCCGGAGCTCGGCGAAGTCGATGATGCTGTCGTAGGCCTGGTTCATAAATTCTTTCGTGTACCCCAGGAGCGCTCCCCGGAGGTAGGTGTTTTCTTTCACCGTCAGGTCCCCGTCGAAGCCGCTGGCGAGCTCGAGGAGCGCCGCTACCGTGCCGCGGCGGGCGATGGCGCCTTCTGTGGGGCGGAGGATCCCGGAAATGGCTTTCAGGATGGTGGATTTTCCCGCGCCGTTGGCGCCGATGATGCCCAGCATTTCCCCTGCCTCGAGGGAAAAGGTGATGTCCCGGTTCGCCCAGAATTCTTCCACGTGGTACGTCCCCTGGAAACGGCGCATCACGTATTCTTTCAGGTCAATGCTTTTCAGGTCTCCCGTGCGGTAGCGCACTGACACATGCTTCACATCCAGTATTTTCACAGCCCGCCCCCTCAGAGATAGTACAGGAACTGGTAATTGTACCGCTTGTACATCCAGCATCCAAAAGCAAAGAGCGCTGCCGCGTACGCCGCCAGGATGGCGTGCATCTCAAGGCTCGGGACGGCGTCGTAGATGACGATGGTTCGGAAGTAATCAATGCACACGAAAATGGGATTGGCGTAGAAAATGGCCTGGTACGGCTCCGGCACGATGCGGATGTCGTAGAAGATGGCCGAGGAGTACATGACCAGCGTGACGAAGAGGCTGTAAATGTAGGCGATGTCCCGGAAGAAGATGAAGAGCGCCGACAGGATGAAGCCGATGCCCAGGTTGATGAAAATCAGGCAGAGGATCGGGTAGATGAGGCAGAGGAATTTCCATGTGTAGGGAATGCCCTCGATGGCCACGGCGGCGAAGTAGATCACGAGGATGATGCCGAAATTGATAAGGGCCGCCACGTTTTTGGAGAAGAGAAAGAGGTATTTCGGCACGTTGATTTTTGAAAAAATCCCCGCGTTTGCCACGAGGGCGTGCATGCCCTCGGTGGTGGATTCTCTGAAGTAATTGAAGACGACCTGCCCGCTGAAGAGGTAGATGATGAAGTGGGGAATGCTCCGGCCGAAGAAGTTGCCGAAAATGAGGGCCAGAATGAGCATGGTAATAAGGGGGGACAGGACGCTCCAGAATACCCCCAGCACGGTGCGCTTGTATTTCTTTTTGAAATCCCGCTTCACCAGTTCGGTAAAGATGAAGCGGTTGTGCTGCGCCAGATGGCTCAGCCACGGAATCAGCCCGTTTTCCATATGCCTTCCTCTATGTTCCGGCTGCCCCTTCCCCAAAGGACGCAGCCGATTTTTACAGACAGTCTTATTATACCATTCCTATACAAATTCACCGTTTCCCTGCCGGGCGGCGGAGGGTCTGCCAGAGCGCGCTCCGCACCGCCAGCACATGGGGCTTTGCCAGCCGTTCCCAGAGCCAGCAGCCAACCACCGGCCCCATGAGGGCCGCCGTGAAGTACATGAGCTCGTTCGCCGGGGGGTATTCGGCAATGCGGTAGTAAACCTGGTGCATGTACGCGTCGTAATCAAATGACGGGATGGAAATCGTCCCCTGGCGCATGAGGTGGAGAAGGGCTGTGTTGGTGAGCCACAGGAAGAGAAGCTGGTGCATCATGATGTCCCACGAATGCCTGCCGATGTAGGATAGGAGGCTCCGCTCCCCCACGTGGTTCTTCATGCATTCTGCGGCCGCGACGCAGAGGTAGATCCCGCCGGTGGTCATGACGAAGGGCAGCCAGTAATTGTGCGGCGTGGGGAAGCGCATCCCCCACACGTCAAAAATCACCGCCGGCACGCCCCACGCTTTCAGGAGTCCAAAGCCCATGAGGACCAGCGCCGCCGCGGGGAACCGGAAGCGGTCTCTCGCCTCCCCGTAGAGGCGGTACATGTGGCCCAGGTAGTAGAAGACGGCGCAGTAGAGCACCCGCCCGGCTCCCTGCCACGTATTGGGGAAGGGCCCTTCAAAGTTCGTCACTGTGTACCCGTGGAAGGAGAGCCACAGGGCGAGCACGTGGAGGCCGCCGAAGAAGAGGCCCAGGGGCAGCCAGTGGCGCAGGCACCGGTGCGCCCCCCAGTAGAGAATCTGAATGGGGACAAGCATCCCCACGAACCAGGACGCGCCGTTTAAGGCAAACTGCGAGCCCTGGGTGAAGGGCAGCCACAGGAGCGACCACAGGGACATGTCTTCATAGGCAATGGCGGTGAGGCCCTGGTCGGTCAGGTACGTTATGAGGCAGCCGTAGAGGGCGCTCCACAGGAGGAAGGGCGCCACCAGCTTATGTATTTTCCGGAAGAAAAAGGCGCCGAAGGGTTTGGCGGAAAAGAAATACCCCGACACAAACACGAAAAGGGGAATGTGAAACGCATTCCCCACCCATTCCACGAAAATGAACCCCGTGTGCATGCCCACCACGGCGATCATTCCGAGAGCCATTAAAATATTGAACTTCTGGTTCAGTCCCTTGTCCATACCCATCCCCGAGCGCTTACTTTTCCTCTGTCCTCTTCTGATTATACACCAGGTAGGCGCCGCTCAGAATGTGGCGCCACCAGTCCTCGTGGTCGAGGTACCACCGGATGGTCCGCTCGATGCCCTCCTCGAAGGGCGTCTCCGGCCGCCATCCCAGGTCCCGTTCGATTTTCGCCGGGTCGATGGCGTAGCGCCGGTCGTGTCCCGGCCGGTCCGCCACGTATTCGATGAGCGTCTCCGGCCGGCCCAGGGCGCGGAGGATGGTTTTCACCACGGTGAGGTTGTCCCGCTCATTGTGTCCGCCGATGTTGTATACTTCCCCTTCCTTTCCCTTGCGGAGGATGAGGTCGATGGCCCGGCAGTGGTCCTCCGTGAAGAGCCAGTCCCGCACATTCGCCCCGTCGCCGTACACGGGGAGCGGTTTCCCCTCCAGGGCGTGAATGAGCATGAGGGGGATGAGCTTCTCCGGGAACTGGAAGGGGCCGTAATTGTTGGAGCACCGGGAAATGGTGACGGGCACGCCGTAGGTGCGGTGCCACGCCATCGTAAGCAAATCCGCCGACGCCTTCGACGCTGAATAGGGTGAGGACGCATGGAGGGGCGTTTCCTCGGTGAAGAAGAGGTCCCGTCTCTCGAGGGGGAGGTCCCCGTAGACCTCGTCGGTGGACACCTGGTGGAACCGCCGGATCCCATAGGTGCGGCACGCGTCAAGAAGCACCCCCGTGCCCATGACGTTCGTTTCGAGGAACACAGACGGGCTCTGGATGGACCGGTCCACATGGCTCTCGGCGGCAAAATTCACCACCACATCGGGCTTCTCCCGCTCAAAGAGCTCATACACAAAGCGCCGGTCTGCAATATCTCCGCGGATGAAGGAAAACCGCGGGTCTTCCCACACCGGCGCCAGCGTCTCCAGATTGCCCGCGTATGTCAGCTTGTCCACGCAGAGGATCCGGTCCTCATGGTGGGCCAATTCATAGTAAATAAAATTGCTTCCAATAAACCCGGCCCCGCCGGTCACGATAATCGTCATACGCCTCTCCTTTATTGTATTTCGGCCCGTCTCCTGCCCCGCGCCTCAATAGGCGCCCTTTCCCCGGCGCACCACCCCGATGGTCCGCCAGAGGAGGAGCAGGTCCAGCCAGATGGACCAGTTGTGCACATACCAGCCGTCCATGCGGACCCGCTCGGGGTAGTCCACGTCGCTCCGGCCGCTCACCTGCCACATGCCGGTGATGCCCGGGCGCACCATGTAGTATTCCCGGATGAGCGCCCCGTAGTAGGGCACCTCCTTCTCCACGATGGGCCGGGGCCCCACGAGGCTCATCTCCCCGCGGAGCACGTTGATGAGCTGGGGGAGCTCGTCGAGGCTCGTCTTCCGCAGGATGGCGCCCGCCCGGGTGATGCGCGGGTCGTGCTTCAGCTTGAAGGTGGTCTCCCATTCCCGCCGGGCGTCCTCATCGGCCGCAAGGAGCTGCTGCAGGCGCTCCTCCGAGTCCACGCACATGCTGCGGAATTTGTAGCAGTGGAACACCCGGCCGTCCTTTCCTATGCGGCGGTGCCGGTAAATGACCGGGCCGGGCGAGTCCAGCCGGATCCACAGGGCAATGCCCAGAAGCACGGGCAAAATGAGAAGGCCCCCCAGGAGCACTGCGGCGATGTCAAACAGCCGCTTCACCGCCCGGTTGGACCATTTGGACAAATTATTCTGGATGTGGAGAATCATCACCCGCGCGTCGTAGAAGGATTCCACCGTAAGGTCCGCCATGGGCACCTCCACCAGGTTCGGCACGATGCCCACATCGCGGCACACCGCCTGCGCCCGGTAGAGCAGGTCCGCCTGCATTTTCTGGGAGAGCCCCGGCGCGGCGATGATCACCCGGCTCACCCGATTCTCCGCCACCACCCGCTCCAGGTCGGCAAAGCCGCCGAGAACGGGATAGCGCCTGGCGTACTTCGTCCTCGGACTGCGATCCTCGAGAAATCCGACGACCCGGTAATTCAGTCCGTTGTCCCGGTGGAATTCACGGATGAGCACATCCGCCGTGAGCCCCGCTCCCACGATGAGCACAGGCGTCTGCATCAGGGAAAGATGGCTCAACAGCTGCTTCAGCCCATAGCGCACGCCTGAAATCATTAGGAAGACAAAGACAGCGAACACCGCCACGTAGAGACGGGACACGCTCCCCGCCACCTGCCCGATAAACATGAGCACGATGGAGAGGAGCACGCTGTAGACACAGGAAAAAAAGATTTTTTCTATGACCTGGTAGAAGGTAAATTTCTTGGTATAGAGCTTCTGAATGAAGAGGAAGAGCATGAAAATGAGCGGCACAATGAGGTACATGTACACCGGAGCAATGCGGAAGACGCTGTAGTCCATGAGGGCATTGCGCAGGGTAAGCGCCCCCCATTCCGCCGTCACGATGGCCAGGTAATCCCCCGCCGCCAGGATCAGCACCTGCCAGGGCAAACTGTCCGAGCCGGACGTGCGCGTCCACTTCTCTTTCATTCCGTCCTGTCCTTTCCTCCCGCCGCCTCTTTGGGACCGGCGCGCAAATTTTCTATAGTTTACCATTAATTACCCCGTAAAAAAAGGATGGTTCCCCATCCTCTTATAAATGGTTACATATATGGATTCGCCGCCAGTCACGGGGCTCTCTGTCAGAAGCTGTACTTTCCTTCGTAGAGGCATTCCTTGTAGAAGTTGGGAAGGACGAAGCAGCTCTTCTGGATTTTTTCGTTGTAGTAGCGCATGGGCTGCGGCGCCGGGCGGGTGATCTCCGCCGTGAGGGGATCGTAGGCCTTGGAGGCAAACATGAAGCTGTGCATGCACGCCGGATAGAGGGGCACCTGAGAAAAGTAGGACCGAACGATGGGGAAGATTTCTCTCAGTGCCTGGAAAATGTCATGCACCAGGGGCTGCTGCACGATGGGCGAGTCGCTCTGCTGCACCATGATGCCGTCCTGCCGAAGGGCCCGGAAAGCGCTCCGATAGAAGTCACGGGTAAAGAGGCCTTCTCCCGGCCCGATGGGGTCCGAGCAGTCGATGATAATGACGTCGTACTTGTTCTCCGCCGCTTTGGCAAAGGCGATGCCGTCTCCCACGTGGACGTTGAGCTTTTCCGGCGGGTCCAGGAGGACCGCGGCGATATCGGGGAAGTATTCCTTGGCCAGCTCGATGACGCGGCCGTCAATGTCGCAGAGGTCCACGTGCTTCACGCAGTCATGGCGGCACACCTCGCGGGCCACGCCGCCGTCACCGCCGCCGATAATGAGCACGTTTTCCGGATGGGGATGCACCATGAGCGGCACGTGGCTGATCATTTCGTGGTAGCACCATTCATCCTTTTCCGAGGTTTGAAACACCCCGTCCAGGATGAGCATGCGCCCGTATTCGAGGCTTTCCGCGATTTGAATGCGCTGGTACGGGCTCGTTTCCTCGTGAAGCATGGATTCAATTTTCAATGTCTGTCCCAGGTAGGGCGTCCCCCACTCTGTAATCGTATCCACCGTTTTGCTCATTTTGTCTCTCCTTCCGCTTGTTTGTCGGTCTCTGCCGCGGGCCCCTCCGTGATGGCCCGGGCGGACGCTTCCTCAGGGAATATTTTCGCCAGAATTTCCCGGGTCAGGTCTGACATGGGCGGCCGGTCCGCTTCCTCTTCCGCAGGCACAGCCTCTTCTGCAGACACCGTCTCTTCTGCAGTCATAGCCGCTGCGGCCATGGCCATGGCTTCCTCTATCGTCGGGGAGGATTCCTCCTGCCGGGGCGTTTCCTCCGCCTTCGGCGCTTCCTCATCCTTCGGCGCCTGCTCGGCCTTCACCGCTTCAATCATGGCCATGGCGGAGGTGAGATTGGCCCGAACCTTTTCCATGTAGAGGCGCAGGTCATTTTCCACCCGTATCACCGTTTCGTTGATCTGCCGGCGGCGGCTGTCTGCCTCGGCGATGATTTGCTCTCCCTTCGCATGGGCTTCTCTCACGATGAGCTCCGCTTCCTTCTGGGCACTCTGGCGCACGCTTTCCGCCGTTTCCTGCGCCATCACCAGTGTGGCGGACATGGTGGCCTCCATCTTTTCGAAATGGCTGAGGCGGGACTTGAGCACGTCCAGCTGCTCCTCCATTTCCCGATGCTCCCGGTAGATGCGCTCGTAGTCGCTCACGACTTCTTCGAGGAAGCTGTTTACCTCATCCTCGGCATAGCCGCGCAGCTTACGGGTAAAGGTTTTGTTGTGAATGTCCATCGGCGTAATCATTGCAATTCTCTCCTTTGCCTCATTATATATTTTTATCTGTACCTTTCTATGAGAACTCCGATCCTGCCTTTGCGGCTTGTCCCGGTTAGTTCCTTGATTTCCAGGCGGCCCCGTCCGCGGAAGCTCACCACGTCGCCCGGCTTGACGGCCTGGGCCGGTCCCTTGGCGGTCTGCCAGTTCACCTGCACCCGTTCGCCCTCAATGGCGGCGGCCATTTTGGAGCGGGATATGCCAAATCCCGCCGCCCCCACCGCGTCAAGGCGCAGGGAGGCCACCGTGGCGCGCACCACCTTCGGCTCCTGCTTCGGCGGTACGATGTCGCTCTCGGAGATTTCCTCCACTTTGGCGGGCACCATGGCTATTTTGCGGAAGTTATCGATGATCCACTGGCTCATCTTCGCGTCCGCCACGATCTGGGCGGAGGGGCCGTGCATGATAATGTCGCCCACCACGTCCCGGTCAATGCCGAGCCCCAGGAGGGAGCCCAGCACGTCCCGATGGCCGATGAGGCGGTACCGGGCGTCCCAGGTGACGGAGAGGACGGCAAGGGAAAAGTCCACCGGCCCTTCGTAATCGGGACGGCGGAAGGCGATGCGCACGCGCTCCGCCTCATGGTAGCCGCCCCAGCTCACGCATTCCACCGTCCTCATATGGGCGGCGATGGTCATGCCGATCTGCACCGCGTAGGGCGACATAAAGGGGCCCACCGCAAAGGGGCGTCCTCTCTCCACGGTATCAGCCAGGTCAAGAAGGCGCACGGTCATACGGCCAGACTCTTCGCTGGCGGCGGAAAAATAATTGAGTATTTTTTCTCTGTCTTTCATTATGTCCTATACGTGGAAAAGGAGGAATTCCTTCCTCCGTTTATTTCTTTGCCAGAGCGTCCGATTTCGCAAGGCACGCCTCCACCCCGTCGATGAGGGCGGAACGCAGACCCCGCCGCTCCATCATCTGGAGTCCTGCAATGGTCGTGCCTCCGGGGCTGGTCACCTGGTCGCGGAGCGCCGCGGGATGCAGGCCCGTTTCCAGCACCATTTTCGCCGCGCCCATGAGGGTCTGCGCCGCTGCCTCCACGGCCACCGCCCGGGGCAGGCCGATGTTGACGCCTGCGTCAGAGAGGGCGTCAATGATGACAAAGCCGTAGGCCGGGCCGGCGCCGGAAAGCGCCCCCAATTCATCCACCTGCCGCTCCGTCACCACCGCCGTTTTTCCCAGGGAGGAGAAAATGGCCTCTGCCTTCCGGATATCTTCTTCTTCGGCCCAGGTGCCGCCTGCGATGGCGGTAAAGCCGGCGCCCACGGAGACGGGCGTGTTTGGCATGACGCGCACGATGCGCGTCCCCTCGGGGAAATAGCTCTCCAGGGCTTCAATGGTCACCGCCGCGGCCACGGAAATCACCGTGCCCTTCGGCGCGAAGGGGGCAATGGCCCGGGCCGCCTCGGGAATGACTGCGGGCTTCACGGAAAGGATAATCGTATCCGCCTCTGCCGCCTCCCGGCCGTCCTCCGTCCAGGCCACACCGTACCGGGCGGCTTTGGCCTGCCCGGCTTCCGCGCTGTGCTCCCGGAGCACCACCTCTTCCTTCTGCCACACCCCGCCGGCAAGGCATCCGGAAAGAATCGCGCCGCCCATGGCGCCGCAGCCGATAATAAGAACCTGCTTCATGTTCCAACCCTCCTGAATACGGGCATGGCCACCACCTTGAACTGGTAAGCTCCCTGCTCGACCCGCACGGTATCGGGCGTGCAGATAAGAATCTCGCCGCCCAGGAATTCTACGGATCCGCGAAGGAGGTATACCGCTCCGCTCACGAAATCCAGTATGCGCTGGCCCAGCTCTTCATCCACCTCCATGAGACGGATCACGACGATTTTTCCATCCCGGAGAGCCTCCACCGCACGCCGCGCATCCCTGTATTCGCGGGGCGTGCAGATGAGAGACTCGAGGGGATGGACGGCCCGGGCCGGAATGGGCGCCGCCGCCTCCTCCTCAAGCAGCTCCTCCGCTGTCTCTTCCTCCGGGTCTGTGAACGCCGCCGCAAACCATCGGAGTATCCGCCTGATGATACCCATAATCATTTCCGCGGTATTTTCCACTGCGGCACATCGCCCATTTCAGGCGTGACCGATGATGAGTAGGCGGCGAAATTTTCACGAGATACGGTCATATTGCTGGGGGCGCACAGGTAAATGGTGTCGCTCACCCGGTCTATGCGGCCGTCGAGAGCATACATGACGCCCTGCACGAAATCAATGATCCGCTCAGCGATATCCTGATCCGTTCTTTCCACATTGACGACCACCGGATGGCCCTGTCTGATGTGATCTCCGATTTTTTCCGCATCCTTGTAATCATTGGGGTTGACCACCACCATGGTATACGGCTTGGTCTGGCTGGTGGGGACAGAGCGGGAGGCCCTCAGCGCCGCGGGACGCGGAGGAACAGCCGCGGAAGGGTTGACCGGAACGGGACGTTCTACCTCCTCTTCCTCGTACTCATACTCCTCTTCCTCATCGTCCACATCGTGATCGACGAACTGATCCTTAAGCTTCTTTAGACTGAACATCTGCGGTACCTCACTGCAAAAACCTGATTACATCTTATATATATTATACATTATACACTATGTCTGCCGATAATCTCTCTGCCCGAAAATGGCGGTGCCGACGCGCACCATGGTGGAGCCTTCCTCTACCGCCACCTCGAAATCATTGGTCATGCCCATGGACAGTATGGAAATCTGTCCTTCCGGAAACAGGGGCTTCAAATCCTCCCACATGGCGCGGGCACGGCGGAATACGGGCCGCGTCAATTCCGGCTCTTCCTCAGGAGCCATGCACATGAGACCCCGCACGCGGATGCCGGGGATCTCCCCCGCCGCCGCGACGGCTTCGTCAAAATCCGCCGGAGAAAAGCCGTGCTTCGTGGCTTCTCCTGAAATGTTGAACTCCAGCAGTACGTCCTGGCGCTTGCCTATCGCCTCCGCCCGCCGGCCAATGTCTCTTAAAAGCGCCACCGAATCCCCTGACTGGATCAGATCCGCCATGGCCACGGCTTTTTTTACCTTATTTTTCTGCAGATGCCCCTGCAGATGCCAATGTACGGGAAGGTGTCCCATACGGAATTTTTCTTCCATTTCCTGCACGCGGTTCTCACCCACGTCGGTCACGCCACAGCGCACCGCCTCTTCCATCATTTCATAGGGATGGAATTTCGTTACCGCCACCAGCGTCACGGCCTGATGCCAGGGCGAACGGCTCCGGGCCGACTCAATGCGGCTTCTCACCGCCGCCAGACGGGCTTCTATGTCCCCCATGACTGCACCTCTTCTGAAACATCCCGGCACCGCTCATGGTCCCGGGTTTCACCGAAACGGCGTTAAACTGCGCTCACATTACATTATATCATAAAAGTACGGGCATACCCATGATTTCCCCTCAATTCCCGCATAGCGCTGCGGAATGCCGCCCATGCCATCGCGGGAGCAGAAAGGAAGCGCTGCGCGCCGCCCGGTGAGACGCGCCGGGATATTGTCCGCCTCCCGCCGAAGGCTGCCGGAACGCGGCCGCTCACAGCCGCTTGCTGCCGATGCCCTGCCGAACACGGGCGTTTCCGCCTGCCCGGCATTCGCTCTCCAATACAAAAGCAGCGGTACTCTGCCGCTGCCTTTCTGCTGCTTAATCGGTTTTTCCTTCGCAGCGCTCGACAAGCGCCGCTGCCCAGGCCCGGTCCACCACGCGGAACCGCGTTTCCTTATCCTCCGCCAGTGCCGGACCGAAGAGGCTCTCCAGCTCGGCCAGGCGCTCCTCCGTGAGGACGTCCCGCCCCATGGCATAGCCTTTGCCTGCGATTTCCAGGGGAAGAAGTACCTCCGGCCCATCTGTCCCCACGTGGAAGGACGTCATGCCGAGGACGCTTCCTGCAGGCATGGCCGGGCGAATCCGGCGGTAAAGAAGGTATTCCGCCACCGCCACGAGGCGGTCGTCAAGAGGCGACTCGAGGACGCGCACCTTGTCCGCCAAGTCCTCCGCATCCCTCACCACGCGAAGCGCCCGCCAGTCTCCGGGCGGCGTGGGGGGGAAGGGCATCTCCGGATCCGGCTGGAGAGCGATGAGAAATTTACGGGCGTGGTCCACGTAGAGCATGTTCAGCAGGAAATCTCCTTCCGTGCCGCAGGACGTGCATTTCACCCTGAAGAACCGCTCCTCCCGAATGTCCCGGGCCCCCTGCGGATTGGTATCCGCCTCGAAAATGGAGGGGCGCGTCACAATTTCCTCGTTTTTGCAGGACGGGCATGTCCACTTGAAGATCGTCATACTCATTCTGTTTCCTCCCCCGCCGCTCTATAGGCGGCATTTTAAATTAATTATGAGTATTCCCGATGGAGGTGTCAACAAAACATGTATAAATCAGATAGCTGACATAGGGAAAATTTATAGCTAACCTGGTTCGGCAGGCTCCTCCCATAGTTTTCGATTATGGTCGATACAGTTTCCACCGCATTGCTCCTGTTTTACTCTATAAATGTATATATAAATAAAGAAAAGAGCAGAGTCCAAAATGGGCGCCATCCTTTTTGCATTGCCTCCATGCTATAGTTTCGCATCGCCTGGCGGGACAATACGGCCACCGCTGCCTGGGCGGCGGGCTTTCGGCCCATTGACACCCCGCAAAAAAAAGTGCTACAATTTCATACATTCCAGAAAAAATCATACCCGCATGAAGAAGTGCACCGAAAATGACGGCTGTCGGTGCACTTTTTTTGTACCTTAATGGCCGTGTGAATCTGAAAGGGGGGATGTACATGAAATTCAGCCACAGGGCAGCGCTTTTTTCGATGCTGGCGGCAGGCGCCGCCGGGATTGCCGGCTGCGGCGGCGCTTCTGAACCGGCCGGTTCGTCTGATCTCATTCGGATCGGGGCCAATCTGGAAATGACCGGCGGGAACGCTACTTTCGGCACCTCTTCACTTAACGGCATCCACATGGCTGTGGAAGACGCGAATGTGGCCGGCGGATTGCTTGGAAAAAAGATCCAGGTCATCGCGGTCGACAATCGGAGTGAAGTGGCAGGAGCGGCAGACGCACTGGTCAAGCTCATCGAAAGCGGTGTGTGCTCCATCATCGGACCGGACACCAGCTCCAACGTAATTGCGCTCGCGTCACAAGTGGAATCAGAAAAAATTCCAGTGATTTCGCCCAGCGGCACGAATCCGGCCATCACCGTGGATCCCAAGACAGGCCAGACGAGACAGTATCTCTTCAGAGCCTGCTTCACCGATCCCTACCAGGGCAGGATTATGGCGGATTTCGCAACAGGCAGACTGCAGGCCAAAACCGCAGTCGTGCTGGTAGACAATTCCAGCGATTACTCAAAGGGTCTGGCCGAGTATTTCACGAAACGGTTCCAGGACAGAGGGGGATCCATTCCGACCCAGGAGGCCTATATGGCCCGGGACGTGGATTTCAAGCCCGTACTCACCAAGGTGGGCGCCATGAAACCGGATATCATCTTTGTACCTGGGTACTACCAGGAAGTGGGCCTCATTATCAGGCAGGCCAGGGAAATGGGAATCACCGCCCCGATTCTGGGCGGCGACGGCTGGGACAGCGACCGGCTGGTAGAAATTGCAGGCGTTCCCAATCTTTCCAACACGTATTTTTCCAATCACTACTCTCCGCAGGATGACAATCCCAGACTCCAGGAATTCATCCGGAGATACGAAGCCCGTTATGGCACCACGCCCGATTCCTTCGCCGTAACCGCACACGACGCAGCCCTGCTCATTCTGGAAGCTATCAGAGCAGGAAATTCGGACAACCCCGCTGATATAACAAAGGCACTTACTCATATTGATCATTTTGAGGGCATCAGCGGCCTGATCACCATTGACGAGCAGCACAACACCGTTTCGTCGGGCATCATCATGAGCTTTGAGAATGGCCGCCGCACCTTTATGGAACGAATTGATCCGGAATAATCGATACGTTTTCTACCTTTGATTTTTTCCTGAATACAGGAGGCATATCATGAAACACCTGAAACACATTCTTTTTGCATCCACAGCAGCAGTTCTTGCAGCGGCAGCTCTCACCGGCTGCGGCGGCGGCTCCGGCAGCTCCTCCAAGAGCGAGGACACCATTAAAATCGGCGCTGACCTCGAAATGACCGGCAACCAGGCTGCCTACGGCACTGACGCCATCCGCGGCGCCAACATCGCCATCGAGGAAATCAACGCCGCCGGCGGCGTACTCGGCAAGAAGCTGGAAATCGTGGCGCTGGACAACAAGTCCGAACCGTCCGAAGCGGCATCGGCCGCTCAGAAGCTGGTCGATGAAGGCGTAGTCGCCGTCATCGCTCCGAACATGAGCTCCAACGCCCTCGCTGCGGTACCGCTCTTCAACGGCTCAGGCATTCCTTCCGTATCCCCGGGCGCCACCAACCCGAAGGTCACGGTGGATGAAAAGACCGGCGAGGTCATTCCCTATTCCTTCCGGGCGTGCTTCATCGATCCCTATCAGGGACAGGTCATGGCAAGCTTCGTAGCTGACACGCTCAAGATGAAAAAGGTAGCGATCCTCATCGACAACTCCTCCGACTATGCCAAGGGGCTGGCAAAATATTTCACCGATTCCTTCCTTGCCAAGGGCGGCGAAATTGTAGGCACCGAAGCCTATCTCCAGAAGGACACGGACTTCAACGCGACCCTCACGAAGATCAAAAACCTCAATCCTGACTTCATCTATGTACCTGGCTACTATCAGGAAGTAGGCCTCATTGTCAAGCAGGCCCGCGCGATGGGTCTGGATGTACCGTTCGGCGGCGGCGATGGCTGGGACAGCCCGACGCTGGCGGAAATCGCTGGTGCTGAAGCCCTGCAGAACACGTACTACTCCAACCACTACGCTATCGAGGAAGACAACGAGACTGTCATGAAATTCGTCAACTCGTTCAAAGCTGCTCACAATATCACCCCGGGCGTATTCGGCGCTCTGACCTATGACACAGTCAAGCTGCTCGCCCAGGTCATTAATGACGCAGGCTCGGCAGAACCGGAAAAGATCGCAGAGGGCCTCAAGAACCTGAAGTCCTTCAGCGGTGTCACCGGCGACATGAGCTTCACCGAAACGCACGATGCGAAGAAAGCGGCATTCATCCTTACCTACAAGGACGGCCAGCCCGTTTTCGAAGCGAAGATCAGCGCCGACTAATCGCCTGATTGCCAACTGCACATGACGGGAGGGCCCGTCCCTCCCTGTATTCAGAC
>CAZPLS010000038.1:0-14311 GCA_964587685.1 uncultured Dialister sp.
CCGACCATCAACAAACTGGAGGACATGGCGGCAGAGATTACGGGAAAGGAAGCGGGGCTCCTCTGCTGCTCCGGCAGCATGGGAAACCAGGTGGCGCTCATGACATGGTGCCGGCGGGGGGACCGCGTGCTGGTGGACGAGATGCAGCACCTGTACTGCAGCGAGGAAACGGCCTTCGACAGCCGGTTCATGGAGCTGACGCCTGTGTTTTATCATTTTGATGAAGACAGTATGCCGGATCCGGCGGAGCTGCTGGCGCTGATGAAGGGCGGCGCGGCGCTCCTGTGCCTGGAGAATACCCATAACTTTGCCGGCGGCACCTGCACGGGACCGGAGCGGCTGGCGGAGCTCCGGCAGCTGGCGGATGCATACCATATGCCGATCCATATGGACGGAGCCCGGATGTTTAACGCGGCGGCCTACCTGGGCGTGACGGTGAGGGAACTGTGCCAGTATGTGGACAGCGTCATGTTCTGCGTGTCAAAGGGACTGGGCGCGCCCGTCGGTTCCATGCTCTGCGGGAGCCGGGAATTCATTGACAAAGCCAGAAGCATGCGCAAATTGATGGGCGGCTCTCTCCGGCAGGGCGGGATCATTGCGGCCCCGGCCATTTACGCGCTGGAGCACAATGTGGAGCGGATCCGGGAGGATAATGAGCATGCGGCCCTCTGCGCGGCCCATCTGAAGGACCTGAAGGTGCTCAGGCTGCAGGAGCATATCCAGACCAATATCCTGGTGCTGGACCTGAAAGACGCCGGGGTGACGCAGGAGGAATTCTGCGCCATGGCGAAGGAGGAAGGCCTCGGAATTCTGCCCGTTCTGGATACTTCGGTGCGGCTGGTATTTTACAAGGACATTACGGCGGAAGATGCGGTGGCCGCGGCAGAGATCGTTTGCCGGCTTGACGCGGCCTGCGAAAAAAGAATGGCATGACCGCTCCTGCGGTGTCTGCGGCCAAACAGAGTTTTATGTCCGTGATTTCAGACGCCTCTGGGGCGACGCGATGGCGGCGCAGGAAATGACCGGCGGAGGGCCGGATATTTGAAACATTTTGCAGGAACAGACTCTCTGCCGCTTCGGCGGCGGGGAGTTTTTTTGCCCATGAATGGGGAGGCTGTGGTATAATATAAAAGTATATATACTAAATATATAAACATAAGAACGGAGAGACAGCTGCCATGGGGCGGCGGGGGTCTTTTTTTCTGAGGAGAATCACATGAGCGAAGACATTCACGAAATTCAGTCGCATCAGGAAGAGGAGCGCGGTACGGAGAATTACGGCGCCAAGGATATACGCGTCCTGGAGGGGCTCGAGGCGGTGCGCCTCCGCCCGGGGATGTACATTGGCTCCACCTCCGCCCGGGGGCTGCACCACCTGGTGTACGAGGTGGTGGACAACAGCATCGACGAAGCGCTGGCGGGATACTGCACGCACATCGAGGTCATAATCAATGAGGACGGGAGCTGCACGGTCAATGACAACGGCCGCGGCATTCCCACAGATATGCACGAAACGGGCAAGCCCGCCATGGAAGTGGTGCTCACCGTGCTCCACGCGGGGGGCAAGTTTGGCGGTGACGGCTACCCCATTTCCGGCGGCCTCCACGGCGTGGGCGTCTCTGTGGTGAATGCACTGGCTGTGTGGACGCGCGTGAAGGTCAAGCGGAACGGGAACATTTACGAGATGGCCTTTTCCCGCGGCGAAAAGACCGAGGACATGAACATCGTGGGTCATGCCAGGGACACGGGCACGTCGGTGACCTTCCTTCCTGACCCGGAGATTTTCACTGAAGGCACAGCGTTCAGCTTCGACATACTGAAGGAACGCATGCGCGAGCTCGCCTTCCTCAATAAGGGCCTCACCATCACCCTCACGGACCGGCGGAAGGACATGGAGCAGGAAGCGACCTTCAATTATGCCGGGGGCATCACCGAATACGTGCAGTACCTCAATGAGGGCAAGGACCTGATCAACAAGAGTGTCATCGCCTTCGAGGGGGAGCGGGACCGGGTCATCGTGGACATTGCCATGCAGTACCAGGACGGCTACTCGGAAAACCTCTACACCTTCGTAAACGACATCAACACCGTGGAAGGGGGCACCCACCTGGCGGGCTTCCGCGCCGCCCTCACCCGTGTCATCAATAACTATGCCCGCGGCGCCGGCTTCCTCAAGGCGAGCGAGGACAACCTCACCGGCGACGACGTGCGGGAGGGTCTCACCGGCGTGATCAGTGTGAAGGTGCCCAACCCGCAGTTCGAGGGACAGACAAAGACAAAATTGGGCAATTCGGAAGTGAAGGGCATCGTGGACGGCATCGTCAGCGAGGGACTGCAGGAATTCTTTGCGGAAAATCCTTCCGATGCCAAAGCCATCGTGGAAAAGAGCCTCCTCGCCCGGCGCGCCCGGGAGGCAGCGAAGAAGGCCAAGGCCCTTGCCCGCCGGAAGGACGCCCTGGAAATTTCCAGCCTGCCGGGCAAGCTGGCAGACTGCACCGAGCGGGATCCGAAGCTCACGGAAATCTACATCGTAGAGGGCGACTCCGCCGGCGGCAGCGCCAAATCCGGCCGGGATCGGCGTTACCAGGCCATTCTGCCCCTCCGCGGGAAAATCCTCAACGTGGAGAAAGCACGCATTGACCGGGTGCTCGGCAGCGAAACCATCGGTACGATGATCATGGCCTTCGGTACGGGCATCGGGGAAGACTTCAACATAGACAAGCTCCGCTACGACAAAATCATCATCATGACCGATGCGGACGTGGACGGCGCGCACATCCGCACATTGCTCCTCACCTTCTTCTACCGCTACATGCCGCGCCTTATCACCGAGGGGCACGTGTACATCGCCCAGCCGCCGCTCTACCAGGTGAAAAAGGGAAGAAACAAGTACTACACCTATGACGATGACGAGCAGAATAAGCTCCTCCAGGACATCGGCATGGACGGGTGCACCATCCAGCGCTACAAAGGCCTCGGTGAAATGAATCCGGAGCAGCTCTGGGACACCACCATGAACCCGGAGCAGCGGGTCATGCTCCAGGTACAGCTCAATGACGCGGTGGAAGCAGACCGCCTCTTCACCATTCTCATGGGAGACAAGGTGGAGCCCCGGCGCCGCTTCATTGAAGAAAACGCGAGAAACGTGACCAATCTGGATCTGTAATCCCATACAAAAGAGGACAGGGAAGCCTGTCCTTTTTAAGTGCCTGGATGCAGGAAAAAAGCCCTGCCCGCTGACGGTCTGTCATTTCCAGCGGAGAAGGGCTTTTTTCCTGCATAGTTTATCACACATACATATTATATCACACGCAGAGGATATGGGAAATATCCAGGCAAATCCAGAGGCGCGCCGGATGGCTTCCTGCGGCGCGCTGCGGGCCCGGCCGCGGGGGGCCATGGTATAATGAGGAAAAACTGGAACAGGGAGGTCCTATGTTTATCATTGGCTGTCATCTATCGGTGTCGAAGGGGTATCTCGCCATGGGCAGGGCCGCTTCGTCCATCGGGGCGAATACCTTTCAGTTTTTTCCGCGCAATCCCCGGGGCGGAGCGGCGAAGCCGTTGGATCCCGCTGACGCGGCGGCGCTGGCGGAGTGGATGAACGCCCATGAATTCGGCCCCATTCTTTGCCACGGGGCGTACACCATGAACGGCGCAGCGGCGAAGGGAGAGACCCGTGATTTTGCCCGGCGGGCGCTCACGGAGGACCTGGCGAAGGCGGCCCGCCTGCCCCGCTGTCTCTACAATTTCCATCCCGGCTCCCACGTGGGGCAGGGGGTAGAGGCGGCCATTCCCCTCATTGCGGACATGCTCAACGCCGCCATGGATCAGGAGCCGCTCCCCCGCTTCGTCCTTCTGGAAACGATGGCCGGCAAGGGAACGGAGGTGGGGCGCACCTTTGAGGAGCTGGCGGAGATCATTCGCCGGGCGGAGCGGCCCGACCGGGTGGGTGTGTGTCTCGACACCTGCCACGTATACGACGGGGGCTATGACATCGCAGAGCAGCTGGATGAGGTGCTCGATGAATTTGACCGCGTCATCGGCCTGGAAAAGCTCCGGGCGGTGCACCTCAATGACGACAAGAATCCCCGGGGAAGCAGGAAGGACCGTCACGAAAAAATCGGGGAGGGATCCATTGGCCTTGCCGCCATGGGGCGCATCATCAACCACCCCCGCCTGAGGGATCTCCCCTTTTACCTGGAGACGCCCAATGAGCTCCCCGGCTACGCCGCGGAAATCGCCCTCCTGAAATCGCTGCGGCAGGAATAAATAAAATTTTTCTAAATTTAAACTTCTCCTATTAAATGGACACGCCGTGTCTTGGAGTGCCCGTATAATAGAAGAAAACAGCGCGGGGCGCAGAATGGAGTGAGGAAATGAAATTCATACATACAGCAGACTGGCATCTGGGCAAGCTCTTTTACGGGCAGTACCTCACAGAGGAGCAGGCCTGGGTGCTGCGGGAGCGGTTCCTGCCATTGGTGGACGAGGTGCGGCCCGATGTCATTCTTCTCGCGGGGGACGTGTACGACCGGTCCGTGCCGCCGGCGGAGGCGGTGGCGCTCTTCGATGAGATGGTGTCCGAAATCGTGGGGGAGCGGCACATTCCCTTCGTGGTGATTTCCGGCAACCACGACAGCCAGGAGCGTCTTTCCTTCGGCAGCCGCCTCCTCGCGGGCGAGGGGCTCTACCTGTGCGGCGACATTACCCGCACGGTGCGGCCGGTATACCTCTCTGACGCGTACGGCCAGGTGGCCTTTGTACCCCTTCCCTATGTAGAGACGGCGCAGGTTCGGCGGGCCCTGGGGCAGGAGGACATCCCTGACCATGAATCGGCCCTGCGGGCCCTCTCGGAGCACCTCCTCAGCCAGATTCCCGAGGGCACGCGCCGCATCGCTGTGGCCCATGACTTCATCGCTGGCGGGACGGGGAGCGACAGCGAGCGGCCCCTTTCCATCGGCGGCACAGAGGTGGTGTCGGCGGACATATTTGCCCCCTACCACTACACCGCGCTGGGGCACCTTCACGGGCCGCAGAAGGCGGGGGGATCGGAGGTCATCCGCTACAGCGGGAGTCTCCTCAAGTATTCCTTCAGCGAGGTGAACCAGAAGAAGGGCGTCATCGTGGGAGACATGGACGGCGAGGGCCGGGTGAAGACCGAATGGTATCCCCTCGTGCCCCGGCACGACGTGCGCGTCATCACCGGCACGTTTCAGGAGCTCATGGATCGGGCCGACGAGGCGCCGGATGATTTCATCCTGGCGGATCTCATGGACAATGGAGCGGTCATCGACGCCATGGCGCGCCTGCGCCGCAAGTACCCCCGCGTGATGGCCCTCCGCACGCACATGGATATCCGCGAGGACAGGGGCGTCCGCACGGCGGTGCGGGACAAGGTGGACATGATGGATATGATGAATACCTTTGCAGAGGAAATGCGGGGCTACCCGCTCAGCGATGAGGAAAGGGACTTCCTCATGGCCATTCGCAGAGAAACGGAGGGGGATAAGGAATGAAACCGATACGGCTGGAAATGAATGCCTTTGGCCCCTATGCGGGACAGACGGTGCTGGACTTTGAACAATTGGGCGAAAACCGGCTCTTCCTCATCTGCGGGCCCACAGGGGCGGGAAAATCCACCATTCTGGATGCTATGAGCTACGCCCTCTACGGCAAGACCAGCGGGGACGAGCGCACCGGCACGGACCTTCGGAGCGACTACGCCGACGAGGTGGTGCGGACGGAGGTCACCTTTGACTTTGCCGTGGGAGACCGCCTCTACCGCATCTGCAGATCACCGAGTCAGATGCTCCGGCGAAAGCTGAAATCGGGGTCACTCACCAAACCGGCGGAGCATGCCATGAAGTCGGAGCTTTATAAATGGGACGGCGAGGGCTGGGATCCCATTACGGCGAAAAATACGGCGGTGGAGGCGGAGAAGATTCTCGGCGTCGGGGTAGCCCAGTTCCGGCAGATTATTCTCCTCCCCCAGGGGCAGTTCCGGAAGCTCCTTCTCGCCGATTCGAAGGAGCGGCAGGCCATCATGCAGCAGCTCTTCCACACGGAAATCTACGCCCGCCTGGAGGACGCCATCCGGAAGAAGGTGAGCGGCCTCGAAGCGGCGCGGAAGGAGAGCGAGGAGAGGAAGAAGGGCTTTCTCAGTGCCTGCGGGGTGGATAGGGAAGAAGCGCTCCCCGCCGTCGTCGCCGCCGCGGAACAGGAGGCACAGGCCGCCCAGAGCGCCTATGCCGCGGCAGATAAGGAGGAAACGGCCTTCCTCAAAGCCTATGAAGAGGCGAGCCGTCTCGATGGGGCATGGACGCGCCTCGAAAAGGCCCAGGCAGCCTCGGCCAGGCTCGCCGGAGACAAGCCGGCCATGGACGAGCTCACCCGGCGGGTGGACCGCATCGCCGCCGCGGCGCGCCTGAAGGACGCCTGCGACAACCTGGAGCAGATCCGGCAGGACGGGCAGCGGCGCGCGGGAGACCTGGAGCGCACCCGCGCCCGGGCTGACCAGTGCAGAAGGGCGGACGCCAGGGCGAAAGCGGAGGCAGCGGCCTTTGAGGCGGAGCGGCCGGTTCAGCAGAAGCGCCTGGAGGAGCTCGCCGATCTGAACCGGATGCCCGAGCTGGCGGCGGCGTACCAGAAGGCGAAGGCAGACTATGCCGCGGCGGAGCGGGCGTGGAAAAAGGCCTCCGCTGACCGCACGCTTGCGGAAAGGGCAGAGGCAGCGGCAAGAGAGGCCCGGGATACGGCGCGGCAGGACGCCAACGCCTACGAGACCGCCTTCCTCCACGGCCAGGCGGCGCACCTTGCGGCGAGCCTGGAGGAAGGGAAGCCCTGCCCTGTGTGCGGATCCGTGCACCACCCCTCTCCGGCGGGGGCGAGCGGCGACAAGGTACCCGACGAGAGCCAGGTGGAGAAGAAGCGCGCCGAGGCGAGCGCGGCCGAAGCCCGGTCGGAGAAGGCAGCCCGCGCACTGGAGGCGGCCCGGCAGGAGGAATCGGCCTGGGCGGTGAAGCACGCCGCCTGCGCCGCCGCCCTCGAGGAAAAGGGTCGGCAGGTGCCGGAGGCCTACCGCGCACCCGGCGCGGCGGAGCGGCGCATCCGCACCCTTCAGCAGGAAAGCGACGCCTTTGCCCTTCGGGAAAAGACCGTGCAGGCGGCGCAGCAGAAGGCGGCAGAAGACCTCACAGCGGCAGAAAAGGAAGCAGAGCTCACGAGCGCCGACGTGGCGCGTCTCCGCCAGCAGTACCAGGAGGCGAGGGAAGCGCTCCTCACCCGGGCGAAGGACGCGGGCTTTGCAGACCTGGCCGAATTCCAGCCCTATTTCCAGGACATCCGCCGGGAGAAGGAATTCCGCCAGGTGCTCGTAAACTATGAGGCGCAGGTGAAGGCAGAGGCGAAGAAGGCGGAAGACGAGAAGGCCGCCATCGCCGGCGCGGCCAGACCGGACATGGCGGAATGGAACCGCCGCCGGGACGAAACGGGCCGCCGTACCAGGGAAGCCCTCGAAAAGAAAACCCAGGCAGGGGAGCAGCTCAAGAGACTCCGCCAGGCGGAAGAAGAGGTGAAGAATATCCTCGCCGATCAGGCGAAGACCGATGAGGCGTACCGCCTCGCCACGCGGCTGGAAATCCTCTTCCGGGGCAAGGAAAACGGGGTGAACCTGGAGCGGTTCGTTCTGGGCGCACTCTTGGACGACGTGCTGCGCAAGGCCAACCTGCGCCTTGCGGGCATGAGCGGCGGCCGGTACGAGCTTTCCCGCCAGGGCGTCCGGGAAGACAAGCGGAAGCAGTCCGGCCTCGACCTGGACGTGTTCGACAGCTACACCGGGCACAGCCGGCCGGCGAACACCCTCTCCGGCGGAGAAAGCTTCCTGGCCGCCCTCTCCCTCGCCCTCGGTCTCGCCGACGTGGTGCAGGAATACGCCGGCGGCATCCGCCTCGACGCCATGTTCATCGACGAAGGCTTCGGCACCCTCGATTCAGAAAGTTTGGATCTCGCGCTGAAAACACTGACCGAGCTGCAGAGCGCGGACCGCCTCGTGGGCATCATCTCCCACGTGGGCGAGCTGGAGGAGCGCATCCCCGCCAAGCTGCGCATCAAAAAGAGCGACTGCGGCTCCTCCGCGGCCTTTGAAATCCGGGTATAGACAGAACCGCGGTACAGGAACCTGCAAATAAACAAAAAAGTTCCGGAAAGCGCAGGAAACACGTATAAGAAATTGGGATTCTGATTTCTTATACAGCGCCATCGCTGCATCCATCCCTGTTTGCGTAAATTTCTATCCCAGGAATGATTGTGTGCGCCCTGCACTGGTCAGATATGTTCCGTCCCGGAAGCACCGCTTCCACCAGAAGGCACGAATCGCAAAAGGTTCGTGCCTTTTGACTTGTCCTGTGGCGGAGTGCGCGGAGAATTTGCCCGGGATGGAGGGCCCGGCCCCCTTTTTTTCGATTGGTACGGATGGGGCGTCCGTGGTATAATGGGCTCATTCGCGCAGAGGCGCAAGTTGTCTTTTCTGAAAACCAACTATAAAAAACAGGAGGTACATATGCGAAAAGCAGTCATATTGTCCAGCGGCGGCGTGGATTCTACCACGTGCATCGCCGTCGCGGTGAAAGCATTGGGTGCGGAGAATATATCTACGGCATCTATTTTTTATGGGCAAAAGCACGAGAAGGAGCTCGATGCGGCGCGGCGCGTGGCGGCGCACTACGGCGTGGCGCACTACGAATTTGACCTGTCAGAGGTCATGAAGTACTCCCATTGCGCCCTTCTCGCCCGGTCGGGGGAGGCGCTGAGCCACAAGAGCTACGCCGAGCAGCTCGCCGAGACAGGGGGGCGGCTCACTTCCTATGTGCCCTTCCGGAACGGGCTCATGCTCTCCACCGCGGCGGCGCTGGCCGCCTCCATCTATCCCGATGACGACACAGACATTTACATCGGCGCCCACGCGGACGACGCGGCAGGCAATGCCTATGCCGACTGCAGCGAGGGCTTCCTCCGCGCCATGGGCGAGGCCATCACCATCGGCACCTACGGGAAGGTGCGCATCGTGGCCCCCTTTGCCGGAATGGGGAAGGCCCAGGTCGTGGCGGAGGGGCTGCGCCTCCGTGTGCCCTACGAGCTCACCTGGAGCTGCTACGAGGGGGGCGAGCGGCCCTGCGGCCTCTGCGGCACCTGCCGGGAGCGGGCGGCGGCCTTTGCGGCCAACGGCGCGGCCGATCCGGCCCTGGAGGTGCGGTGATGTACACGGTCATCAAAACAGTGGAAATCAGCGGCGCGCACCGCCTGCGCCTGCCCTATCCGTCCAAATGCTCGCAAATGCACGGGCACAACTGGATCATCGAAGTGATGCTTCAGAGCGAGACGCTTGACGAAAACGGCATGGTTCTCGACTTTTCCCGCATTAAAGACGTGGTGATGCAGCTCGACCACGTCTGTATCAATGACGTCCTGGGCGATCTCAATCCCACGGCGGAAAACATCGCCCGGTGGATTGCGGATCAGCTGCCCCACTGCGTGCGCGTCACCGTGCGCGAATCTGCCGGGAACGTGGCCATCTATGAAAAATAAATTTCCCATCACCGAGCTCTTCGACAGCATCGAGGGGGAAGGGAAACGCACGGGCCGCATGGCTGTATTCGTGCGCTTCGCGGGCTGCCCCCTGCGGTGCTCCTACTGCGACACCGCCTACTCGCTCCGGGAGGAGGACGCCCGGGAATGGCTCACCGAAGAAGAGCTCCTTTGCCGCATCCGCGCCTTTCCGTGGAAGCTCGTCACACTTACCGGCGGCGAGCCCCTCCGCCAGCCCCTGTATCCCCTCTGCGAAACATTGGGGGAGGCGGGGTACGAATGCAACATAGAAACGAGCGGGGCAGAGCCTCTCTTCGACCGCCGCCCGCCGGGCCTCTTCTACACCATGGATTGGAAAAGCCCCGACTCGGGCATGGAGGGATACATGCGCGCCGAAAATATAGAAAAGCTGGACGCGCGGGACGTGGTGAAATTCGTCGTGGGAAGCGAGAGGGACCTTCTCGCCATGGAGCGGGTTGTGCGGCGGCAGCTCATGAAGCCCGGCGCACCCCGGGTGTACCTCTCTCCCGTTTTCGGGCGCATCGAGCCGGTGCGGCTCGTGGAATTCGTGCGGAGCCGGCAGCTCGCCAATGTGACTGTGCAGGTACAGCTCCACAAGGTCATCTGGCCGCCGGACATGCGGGGCGTATGAAGCGGCGGAGACAGGGTTCATCCGCAAGGGGGAAAGTTTTTTTCTTTACCGTGTATAGAAAGCTCCTTGGTTGAAATATAGTATTGAAATATTATAATATATAGAGTAATCCTGCATCTGCTGGTATAGCAGTGTCAATAAAAGAATATGTTCCCTTATGGGGGCGCGCCGCAAGGGAGCGGCAAGAGGCGTTACTGGCATGTCTTTGCGGGAAAAAGGAGGCATACATTGGAAACAAAAGGCGACTTTATTTGGAAGATGGGCGGACAGCAAGGACAGGGCGTTGAGTCCTGCGGCGAGATTCTCGGCCGCGTACTGGCTCAGGAGGGCTATTCTCTCTTCAGTCAGCGCCTTTTTGCGTCCCGCATCAAGGGCGGGCACACCACCATCGCGCTGCGTATCGCAGCCTCTCACCGGGTAGATACCATCGGCGAAAGCGTGGACTGCCTGGTTGCACTGGACCAGGAAACCATCGACAAACACGGCCAGGAGGTGCGCGAAGGGGGCATCATCGTGGCAGATTCCGCGTTCCGTCCCAAGTGGGAAGCTCACACGGGACGTATTTTTCTGTCCCTCCCCATTACGGACATCGCAAAGGCACACGGCTCCCTGCAGATGAAAAACATGGCGGCGCTGGGCATGTCTGCCGGCGTACTCGGTTTCCCGAAGGCGCCTTTTTTCCAGTTCATTGACGACCGGTTCCGCAAGAAAGGCGAAAAGGTCGTAGAGGAAAACAACGCCGTCTTCTCCGAGGGCTACGACGCCGCCGTGGAGGCCGTGAAGGGCTCCGAATCCATCGGCCGTCTCGCTGAACCGGAAAAAACAGACCAGCTCTACCTCCTGGGCAATGAGGCCGCCGCGCTCGGCGCCATTGCCGCAGGCAGCCGCTACATGGCATCCTACCCCATCACCCCGGCCACGGAAATCATGGAATACATGATTAAGGTCATGCACAAAATCAAGGGTACGGTGGTACAGACCGAAGACGAGCTCTCCGCGTGCATGATGGCCATGGGCGCGGGCTACGCCGGCGTGCGGGCCTTCACCGCCACGAGCGGCCCCGGGCTCTCCCTCATGGCTGAATCCATCTCCATGGCGTGCGTGGCGGAAATTCCGGTGGTCATCATCGACGTGATGCGCGCCGGCCCCTCCACGGGCATGGCCACGAAGGTGGAGCAGAGCGACATCCGCTACGCCATCGGCTCGGGCCACGGCGACGCGGAAAAAATCGTCCTCGCCGCAGCGAGCATCGAGGACTGCTTCTACATCACCCAGGAAGCATTCAACCTGGCAGAGCAATTCCAGACGCCGGTCATCCTTCTCTCCGACCTGCAGTTCGGCATGTGCAAGCAGTCGGTGCCCGTATTCGACGAGAACCGCATCCCGATCAACCGGGGCAAGCTCCTCCGGGAAGATCTCCCCGAGCTGCCCAAGGGCGAATATTTCCACCGCTTCGCCGACTGCGAGGACGGCATTTCCGAACGCACCATCCCGGGCGTGAAGAACGGCATGTTCCTCTCCACGGGCCTGGAGCACAATAGTTTCGGCAAGCCCGCTGAAGGCCAGGAGGACCGCGTTACCGGCATGAACAAGCGCCACCGCAAGCTCTCCGGCGTATCGAAGGCCATCCAGCCCTTCTTCGTCACCTCCGAGGACACCGAATCGGACCTCCTCATCGTGGGCATCACCTCCGTGGGCGGCGCCATTGACGAAGCTATAGGCATGCTGGCGGACACGGGAAAGAAAATCAACCATCTCCACCTGCGCCTCCTCTCCCCATTCCCCACAGAAGAGCTCCGTCCTTACGTGGAAGGGGCCAAACAGGTCCTCATCGTGGAAGAAAATCTCACCGCCCAGCTGCGGGAGCTCTTTGCCATCAACTTCAGCTGCCACGACAAGCTGCAGTCCCTGCTTCAGTATGACGGCACACCCTTCGTGGCATCCACCATCGCAGCGAAAGCAAAGGAGGTCCTGTAATCATGGCGTCACCGAGAGACTATAAAAACAAAATCATTCCCAACTGGTGCCCCGGCTGCGGCGACTTCGGCATCCAGAATGCCATCGCTGCCATCTGCGCAAAGAAGGGCTGGCCCTTTGAAGACATCGCACTCATTTCCGGCATCGGCTGCTCCTCCCGCATCGGAGGCTACCACTACTGCTACGGCGCACACACCACCCACGGACGGTCCCTGCCCTTCGCCCAGGGCATCAAGTGCGCCAACAAAGACATGCACGTGCTCGTTTGCTCCGGCGACGGCGACTCCTATGCCATCGGCCTGGGCCACATGATACACGCCATGAAGCGCAACATGGACATTACCTACCTCGTCTTCGACAACCAGGTCTACGGCCTCACCAAGGGACAGACCAGCCCCGCGTCGAGCAAGGGCTTCGTCACCAAGACCACCCCGGACGGCAACCCGGAAACGCCCCTGAATACGCTCGGCATGGCCATCGCCTCAGGCTGCACCTTCGTGGCGCAGACCTACGCCATCGACGGCAAACAGATGATGGACATCATCGAAAAAGCCATCGACCACAAAGGCTTCTCCTACGTGAACATCTTCACACCCTGCGTGTCCTTCAACAAATTCAACACCGCTGACTGGTACCAGAGCCACCTCCGGAAAGTGGAGGACGTGGAGCCCGAATACGATCCGAGCAATATGAGCTCCGCCTTCCGGATCCTCGCTGAGACGGACAGCCTCGTCACTGGCGTCATCTACGAAGAAAAGGGCGCAGCCGCCTTCGATGAAATCACGCCGTCGAGCGACCGCTGCCTGGTGGACCATGTGGAAAAGCCCTCTGCGGAGCTTTTCGAGAACCTTCTGAAGGAATTCCGCTGATTTTTGTACACGCCCTGATTGAGGAAAAGGAGGACGGCGATGCCTTCCGACCGCATGCTTGAATACTACTATGCCATGGGACAGGACTGCGCCCAGCTGGAACGATGGGACGACGCCGTGGCGTATTTCTGCAAGGCGGCCAACCTGGGCGCGCGGGAAGCCGCCGGAGAAATCTGCGTTATCGCCCACCGCTGGGAAACCGGCGACGGCGTGACAAGGGACGAGGAAAAGGCGGCAAGCTGCTACGAAATCAGCGCCGCCCACGGAGACAGCGACGCCTCCCTCTATCTGGGAAAGCTCTACCTCCGGGGCATCGCCGGCGGCCGGCCCAACGTGCGCAAGGCCCGGAAACATCTGGAAAAAGCCTCCGACGCAGGAAGCGCCGAAGCGGCCGCCCTGCTGGGACGCATGTACGACGAAGGGGCCCTCGGGCGGGTCAACGCCGCCAAAGCCTTCCAATACTACCTCCTGGCAGCCCGGCGCGGCTGGGGTGAGGCCATGCTCATGACCGGCCTCTTCTACGCACAGGGCACATCCGTCCCGAAAGACCTGGGCGAGGCAGAGCGGTGGATACGAAAAGGGGCATCCATAGCGCCGGAGGACGGGCGCCAAACCCTCCGCACCTTCCTCACCGTAGCCGCCACCGAATACGTCACCGGCGCGGCAGGGGAGCAAAACGACGAAAAAGCCTTCGCCATGACAGAGGAAGCAGAAGCCCTGGGCAATCCGGAAGCCTTCCTCGTGCTGGGCGAAACCTACCGCGGCCAGGATCGCCGCCCCGGACACGGAGAAAAAGCCTTCCAGTGCTTCCTCCGGGCCGACCGGCACAACATCCCCCGCGCCCGGGCCTCCCTCGGCCTCTGCTGGGAAGCAGGCATAGGAACGGCAGCAGACATAGAAAAAGCCGTAGCCTGCTACCGCGACGCCGCCGAAGCAGGCGAACCCTTCGCCATGGCCCGCCTGGGCTACGCCTACGAAAAAGGAGAAGGAGTGGAACCCGACGAAAAACAAGCCATGACCTGGCTCATCCGCGCCGCCCTCCGGGGCGACAAAGGTGCCCTCCACACCCTCAAAGAGGACTACAACTACATCCCCTGAGAAGAGAAAACAGCAATCCTCTCAAATTTCGTGTGATAATTTCGCGGAACTTGTTTGTTTTGCTTGAATCATGTGATATAATAAACTTGTCAAAAAACGATATGAAACAGATCCTCCACAGGGTCAAAAA
>CAZPLS010000039.1:0-14086 GCA_964587685.1 uncultured Dialister sp.
TGGTGATGGCCGCGGTCAGGGTGGTTTTGCCGTGGTCAACGTGGCCGATGGTGCCAATGTTTACATGCGGTTTCGTTCTTTCATAATGTGCTTTTGCCATTTCAATTCCTCCATTTGTGCAAAAACAATCTGCTCCCATTATTATACATAGGAAGTCAAGGCATTACAAGAAAGGAAGGCCCCCGAAAAAAGGCACAAAAAAAGCCCTTTCGGGCTTGATTTTTGGTGGCGGCTCAGAGATTTGAACTCCGGACACAGCGGGTATGAACCGCTTGCTCTAGCCAACTGAGCTAAGCCGCCATGGAGCTGATAACCAGGATTGAACTGGTGACCTTATCCTTACCAAGGATACGCTCTACCGACTGAGCTATATCAGCATCTATCAAAATATAGTGAAAATCATGGTTGCGGGGGCAGGACTTGAACCTGCGGCCTTCGGGTTATGAGCCCGACGAGCTACCAACTGCTCCACCCCGCGATGCTGGTGGACGGAGTAGGATTCGAACCTACGAAGCCATCGGCGGCAGATTTACAGTCTGCTCCCTTTAACCACTCGGGAATCCGTCCACATTTGGAGCTGGCAATAGGACTCGAACCTACGACCTGCTG
Organism: uncultured Dialister sp.; assembly: GCA_964587685.1. Classification (GTDB taxonomy): domain Bacteria; phylum Bacillota; class Negativicutes; order Veillonellales; family Dialisteraceae; genus UBA1822. Next base: position 610 of record CAZPLS010000039.1, read on the forward strand.
ATTACAAATCAGCTGCTCTACCAACTGAGCTATGCCAGCGGATAAGTGACGAAACATATTATACAAGAGGTGACGCCCTCTGTCAAGCTTTTGTTTCGCGGTCGGTGTCCGTCCTACTACGCTTACAGATTATACCACCGGAAATGGCGTTTGTCTATACGTGCCGTTAATTTATCCTGCCTGCCAGCTTACCGGCCTTCCCGGTTCTTCCTCGCCATGATTTCTTTTATAATCTTCTGGGCCACCTCTGCCACGGGAATCCCCCGCTTCATGCTGGTGAGCTGCATGCGCCGGTGTGCTTCTTCCTCGGAAATCTGGTAGTAGCTCATGAGGAGCCCCTTGGCGCGGTCCACGATTTTTCTGGCGGCAAGCTCCTGCTCCACGTCGTGCACGTGGGTAAGCATTTCCTTCCGATGCTCAAACTGTCCCACCGCAATTTCAATGGTGGGGAAGAGCACCTTTTCATTGACGGGCTTCATGACGTAGCCGAAGACAAAGGATTTTTTCGCCCGCTCGATGACCTCCTCGTCACCAAAGGCGGTGAGGAGCACCACCGGAGCCCAGTTGTTGTGTGAAATCATCTGCGCGGCCTGGATGCCGTCGAGGCGGGGCATTTTCACGTCCAGAATGACGAGGTCAGGCTGGTATTTCTTTGTCAGCTCCAGCGCCTCCACTCCGTCAGTCCCGATGCCGACCACCTCATGGCCCTCTTCCTCCAGCATTTCTCTGAGGTCCATGGCGGTGAGCGCTTCATCATCGGCTATGACGATGCGGTACTTCTGTTTCATTCCATCACCTCCAGACTTTCCTTCGGACACCATATGTGAGCGGCCACCTGGCCGTCTTCATTGCCAATCTGAAATTTTCCCCTGAGCTCAATTTCCGCCAAGGTCCGCACGATCTGCAGGCCCAGGTCGAATCCCTTCGTACCGAATCCCTCCGGCAGGAGGTGGCCCGTGTTCCGCACGCACAGGTGGAACTGTCCCTCCGCCATCTCCTCCGTGATGGTAATCTGACCCTCCGGCAGGGACTCAAAGCCGTGGTCCAGCGCGTTGTGAATGAGCTCATTCACCGCGATGGCCAGGTTCACCGCTGACTCGGAGCCCACAATCAGGGGCTCGCCGTCATTTTCAAAAACCACCTTCACCGCAGACCCCGTGGTGAGGCTGTCCAGGGACAGCTTCACCAGCCGCCCCAGAAGCTGGCGCCATTCCACGTTTTCCCCGCTCTGCCGGGCGAGGATGTCGTGGATCTGGGAAATGCCCAGGATGCGGTCCACCGCCCGGTGCAGCGCCTCTCTGGTCTCCTCCTTCTCCGCGCGGCGGGCCTGCATGCGCAGAATCCCCGCAATGGTATTGAGGTTGTTCTTCACCCGGTGATGAATTTCCTTGATGACGGAATTTTTTACCAGAATCTGCCGCTCCTTTTCCCGGATGGCGGTGACATCTGTAAAAATAAGCACCGTGCGCTGCACCCGTCCCTGCATGAGAAGGGGCAGTCCCCAGGCGGTGAGGGTGAGTTCTCCTGCCTGCTCCTCCCCATACTGGGGCCGTCCCGTGGCCATGATTTTTTCCACGAGAGGGAGCCGAATCATCGCCCGGCCCACGAGCTTTCTCGGCTCCGCCGCCTCCTTGTCCAGGACGAAGCAAAGGCCCGCCGCCATATCGTTGGCATAGAGGATGCGCCCCACCGAGTCAAGCACAATGAGTCCGTCCTGAAAGCCGGGCAGGCGATAGGGTTCGTTGGCCAGCGGCAGAAGGAGCGCCAGGTAAGCCGTATCAAGGAGCACCTGGTGCTGGCGGGTGGTGTTGGAAATGAACCCCGCCACGGCGAAAACCACCCCTGCATTGTCCGCCACGGGGTAGGCTGTCACCGCCACCTGCCGGCCGATTTCCAGCTCCTTGCGGCCCACCACCTTCTTCCCTGTGAGAAGGACGCTTTCCGCCAGGGCCGCCTCGTCCATGAAGCACACGTCCCCTGCCTGGTAGTACGTCGGACTTCCCGCGAAGGACGGGCTCACCACGCAGAGTACGACTGCCATATCCGGATTCTTTCCCCGGGTCATGATCACGATTTGTTCCCGGGATACGTCCGCCGCAAACTGCATGGCCTCCTGCATGTTTTCCAGGATGCGCATCTGCACTTCCGTAAGATTTGTTTCCTCCCGCGCGAGGGAGTAAATCTGCCCGCCGTCCATCACTTCACCTGGTCCGCCAGAAAGGGCAGCCGGGGATCCGCATTGAGCGTCATGGGAGCGTAATCACCGGCCATCGCCATGTAGTAGGCCCGGCAGCCAATCATGGCGCCGTTGTCCGTGCAGAGAATCGGGTCCGGCCGGCAGAGGCGAAGAGACCGGGCTGCGCAAGCCTCCTCCAGGGCCGCCCGGAGGCCGCTGTTGGCAGCCACCCCGCCGGCCAGCGCAATGGTGGTAAGGCCCGTCTTTTCCGCTGCCGCCATCGTTTTCGCCACGAGCACGTCCACCACGGTCTTCTGGAAGGATGCCGCCACGTCCTCCTTTGACACGGTCTGCTTCTTCATCTCCGCTGTGTGGAGATAGTTAATCACCGCCGACTTGAGGCCGCTGAAGGAAAAATCAAAGCTGTGATCCTTCCCCATGGCCTGGGGAAAGGGAATGGCCTCAGGGTTGCCCTCCTTCGCCAGGCGGTCAATATGGGGGCCTCCCGGATAGGGGTATCCCATGACGCGGGCGATTTTATCGAACGCTTCTCCTGCCGCATCGTCCCGGGTCTGGCCGAGGAGCTCAAAGGTATTGTAGTCCCGCACCACAGCGATCATGGTGTGGCCCCCTGATACGACGAGAGCGAGGAAGGGCGGCTCCAGGTCAGGGTACTGGAGGAGGTTGGCAAAAATGTGCCCCTCCATGTGATTCACCGCGATGAGCGGGCGATCCAGGGCCCACGCTGCCGACTTGGCCGCGGCCACGCCCACGAGAAGGGCCCCCACGAGCCCCGGTCCCTGGGTGACCGCAAAGGCATCCATGTCCCGCCAGGTGCAGCCCGCCTGGGAGAGGGCCTCTTCCGCCACGGGGAGCACGTCCTCTATGTGCCGGCGGGACGCAATTTCCGGCACGACCCCGCCGAATTTTCTGTGCACCGGCACCTGCGAAGAGATGACGTCCGACAGAATGCGGCGGCCGTCCTCCACCACCGCGCAGGACGTTTCGTCGCAGCTCGATTCAAAAGCCAGTATTTTCATTCCCATCCTCATTCCTTACCAACGACCGGGCCATAATGTACCCGTCCTCCCGGGGCTGTTCATACACGCCCCTGCGCAGGGAGATGACGGCAAAGCCGTACCGGCGGTACAGCGCCTGGGCGGACACATTGGACATGCGCACCTCCAGGAACATGGTCACCATCCCCCGGTGCCGCGCCGCCGAAATTCCCGCCTCCACAAGGCGTGAAGCGATGCCCCTGCGCCTTGCCTCCGGCATAACGCCGATATTGACCAGCTGCGCCTCGTCGGCCACAAACCAGTAGCAGGCGTAGCCCACGGGCCGGCCGTCCTGCTCCGCCACAAAATAGAGGCTGTGCGGAAGGGTCATGTCGCGGACCACCGTTTCCTCCAGCCAGGCATCGGAAAAGCAGCGTTTCCCGATGGCATACACCGCCGCCCCGTCAGAGGCTGACGCCCGGCGGACGATCACTTCGCCTCCGGATGTCTCTGTTCCCACAGCACCTCTGCCTCGCTTCTCCGTATATAATTGGGCACCAACGTCATAGGATCGGCGGTCTCTCCCCGGCGCCACTTCGCCCACGCCGCCGCGGCGATGCTCCCCGCCCGGCAGCACCGGTTCTGCGGAGGAGCCAGGCGGATGCCCGCCGCGGTGAGCTTGTCCGCGTACATATCCGCCCCCTCGCCCACGGCGATGATCGGGCCGCCGTGAGCCGCTGCCGCCCGGATGACCTCATCGATGGGAGCCGCCCGGGCCGGCGCCTCCAGCCACATCACGCCAAAAGCGCCGTAGAGCGCAGCGTACACATTCCCCCGCTGGGCGTCCTCCAGGGGGAGAATGAACGCCTCCGCTCCCGCCATATTCCACGCCAGTCCCTCGAGGGTATCCACCGCAATGAGCGGCACATCCCAGAGGCGGGCCACCGTTTTCGCTGTGGCCAGCCCGATGCGCAGCCCGGTGAAGCTCCCCGGCCCGACGGCGCAGGCCACCGCTGTAATATCTGATTTGGCGATGCCCGCCTCCTTCAGGAGCGCGTCCATATGGGGAATGAGCTGCTCCGAATGGGTGAGCCGCCGCTGCACCGTCCACTCCGCCGCAAGCCGCCCCTCTTCGGCGACCGCGCAGGACAGCACGAGGGATGACGTGTCAATGGCCAAGAGCATAGTCTTCCATCTCCTTTACAAATGAGGCCGGGGCCGCCTCTGTCCAGGACAACACGATGCGCCGCTCCCCCTCGGTCAGGGCGGAAAAGGTGAGCGTCACCGCCTCCGGCGGGATGACCTCGGGAAAGAGCTCCGCCCATTCAGCGACCACCACGCCCCCTGCGCCGTACTCGTCCCAGCCGATGTCATAGAGCTCCCCGACCTGGCGGAGGCGGTAAAAATCAAAATGCTTCAGCGCGGGCTGCCCCTCGTAATAATTCATAATGGTAAAGGTGGGGCTGGTGATGACCCCCTCCACGCCAAGGCCCTCCGCCAGGCCCTGAACGAAGCAGGTCTTCCCCGCGCCGAGGTCGCCCGTGAGAGCGAGGAACAGCCCCTCCGGGGCGTGCCGCCCCGCAAAGCGGCCCAGGGCCGCCGTCTCCTCCGCGCTGCGGGAGAGCACCGTCACAGACCGGGTCATGATTTCACCGCAGCCTGCTGCTTCACCGCTTCGATCTTCGCCCGGATCGCCTCCTGGTCGCCCAGGTACGCCACGTCATGGACGGTAAAATCCTCATTCAAATGGTACACCCGCGGCACCCCCGTGGGCACATTCATCCCGGCGATTTCCTCGCTGGAGATGCCCTCCATGTACTTGATGAGGGCGCGGATGGAATTGCCGTGCGCCGCGATGAGCACCCGCTTCCCCGCCAGAATCTGCGGCTTGATGACCTCTTCAAAATAAGGCGCCACCCGAGCCACCGTATCCTTCAGGCATTCCGTGAGAGGAAGGGCCTCCCCTGCGGCCACCGCCGCCTGGTAGGGGGGAAGAAACGCGGGATTTCTCGGATCCTCCGCCGCCAGCGCCGGGGGCTGCACATCGTAGCTCCGCCGCCAGAGCTGCACCTGATCCGCCCCGTACTTCGCGGAGGTCTCGCTCTTATTGAGCCCCTGCAGCGCCCCATAATGGCGCTCGTTCAAATGGTAGTCTTTAATAACAGGAATCCACGCCAGGTCCATGGTATCCAACACGGTATACGCCGTGTGAATGGCCCGCTTCAGCACCGAAGTGTAGCACAGATCAAATCCGTAGTCACCTTCTTTCAGAAGCTCGCCCGCCGACCTGGCCTCTTCGAAGCCCTTTTCCGTGAGATCCACATCGGTCCACCCGCAGAAAAGATTTTTCTGATTCCATTCACTTTCTCCATGTCTGATCACTACCAGCGTATACATGGCGCACCATCCTTTCTTGTGAAGCCCTGCTCTTCCGTATTATTTCCATTCACCCCTGGGAATGGCTGAAATGATCATACCCTGACCGGGACAGGGGGCGCAGGCTTTCCCCCTCCTTCAAATACACCTGCCCGCCCGGGCCGGATACCTCCCCGATGATCCAGAGAGGCAGTTTCTCCGCCGCCCGGCGGAATACCTCTTCCGCCCCCGCCGCCAGGAGGGCGTAATCCTCCCCGCCGGTAAGGGCCCAGCGAAGGGGAGGCACGCCAAAGGCCGCCCCCGCCCGGATGACCTCCTCCGAGAGGGGCACTTTTTCTGCGTCAATGATGAGATCCATGCCGCTCGCCTTCGCCACCTCATCGGCCTCGCTGGCCAGCCCATCCGTTATGTCGTCGAGGGCATGCACCCCCGCTTCCCGAAGGATGCGCCCCGCCTCCACGTGGGGCAGAGGCCGGCGGTGCCGGGCGGTGAGGGCAGGAAATTCTCCGCCCCGGCCGCGGAGCTGGGCCGCCAGACCCGCTGCGGAATCCCCCACCGTGCCGGTGAGGGCCAACAGGTCTCCGGGCTGCGCCCCGCTCCGGGGAACGGCCGTCCCCGCAGGAACAAAGCCCACCACCGTGCCGGTGAGCACCACCCCCTTCGGAGAGCCCGTCATGTCTCCGCCGAGAAGGTTCACCCGAAACCGGCGGCACGCAGCGCGAATCCCTTCATAGCAGCCCTCGAGCCACGACACGGGGAGATCCCCCGGGAAGGAGGCGGAAATGACCATCTGCGCCGGCTCGGCGCCCATGGCGGCCATGTCGCTGAAATTGGCCGTGCAGAGCTTCCACCCCACGTCGTAGGGCGTCATGGTCTCTGCGGTAAAATGGAGGCCCTCCACCATGGTGTCCGTGGAAATGACCTGGTCCATGCCGGGAGGCGACAGGTACACCGCCCCGTCATCGCCCGCGCCGAGGCGCACCAGCTCCGGCCGGTAAATCAGATCCCGGCACACCGCAGCGATGCACCCGAATTCCCCCAGGTCCGCCGCGGTCGGTCCGTCACTCTTCAAGGAAGGCAACGCCCCTTTCCTTCAGGTCGGCGAGATTCTTTTCGTGGTCCTCCCGCGAGACCCAGGCGAGTCCCTTCGTGAGGAGCGTCACCTCGCGCCCCGCCGCAAGGAGGGCAAGCACCGTTTCCCGCACGCAGTACTCCGAGGCAATGCCGCCTACGTAGACATGGGCGGACACCACGTCGCCCAGTACTTCTCCCTCATCATTCGTTCCGGCAAAGGCAGAATACTCCTCCACCTCGTCGGATTTGCCCTTCCGAAAGAGATTCTTCGCCCCCGGACGCCTGGCCTCCTCCATCACATCGGTGTAGAAGGCCTCCGCCAGCTCCGCTCCGCGGGTGCCCGCCACGCAGTGCACCGGCCAGATGCCGCCATTTTCCCTGAAGGAATGGTTCGTGGGCGAATGCCAGTCCGCCGTGTAGCACGGAGCGACTTCATGGGAATTGATAAACGCTGCCAGGTAGCGCACCGCCTCCTGCCCGCCCTCGCAGGCCAGGGTGCCGTCTATGAAATCGTGCTGGCAGTCCACGATAATGCAATTGTCCATAGGCCCTCCTTATTTTGTTTTCATCGCTTTATTTTACCAGTTTTCCCCATTCCCGTACAATAAAAAGGGAAAATTTACCGCCCCGCGGCGGCGCTGTCCCCGGCCTTTCAGGCTCTTTTTATCTTGCGCCCGCCGTGTTTTGCCGGTATACTGTTAACGATATATTCGTATAAGGAGATGGATTTTTTGGACCTCATTAACTCTCTGATTATCTTTCTGAACGTCGGGTTCTTCAGCACCATCATGGCGCGCTTCACCGGCGCAAACATGACCATGCTCATCCTCTGCGCGCTCCTCTACGCCGGCGCAGAGCCCCTGGAAGCGGTGGGCATCATGATGACCTACATCGTCTTCATGCGCCTCACCATTTACACCCAACACTACCCCATCAGCTACAAAAACTTCCACATTTTTAAGGGACGCCGCGCGATTCTTCCCCTGATTCTCATCGTACTGGGGCTTTTCCTCTATCCCTTCGCCGCGCTGGCTCTGTTCCTCCTCTTCTTCATTTCCGAGCTCTTTTACCGCATCTACACGGAAATGCCGAAGGAACGTCGCATGGCGCCGAAGGAGATCGCCGTCCGCGCCGTCTGTGCCGCCCTCATCATGGCTGCCGGCCTGGCTGTGGTGCAGTTCATTCCGTCGGACTTCTACTACGGCGTGGCGGGGACCGTCATCCTTCTCATCTGCGCCTTCTTCTGGTGGGTGGGCCAGAACCGCCGCCGCCTGGCCGGTTCCTGGGACTCGGTCATCCTCGCCTCCTTCCTTCCGGCAGGCCTCTTCGGATTTGACATGGCCGACTGGATTGATGACATGCGCCGCTCCACGCCTTCTAAGCTGTCCTGGAACATGCCCTTTATCGTCCTGCCTGCCTTCTTCTTTTCCTTCGTCCTCGCCAACGCCCTCTTCGGCATCTTCTCCTTCTCCGGTCTGGTTCTCACCTTCTTCTCCGCCCTGGCCATCCGCCTCTTCGGCTACTACCAGATGTCCGGCCGGGGGAAAGCCAATATCATCGCGGTGGCGGCCACTGTCCTGGGCGGCGTGATGCTCTTCCTCACTGCCCCGGAGCCCACAGGCATCTCCCATGCCATCGACGTGGTTCTCCCAGCCCAGCCCGTTGCCAATCTCTTTGAGCTCTTCTGATTCCACAAAATCCGCCCTGCAGGAAAACCTCCTGCAGGGCCTTTTTTATGTACCAAAACCGCAAAAAACACAGCCGGAATTCCTGCTGTGTTCTTTGTTTATTATTTCCATTTTTATTGCAGGCTCACCGGCGCCTCGCCGCTCCCGCATCGCTCTTTACACCGGTGGTAACAGACATGCGGAGCTTTTCCACAAACATGCCCGTGGTGTACTCGACTTCCTTCTGCACGAGCCGGCGAGCCTTGTGCACCGTGTCCCGCACCCGCTGGGGATCCCCGCCGCGGACGAGGACGTCCATATCCAGAATGATGCCGTTCGTGGGCCCATCCGTTTTCCGGCTCGACACAGACCGCACCAGGATCTCATCCCGCATGTCCCGGAGCGCGTAGTACACCAGGTCTGCAATGACCCGGCGGGCAAAGGTGAGCTTGCCGTAGTAGCTGAATACGGGGCGCACTACGGACTTCTCCATCCGCTCCGTGCTCCGGCCGCGGCTAAAGAAGGTGCGCAGCGGATCGATCAGGTAGCCCTTGAATTCGGGGCGCAGCTCCATGGTGGGTACGGGAATGACGTGCTTTCCCTCCTTGTTGCGCGCCTCACGAGCCATCTGGATTTCCTCGGGCTTCGCCACATCCTCGATGTGAATGTACTTCTTCGGCAGCGGCAGGTGGAGGGCGGAGGTGATGAGCTTCACCATTTTTACGGAAGTCCCCAGGATGAGGATACGGGAGGGACTGATATTCCTGAGCAGGCGCTCCACGTCCTTTGCCTGGTCAGGGTCATCAAAAATGGCGCGGCGCACCGCAGCGATGCGGTTGGCCTCCTTTTTGGCCGAACAGCCCGCCACAATGCGGTTATGGTAAATGAGAATCCCGTCGTCAATGATGCAGCTGCATTGATTTTCATAGGCCACCACCAGCGCGCGGTCGCTCTTGCCCGACCCCGCCGGGCCAACGAAGGCAATAACTTCCATGGGAATCGCTCCTTTTTTCCTTAGTTTTCTCCTGCCAAAAAGCACCGCCCCCGCGGTGCTTCCCCTTTAATAGGCTCGTTTCAGCTCCCAGTGCCAGGCATCGGTCAGAATGGTTTCCAGCCGGCTCTTCACGGGGTCCCAGCCGAGGAGTTTCCGCGCTTTTTCGCTCCCTGCCACAAGCACCGCCGGATCCCCCGGGCGCCGTTCTCCCAGCGTATGGGGCACGGGAATGCCCGTGAGCTCTTCAAAGGCACGGATGATTTCCAGCACGGTGAAGCCCGTCTCGCTCCCCAGATTGAACTGCTCGGACGTATTGTGCTCCATGATGTATTGGAGCCCCAGGTAGTGCGCCGCCGCCAAATCCTCCACATGGACGTAGTCGCGGATACAGCTCCCGTCGCGGGTGTCGTAATCGGTGCCGAACACCGTCAGAGGCGGGCGCCGGCCCAGCGCCGCCTGGATGACCAGGGGGATGAGATGCGTTTCCGGATGATGGGACTCGCCGATGGTGCCGTCCGCCGCGTCGCCCGCCGCATTGAAGTAGCGAAAGCTGCACGAATGGAGGCCGTAGGCCCTTTCGTAATCAGCAAGCATGCGCTCCCCGATCATCTTCGTCTCGCCGTAGGGATTGATGGGGCGCTGCACATGGTCATCCCCGATGGGAATCTTCTCCGGCTCACCGAATACCGCCGCCGACGAGGAAAAAACAAAGTACCCCACCTTGTGATCCACCGCCGCGTTCATGAGTGTCAGCATATGCTCCACATTGTTCTTAAAATACTTCCGCGGATTGGCCACCGATTCGCCCACCGAGGTAAACGCCGCAAAATGGACCACCGCGTCAAAGGCCGTCTCCGAAAAGAGCGAATCCAGCAGCACCGGGTCGCCGCAGTTCCCTTCCACGAGGGGGCAGCCGCTCACCGCTTCCCGATGACCCTCAGACAAATCATCCAGCACGGTCACATCCGCGCCCTTCTCCTGGAAGCAGCGCACACAGTGGCTCCCAATATATCCCGCACCGCCTGTAATCAACACGCGCATGTCCTTCAGTCCTCTCCCACAATCTGTACTTCCGGCTCAAGGTCCACGCCGAAGCGCGCCTTCACCCGGGCTTGAATGTCTTCAATCAGCGCCAGCATATCCGCACAGGTGGCGCCGCCCTTATTGATGAGAAAGCCTGCATGCTTGTCGCTCACCGCCGCGCCGCCCAGGGAAAGCCCCTTCAGTCCGAGCTGGTCTATGAGGGCCGCTGCAATGTAACCATTAGGCCTCTTGAACGTGCTCCCCGCGCTCCGCGCGTCCACGGGCTGCTTTTCGTGGCGCTGTCGGTTGATGTCCTCCATGCGGCGGCGGATGGCCTCCCGGTCCCCCGGAACCAGCGACAGAGTGAGCTCGAGAAGCACCTCCTGCGGATGGTCCATAAAGGGACTGTGCCGATAGGCATAATCCATGTCGCTGCGGTCATAGCGGTGAATGGTACCGTCCGCACCGCAAGTCACCGCCACCGACACAATCTTCGCCATTTCCCCGCCGAAGGCGCCTGCATTCATGAACGCCGCGCCCCCCAGGGTTCCCGGAATGCCGCTGGCAAACTCCATCCCTGCCAGCCCCTCATTCAGGGCAAACTGCGCCGCCCGTGCTGTGGGCACCCCCGCGTCAGCCACAATGGAGTCTCCCTCGCGGCGGAAGGACTGCATGCGCGCCGTGGAAATCACCACGCCCCGGATGCCTCCATCCCGCACGAGGAGGTTCGCCCCGCCGCCGATGATAAAGACAGGCAGCCCCTCCGCATGGATGAGCTCGCATACCCGGCACATTTCTTCCCTGCTTTCAGGCATAAGAAAACAATCCGCCGGTCCGCCGATGCCAAAGGTGGTATGCCTGGCCATCGGTTCATTCAGTCGGATTTGTCCCTGCTTCAGTATGGATGAAAAGATCTCAAAATTCATGTCATGCATCGCTCATTCCGTTCCACTGGTCAATCATATGTATTATATGTGCTGCTCCATTTGCCGTCAATGAAATGAATGGATTTACCGGCTGCATAGAAAAAGACGCCGCACCTGCGGCGCCTGCTGGCGGAAGGGATGGGATTCGAACCCATGAGCCCCTCACGAGGCTAACGGTTTTCAAGACCGCCTCCTTAAACCGCTCGGACACCCTTCCATGTATTGCTATATTGTACCCGCCCCCTTCCCTCCTTGTCAATGGAAGGGCGGGAATTTGCCTGATTTGCCATAGAAAGGACGCATTCCAGGTGCACCGCCATTCCCTACAATCATAATGAGTGCCTTTACACTTTTGAAACTATATACGTATAATGTAAGCATCCCATTTACATAGCGCACCCTGAGCGCTCTCCCGGTGCGGCAGAAAGGAACTTCCCATGGATATCATCCAAATTCTCTCCTACAACATTCTGCCTCTGCTCCTCTTCATCGGAGTAGGATACGTCCTGGATTCCCATTTCAAACTGGACCTGTACACCTACAACAAAATTATCCTCACGGTCATCCTGCCCTGCTTCATTCTGTACAGCATGGTGCAGTACCAGCCGGACTGGTCCACCCTCTTCCTGCTCCCCGCCTTCGTGGTACTCATCGCCGCCCTCTGGCTTCTGTCCCGCGCTGCAGCCGCCTTCCTCGGCATCCGGGGGCCGCGCCTGGCGGTGTACCAGGCCGTGTCCACCTATTCCAATGCGGGCAATACGGGTGCGGTGCTCATCGTCTTCATTTTCAGCCACGTGCCCTACCTGGTGGACGGGGAAACGCCATGGCTTGATGAGGCCCGGGGAAGCGTCATCCTCCTTCTCATCCTTATGAACATTGCGGTCAACCTCTTCGGCGCCTGCCAGATTCACGCGGCCAAGGTATCCGCCCGCCAGCTCCTGGCCTATGCCCTCCGTCTGCCCGCGCTCTACGCCGTGCTCGCGGGACTTTTCATTCAGTATACGGGGCTTTCTCTGGAGCACACCCCCCTCTGGCCGGTACTGCACCATTTTTCCGGGGCATTCATCGTCATGATTTCCATCGCCGTGGGCGCCCACATGCGCCGCGCCCGCCTCCACCAGCCCAGCCCGGCCATACTCGCCGCGGCGGTGCAGAAGCTCTTCGCCGCGCCGCTCATCGCCTGGATCATCATAGAAATAGCAGGATGCTTCTCCCCCGTGGAAGCGCAGGTCTTCCTCATCACCGCCGCCATCCCGCCGAGCTTCACCACCGTCATGTACGCAGCGGAGGCGAAAAACCATTCCTGGTTCGCCGCCCAGGCGGTGGTCTTCTCCACCTTTTTATCCATCATCACCCTGACCGCCGTCATCTACGCGGCGCGCCTGCTCTATCCGACGGGACTGTAAGGAGGATACCATGGCATTTCTCAGCATCATCACCGACAACATCCTGCCCCTCACCCTCTTCGTCTTCATCGGCTACTTCATGGATCGGCGCTACCACCTGGATGTGCCATCCCTCACCAAGCTCACCTTCTACATCGTCCTGCCCTTCTTCGTGTTCTACAACATTTACCACGCCAAGCTGGACATGAACCTCCTCAACGTGTTCATCTTCTGCACCGTGGAAATGGCCGTCCTCGCTATGGCAGGCATCGCGGTCAGCCATCTGCGTCATTTTTCCCCGAGCAAGACAGAAGCCTTCAAAAACGGCACCATGTTCTCCAACGTAGGCAACATCGGCATCGCCCTCATTGCCCTGGTGTACACCAACGCCCCCTACGGCAATGACAGCAATGCCCCCTACCTCGCAGAAGCCCTCGCGGTGGCCACCATGGCGCTGGTACAGATGAACCTCTTCCTCAACACCATCGGCCTCTACCAGGCCGGCAAAGGCCGTCTGGCCCCGGCAGACACAGTGCGTTTCATTTTCCACACCCCCGTCATGTACACCCCCATCGCAGCCTTCCTCGTGCGCGCCATAGACTTCGACATGACCTGGACCCCCATATGGCCCCTCTTCCAGCAATGCGCCAACGCCATGGTCGCCATCGTCATGATGGCCCTGGGCATGCAGATTCACCGAAGCCGCATTTCCTTCGGCGACAAAAACGCCTGGGCCGGCTGCGCTCTCCGCCTCCTCGGCGGCCCCGCCGCAGCAGCGGCTCTCTTATTCCTCTGGAACACCTTCGGCGCAGGCTTCTCCAACGTAACCAACCAGGTCATCCTCATCGTGAGCTGCGT
>CAZPLS010000040.1:0-14076 GCA_964587685.1 uncultured Dialister sp.
GAAAGCCTTCTTTGACAGGTTCTTCGGGATTGGCGGCTCGTTCTTTACAGAGACGATTCCTGCCGAGGAAACGGCCCATTACACCGAATCCATCCAAAACCAGCCAGAGCAAAAGGCTGCGGAAGAACCGACTTCGTATGGAGAGGGTTCCCTTGATTCGACCGGTTCTACAATGAAGAAATAGCAGTAAAAAAGCATCCCTTACGGGATGCTTTTTTAGAATTTATTCAAACAGCTCCGGCGGGAGGACTTTGTTCTTTCCTTCCTCGACGGAGAAGACTGAGGCGATGAGTTTTTTTGCGTAGGCGGAGCGGGCTTCGCTGAGGCTCTGGATTTTTTCCACTTCCCGGCCGTGCTGCATGACGAGGATGTTGTCGCAGAAGGTGTCTGCCAGGAAGAGGTCGTGGCAGATGAAGAGGTAGGCCATGTTTTTTTCCTGCTGGAGCCGGTCAAGGAGCTCGATGATGCGGGCCTGCACGGACACGTCGAGGGCCGAGGTGGCCTCGTCGAGGATGATGAGCTCCGGGTTGAGGGCGATGGCCCGGGCGATGGCTACGCGCTGGCGCTGGCCGCCGCTCATGTTGTGGGGGTAGCGCCCGGCGAAATCCTCCGGGAGCTCCACCATGTGGAGCAGCTCCTTTGCTTTCGCGTCCACTTCCGTGGCGCGGATGAGGCCGAAATTGAGGAGGGGCTCGCAGATGATGTCCCGCACCCGCATTTTCGGATTGAGGGCGGTACCCGGATCCTGAAAGACCATCTGCACGTGCCGCCGGTGCTGGCGGAGCGGCTCTCCGGCGAGGTGGGTCATATCCTTGTCATGGAAGTATATATGCCCTTCTGTAGGGTTTTCCAGCCGGGTGAGCATGCGCGCCACCGTGCTTTTGCCGGAGCCGGATTCGCCCACGATGCCGAAGGTTTCGCCCCGGTGAATGGAAAAGGAAATGTGATCACAGGCGGTGAGCGTTTTGCCATCGCCTACGGGAAAGACCTTGGTGAGTCCTTCCACGCGCAGGATTTCTTCGTTCATGCAGCGCCTCCCATCTTCGGTACGGCGGCGAGGAGCATGCGGGTGTAATCCGTCTGCGGATGGTGCAGCACCTGCTCCGCCGGGCCGTATTCCACGGGCTGCCCGTCTTTCATGACGAGGATGCGGTCGGCCATGTAGGCGGCCACGCCCAGGTTGTGGGTCACGATGATGATGGCCGTGTTCATGGAACGGGCCGCATCCATCATTTCTTTCACGATCTGTGCCTGGGTGGTCACGTCGAGGGCCGAGGTGGGTTCATCGGCGAGCAGGAGCTTGGGGCGGAGGGCCATGGCCATGGCGATGCCCACGCGCTGGCGCATGCCGCCGGAGAGCTCGAAGGGGTAGCTTTGGAGGACCCGCTCCGCGTCATAGAGGCGCACCATGGTGAGCATGGAGACCATGAGGTCATGGGCTTCCTTGGTATCGGTGATGCCGTGGATTTTCAGGTAGCTCCGGAACTGGCTTTCGATGGTGCGGATGGGATTCATCATGGCGCCGCTGTCCTGGAATATCATGGCGATGGTTCGACCGCAGAGGGCGCGGTGTTTGGCCGGGGACTGCTTCTGCGTGTCTTCCCCTTCAAAGAGGACGGTGCCTTCGGCGATGCGGCCGCCTCCGGGGAGAATATGCTGGATGGATCGGATGATCGTGGTTTTGCCGGAGCCGGATTCGCCCACGATGGCGAGCACTTCTCCCGCGTCGAGGGAAAAGGTGACGTGCCGCACGATGGGGGGGCGCTTTTCATAGGCGATGCCCAGGTCGTTCACTTCAAGAAGCATGGAAGCCTCCTTATGACAGGTAAAGCAGCCGGCGGCGATGCGGCGCCGACTGCGGGAGGTGCATCAGAGATTGGCCAGCTTGATGTTGTGGTTGATCCAGTAGTAATCGACGGGCGTGATGGCCGCACCGGTGATGCGTGTGCTGGAGACCATGTTGGTCTTCGGATAGCCGAAGATGAGCGTGGCGCCATCGTCCAGAAGGATCTGCTGCATCTGAATGATGAGGTCGCGCCGTCTGGCCGGGTCAAATTCCACGGCGAGCGCATCGGAGAGCGCGTCGTACTGGGGATTGCTGTAGCCGGCCCCGTTCTGGGGGTTGCTGCCGTTCACATTGGTCTTCCAGTACCAGTTCATGTAGACCTCCGGATCCCCCGTATTGGCGGTGATGATGTTGGAAATGATGAGATCGTATTCGCCCCGCTTGGACATGCCGTCAAGCACATTGTAGTCCACGGACTGGAGCTTGATGTCGATGCCCACCTTGCGGGCGTCGGCCTGGGTGGCTTCGGCGAAGACCGGCAGCTCCTCCCGGCTGGTGTAGTACACAAAGGTCATTTCCAGCTTTTGTCCGTCTTTTTCGCGGATGCCGTCGCCGTCCGTGTCCTTCCAGCCCGCCTCGTCGAGGAGCTGGTTGGCCCGGTCGGGGTTGTAGGTATTCGGATCGACGAGCTGGTCGAAGCCGTAATCCAGGGACGGCGGAATGGCCGGGCCGCCGGGGATGAAGGTGTCCCGGAGCAGCGTGTCGCAGTAGGTTTTCCGGTCGGTGGCGGAAATCAGGGCGGCGCGGACGCGGGGATCGTTCATCGGACGGCCGGGGGCGACGTTGAGCCGGGCCAGCACGCTCCGGAGGGAGGAAATCTGGGAAATGGTGTACTTCGACGTGTCCTCAAAGAGGGGGAGATCCCCGGAGGCCACGTTGACGATCATGTCCGTCTCGCCGGACTGGAGAGACATGGCCCGCGTATTGGGATCGTCGATGGACGGCACCTCCAGATGCTGGAAGGGGACGTCCCCATCCCAGTAATTGGGGTTGGCCTCGAGGGAGCAGTTGGAACGGTTAAAGGATTTGACCACATAGGGGCCGGTGGCAATGGGGCCCATGCTCCGATAGTCCCGGTCCGTTACGGATGTGTCGATGATGACGAAGAGGGGATCGCCGAGCATGCCCGGAAGGGTGGGTACCGGCGAGGTGGTGTGAATGGTGAGCGTCTGGCCGTCGGCGGTGATGCTGTCGTAGGTGAAGAAGGTGGTCGCCCGGTCGGATTTTTCAAAGACTCTTTCGATGGAGGATTTGACGGCCTCTGCGGTGACGGGATTTCCATTGGAAAATTTCGCGTTCGGATTGATATGGAACGTCCAGGAGAGGTGGTCGTCGCTGATGGACCAGCTGTCAGCCAGCCAGGGCTGGGGCACCATGTGGTCGTCGAAGCGGATGAGGGTTTCGCCGATGCCGTAGCGCATGATCATCCAGCCGAAATAGTTTTCCGTCGGCTCGAGGCTGTCTGCAAAATTGGTGATGCCCACGCGGAGCGTGTCCGAAGGGGCGCTGCTGTCGCTGCCGCAGCCGGAAAGACCAACCGCGGTCATGCCGGCCAGCAGGGAGGAAATGAGGAGCTTGGAATAGGTGTTCATGGGAGAGTCCTTTCTTAATCGGTCTGGTCGTCCCGCGGATCCAGTACGTCGCGGAGGGCGTCGCCCCACAGGTTGAAGATGACGACGGAGCAGAAAATAGCCAGGCCGGGGAAAATCATGAGCCAGGGAGCGGTTTGCAGGTGCTGGCGGCCTTCGCTGATCATGGCGCCCCATTCAGGCTGAGGGGGCTGTGTGCCGAAGCCAAGGAAGGAGAGCCCTGCCAGCTCGAGCATGAGCGCGCCGATATCGGCGGCCGCTGTGATGACAAGTAGCGGCAGGATATTGGGAATGATGTGCCTGAGCAGGATGTGCAGCGGCGTGCCGCCATTGACAAAGGCGGCGGCCACGTATTCATTCTGTTTGGTCTTGAGCACGAGGCTGCGGGCCAGGCGGGCGTACTTGGGCCAGGTGGCGCAGGTCAGGGCGATGACAGAATTAATCATGCTGCCGCCCATGATGCCGGCCATGGCGATAGCGAGCAGTACGCCGGGAAAGGAAATGAAAATGTCAGCCAGGCGCATGATGACCGCTTCCGTCCGGCCGCCGAGGTAGCCGGAGAGGACGCCGAGCGCCGTGCCCACACAGAAAACAAGCGCCACCAGGATGAGCACGCTGGTGAGGGAATTTCTTGCGCCGTACAGTACGCGGGCAAAGGTATCCCGGCCGAGCCGGTCTGTCCCGAAAAGATGCTCTGACGACGGGGGCAGAAAGGCGTTTTTCATGTCTGCCTGGATGGGATCGTAGGAGGTGAAGAGCGGCGCAAGGAGAGCGACGCCGAAGAGGAGCAGCGACAGAATGGTGAAGAGGGCAAACTGCTTGTTGGTCCGAAGGCCGATGATGATATTACCCATGGGCCGCCTCCTTCTTTTTCAGGCGCGGATCCAGGAAGGTATAGGAGATATCCACGAGGATATTGATGATCATGTACATACCCGCGATCCATATTACGATGCCCTGCAGCAGGCGGACATCGCGGTATTCGATGGCTTTGATGGCCAGCAGTCCGAGCCCCTGCCAGCCGAAGACCATTTCAACGACGGCAGCGCCGCCGAGAAGGCTGCCGATGGACAGTCCGTAGAGGGTGATGAGAGGAAGGAGCGCATTGGGAAGCACTTCCCTCGTGAGAATGCGGAATTCACTCTCCCCGCGGGCGCGGGCGCCTGTGACGTAATCCTGTCCCAGCTCTTCCAGGACAGCGCTTCGCACCTGCCGGGTGTACTTGGACGACATGCTGATGGCCAGCGTCAGCGCCGGCAGAAACAGCGTATTCCAGCGGATTGTGCTGGAGACGACGGGAAACAGGCCGAGCTGTAAGCCCAGGAACCACAGCAGCATCAGGCCGACCCAGAAGCCGGGGACGGAGATGCCGAAAAAGGTGAAGCCGCGAATGAGAAAGTCCAGCGGCTTGTTTTTGTAGTAAGCGGACAGAATGCCCAGCGGAACGGAAATGACAGTCATCATTGCCAGGGACATGAACGCCAGGTAAATGGTGGCGGGCAGGTGTTCCAGGATCTTGTCCACCACCGGCATCCGGGACATGTAGGAATAGCCCAGGTCTCCCTGCGCTGCGTTGATGAGCCAGTTGCCGAATTGTACGAAAAAGGGCTGATCCAGGCCCAGGGCCTGTGTGACGGCATCGATTTCCTGCTGGGAAACGACGCGGTCCTCGTTGCCGGTGACCAGCTGTCGGGCGAGATCCTCCGTGCCGAGCATGGTGATGGCGAACATGACAAAGCTGATGCCCACCAGAGTGAACAGGGCCTGACCCAAATACTTGCCAAATTGTTTCAGGAGCAAAGGCAGCCTCCTTTCATGCAGACAGGCGGCGCGGATTTCCACAGAGAAATCACGTACTGCTGGAAACAGGAACAGGCGGAACGTTCCACAATGAAGCACTGCGGGAGGAATCCGCCTGCGTCTGAATCATCTTCCCCCTTGATCCAAACGCTGACGATACCGGTATCGCTGCCGGTATTATAGCATAAAAAAAAGGCCTGTGGTATAATATTTTAACGAAATTCCAAATTAATCGTGTTTTTCTTGGAAGATAAAATTTATCGAAAGTTAATATACCCATAGGGGTATACGTAAAGGGGGACGTATGAATAAACTGAAAACGGGCAAGAGGCGGCGCATGGCTGCCGCCCCTGGCGCGCGGGCCATTCTGCCTGTGACGGAGATTATCGGCGCGGCGCCGGGCCCGTCCATACTGATTACCGCGGGCATTCACGGCGGGGAGTATCCGGGCATGGCGGCATCCATGGAGCTGGCGGCGGCCCTGCGGCCGGAGGATGTGGCAGGAAGGATCACCATCATCCATTCGGCCAATCCCAACGCGTTCTGGGGGCGGCGGCCGGAGCTCAATGATGAGGACAGGAAGAACCTGAACCGGGAATTTCCGGGCAATCCGGAGGGAACGCCCACAGAGAGGCTCGCTCATTTCATTCTTCATGAATTCATTCTCCGGGCAGATTTCTATATCGACCTGCACAGCGGGGACATTCACGAGGAACTCTGCCCTCACGTGTACTATTCTCAGGCCTGTGCGGAGGAGGTGAGCCGCATCTCCCGGGCTATGGCCTGTGAGGCGGAGGTGCCCTACATGGTGCCGTCCATCGCCAGGGGCGGGGCGTACAACTGTGCCGCCGCCATGGGCGTGCCGGCCATTTTGATCGAGCACGGGGGCAACGGCATCTGCGGTGAGGAGCACGTGACGGGCTTCCTGGGCGACCTGGCGCGCATCCTGCGCCACCTGGGGGCGATCTCCGGCGAGGCCCTTCCCCTCCCGGCGCAGCGGGTGGAGCCGAAGGAGGTGCAGAAGGTCATCTACGTCATGGCTGAGGAAGACAGCTGCTGGCGCACCGCTCTCCACCAGGGGGATCCCGTGCGGAAGGGTGAGGTCATCGGCCGCACCACCAACCTGTTCGGCGATGCCCGCAAGACCTACCTCGCCGAGGAGGACGGGGTCATTCTCTACATCAATACGTCTCTGGCCCTTTTGTCCGGCCGGGTGGCCGCGGCGTACGTTGTGCTGTAAAAAATAATACAGAAAGCCCCGTTTCCTGCGGGGCTTTTATACATTGGAGAATGACAGGGAGGCGGACGCTATGGGATATGCAGTGAAAAACCGCTTCCGAAGAAGCGGCTTTCGGCTCAGAAGGTATCGTAATGAATGCGTTTCTCGTCGAAGTGGTTCAGGCGGATGGGCCGTTCGGCGGGGTAGCCGATGGGAATGATGCAGAACGGCGTCACTTCCAGAGGCAGGTCGAAGAGGCTGCGGATGTGGCGTATCCGGTCCTGGTGGGGATAGACGGAGATCCACAGGGTGCCGAGGCCCAGGTGTTCTGCCTCGATGAGGATGTTTTCCGCCGCAGCCGCCAGGTCCATGGGCCAGCTTTCCGGGAAGGTGAGTCCCCGCTCATCGCCCAGGAGCAGGAGGGCGGCCGGGGCCTTCCGGATGGGGCCGGCGGTGGTGTTGTTGTGCGCCAGCGCCTTGATGAGCGCCTCGTTGCGCACGACGATAAAGTGCCACGGTACCTGGTTGCCCGCGGTGCGCGCCTGCATGGCTGCCTGAAGAAGGCGCTGCACTGTCTCGTCCGATACGGGGGCGTCTTTTTTGTCCTTGAATTTTCTTGTGTTGCCCCGCTTCAAAATTTCATCCATAGAATGTTTCCTCCCTTCATGGATTGTTCTTCTTCCCTATATTTATATTATAGCATTTTACCCGCTCCTTTGCCCTCGCGGAATGCAGGGCC
This sequence comes from uncultured Dialister sp., assembly GCA_964587685.1. Taxonomy (GTDB): domain Bacteria; phylum Bacillota; class Negativicutes; order Veillonellales; family Dialisteraceae; genus UBA1822. Next base: position 7,194 of record CAZPLS010000040.1, read on the forward strand.
GGAGGGAGGAAATATTGCGCGGTCATATAAAAAAAGGTAAAATAGGGACTGAATATTTGACTGAAAGGAGCTTTTGCTTGGAACGAAAACAACATACACTGGCCCGCTCCGTGTCCCTGGAGGGCGTTGGTCTCCATTCGGGACTGCCTGTGAAAATGACGCTCCATCCAGCCCCCTGCGGCAGCGGCCTCGTTTTCAGAAGAGCGGATTTGCCGGGCGCGCCGGAGATTCCCGCAAGCAGCGCTTATCTGGCCGGCACGACCCGGGCCACCATGCTGTCGCTGGGAGATGCGCGGGTCACCACCATTGAGCATGTCCTTTCCGGCCTGTACAGTATGCATGTGGATAACTGTGTCATCGAGATGGATCAGGAGGAACCGCCGGTAGGCGATGGCAGCGCTGCTGCGTTTATCGCTATGGTTCGCCAGGCAGGCACGGTGGAGCAGGATGAGGAGGCGCGCATCTTCTCTCTGCCGCACAGCGTGGCGGCCTATGAGGGGGAGAAATTCGTGGCCGCGCTGCCCTATGACGGACTGCGTATTACCTACACGTCCATGAATCCCCATCCTCTCCTGGGCACGCAGGTGCTGGACGTGACGATCACGCCGGAGACCTATGAAAAGGAAATCGCCGCGGCGAGAACGATCGGGTTCACCTGGGAGCTGGAGACCCTGCGGAAAATGGGGCTTGCCAGGGGAGGCACCACGGAAAATGCCGTGGTCTACTCTGAGAAAGAGTGCCTGTCCGTGCCCCGCTGGCCCGATGAGCTGGTGCGACACAAGGTGCTCGATATCCTGGGAGACATTTCTCTCATCGGCCCCATTCACGCGCACATCATCGCCGTCATGGGCAGCCACAAGCTGAACGGCATGGTGTCCAGCCAGATTCTGGCGCTGAAAAAAGAGGCTGGATTCTGAAGGGCTCTTCAACATAGGTATGTAAAGTATTAAAATATATATAGAGAGAATAAAAACGAAAGGAGTATTTTCCTATGGAACTTGACGTTATGCAAATCAAAGAAATTCTGCCCCACCGCTATCCTATGCTGCTGGTGGACAAGATCATTGAGCTGGATCCGCTGAAATATGCCGTCGGCGTTAAGTGCGTCACCATCAATGAACCCTTCTTCCAGGGACATTTCCCTGACAAGCCCATCATGCCGGGGGCGCTCATCTGCGAAGCCATGGCCCAGGTGGGCGGCATTGCCCTGCAGTATCCCGAGGAAAACCGCGGTCTGATTCCGTATTTTACGGGCATGGATAACGTGCGCTTCCGGTCGCCCGTGGTGCCCGGCGACGTGCTCGTTACCCGTGCGGAGATCAAGAAAATCATCGGCCGCATGGGCAAGGTGCACTGCGAATCCAAGTCAGACGGCGTGCTGAGAGCAGAGGCGGATTTCTTATTCTATCTGGCGGAACCGGAAGAAAAATTTAAAAGATAAAAAGAAGCAGAATCAGGGCGAAAAACGGGGCATAATGGAGAATGTGAATGATTTTGCAATCCTTTTCCCCTATATGAATGTTTCAAAAATGAAATGAAGCACCGATTATGTAAGTAAAAAGTCGATGCTTGCTGCCTTGCGGACATTTGCAGTATGGAGGGGTAAGGATGATGGAATTAAAAATCGTACAAACGCTGGACCCGCAGATCCATCCCACAGCGGTTATAGATCCAACAGCCGTCATTCATAAAAATGTTGTTATTGGCCCTGGTGTAGTCGTTGGGCCCCATTGCGAAATCGGAGAAGGAACGGTCATCGGTCCCCATGCGGTGATTCGTGAAAATGTCCGAATGGGACGAAACAACAAGATTTATTCTGGCGCGGTTATCGGGGAAGAGCCCCAGGATCTGAAGTATGCAGGAGAATACAGCTCCGTTGTCATCGGTGACGGGAACCTGATCCGGGAATGCGTTACCATCCACCGCGCTACTGGGGAGAATTGCGAGACACGCATCGGCTCGCACACCATGCTGCAGGCCTATGTGCATGTGGCGCACAACTGCAACGTGGGGGATTATGTTGTCATGTCGGGGTATTCCGGCGTGGCCGGTCACGTTACCATTGAGGACCATGTCGTTGTGGGTGCCAAGGCCGGCATTCATCAGTTCGTCAAGGTGGGCAATGGCGCCATGGTGGGCGGCATGTCCAAGATTGTGCAGGATATCTGCCCCTACGTGATCGCAGACGGCAATCCGGCGCACATCGTCGGGCTGAACAGCGTGGGCATTGCACGGCGGAATTTTTCTCCGGAAGTGAAGAGCGATCTGAAAAAAGCCTATCGCCTCATTTTCCGTTCCAATCTGAAGCTGGTGGACGCCATTCTGGAAATGGAGCAGGAGCTCCATGCCAGCCCGGAAGTCGAACATCTACTCCGGTTCCTCCGGAGCTGCGACCGCGGCCTCTGCCGTACAAGAGACAGATAAAGGAAGCCCCTCTGAGAGGGGCTTTTTCAGCGAAAAGGAATCTATTTTTACAGAAAGGGGAAGACAGCAGGCCTCCTCTTTTTTTTATGCCAGCTTTTTGTCGTAGAGCCGGGCGGCGATGAGGACGACGAAGCAGGAACCGGCATTGTGCACCAGTGCGCCCGTGGTGGGCGTCAGGACGGACATGAGGGACAGGATGATGGCCGCGAAGTTGATGGCCATGGACATGGTAATGCTCAGCTTGATCGTTTTCACCGTTTCGTTGGCCAGGCGCTTCAGGTAGGGAATGTTTGCAATGTTGTCGTTCATGAGGGCCACATCCGCCGTGTCGATGGCGATGTCGCTTCCCATGGTGCCCATGGCCACGCCGATGTCGGCGGTTTTGAGCGCCGGCGCGTCATTGACGCCGTCGCCGATCATGCACACCGTGTGATGCTTTCCCTGGAGCTGGGTGATGCACGCCGCCTTTTCCTCCGGGAGAAGCTCTGAATCGATGCGGGAAATGCCCACCTGGCGTGCGAAGTATTCCGCCGTGCGCCGGTTGTCTCCCGTGAGAAGAACCGTGACGGTGTTCATGGCATGGAGGCGGGACACCATGTCTTTGGCCTCTCCCCGGACGGTGTCGGAGAGGCCGATAAGACCGAGGCAGCGATGGTCATCCGCGGCGAGCACCGCCGCTTTTCCTTCCCTGCGCAGCCGTTCCAGTGCCTCCTGAACGGGGGCGGTGAGGGGGATGTTCTTTTCCCGGAGGAAGGATTCATTGCCGAAGAGGTACTGCCGGCCGCCGACGGCGGACTCGATGCCCCGCCCTGCGGTCATGCGGAAGTCGTCCGAGGCTGTGAGGGGGAGGCCCTGCTCTCGCGCGAAGGTGGTGATGGCGCGGCCCAGGGGGTGCTCGCTCTTTGCTTCCGCTGACGCAGTGAGGGCGAGGAGGTCTGCCTCGCTGAGGCTGTCATCGAAAGACAGGACATCGCTCACTGCGAGGCGGCCGGAGGTGAGGGTGCCCGTCTTGTCGAAGGCCACCAGGTCGGCCCGGCCCATTTTTTCCAGCGCTTCGCCGGATTTGATGATCACCCCATGCCGGGCGGCCTGCCCGATGGCGGCCATGATGGCCGTGGGGGTGGCCAGAACGAGGGCGCAGGGACAGAATACGACAAGGACGGTGACGGCGGTGACGATGTTTTCCGTGGCGAGGTAGGCCAGGATGGCGATGAGGAGCGCCGCCGGGACAAGCCAGCTTGCCGCCTTATCCGCCATGCGCTGCATGGGGGCCTGCCGGTCCTCTGCGTCCCGCACCATGCGGATGAGCCGCTGGAGGGAATTGTTTTCTCCCGTGCGGGTGACGGTGATGTCCATGGCGCCGAATCGGTTGATGGTGCCGCAGAAGACGGCATCTCCCACGCCCTTGTCCACCGGGAGGGATTCACCGGTCATGATGGACTGGTCCACCGAGGTGTCGCCGGTGAGAACCACCCCGTCTGCCGGGATGGATTCTCCGGGGAGGACGCGCAGCACGTCTCCCGGAAGGATGTCTGCGGCGGGGATCATTTCCTCCTGCCCGCCGCGAATGCGCCGGCCCATGGGCGGGGCGAGGTCGATGAGCCGCTTCAGTCCCTGCCTGGCCCGGTTTACTGTGGCTTCCTCGAGGAGCGCCCCGATGGCCATGATGAACGCCACCTCTCCCGCGGCGAAGAGATCCCCGATGGCGATGGCGGCAGCCATGGCGATGGAGATGAGGAGGGCGGAGGAAATGCGGCTGATGCCGGAGGAATAAAGGAGCCGGGTGACAGCCAGGTAGAGGAGCGGCAGGCCGCAGATGATGACTGTGATCCACGAGGGAGAAAAGGGAAGGGGAAAGAGCTGGATCGGTGCGCGGCCGAAGAGCTCCATCACGTGAGGGATGAGATCCAGCAAAAGAAACACGCCCCCGACGAGCGTCATGGGCAGGCCGGCGAGAGCATTCATGAAGGTGCGTACCATGTCTCCTCCTTTCCGCCGCCGGAACATCCGCAGGCGGCGGGGCAATGAAAATGGGGAACCGGAGGGTTCCTCTTTATTTTGACAGAATGGGGAGGAGGTACAAGAAACAAGGGGGCGGGGCTGTTTCATACGGAACATTTTGGCCTGCTTGTCCGGTTCGAAGTTCGGGCGGGACATCCGAAGAGGGGCCTGCACCGAACATTTTGGTCAATTTGTGCGGTAAAATAGAGGCGTCTACCCCTTATAATAGATGGAGAAGCCTGAATGTATGTGCATCGAATGCTGGTGCAGAAGGAGTCGGTATGGACAGACAGCAGCAAAAGACGCGAGAGGCGATTATGGAAGCCTTTACCGCTCTTCTGGCAGAGAAGAGCTATCATAAAATTACCGTGCAGGAAATCATCGATACCGCCAATGTGGGGCGGTCCACGTTTTACGCCCATTTTGAGACCCGGGATTTTCTCCTCAAGGCCTTTTGCGAACGGCTTTTCAGTCATATTCTGTCAAGCTCCATCGCCGGGGCGTGCAATTGCGGCCACGGGGTGACCTTCAGCAGGAACGGACCGAAATCTGTGTTCCTTCATCTTCTTTACCATTTGCAGGAAAATGAAAACCACATTCTGGATCTGCTGGAGAGCGACAGCAATGAAGTGTTCCTGCGGTATTTCAAGAACAGCCTGAATCAGCTCATCCGGTCGCGGTTCATCAATCAGAACCTGGCTGTCGATTCGTCCCTTCCCCGGGATTTTCTCATCAACCACATATCGAGCAGCTTTGTGGAGATGGTCTTCTGGTGGATCAAGGGGCGGCGGAAGCAGAGCCCGGAGGAGCTGGACCGGTACTTCCGGGCAGTGATCGGCCCCATCTTCTGCAGCGCCCGCCTGTAAGCGGATTTTCCTCTTCTTCGGGAGTATGCTACAATATATGCAACATGATGACAGAGCGCGGAGAGTGCTCCCCGGGGAGCCTCTCGGGCTCTTTGCTTTTGCCTGTGCGGCCGTGGGCCGCTGCGGATATGTGGGAGGAATGGAATGAAGCTGACCGTGGATGAGAGGGTATTTACCCTGTTTCCTGATTTTAATGCAGGCATAGTGGCCATGAAGGGGCTGGACAACCTGGTGCCGGACCGGGACATTGAAGCCTTCCTGCGCCATGCCAGTCTGGAGGCGGCCCTGCTGATGAAGCTCCGGCCCCTCGCTGCGGACATGGGGGTGCGGTCGTACCGCCAGGTGCTGGAGAAGGGCGCCATGTCCGGCGTGCCCGCCATGGAGGCGGTGCTCCGTGAGCTCGGCGAGGGCATCGCCAGGGAGGCGGCGGCGCCGGCGGCCCGTGGGCCCGGTGCGGTATCCGGCCTCATCGGCGATACGGCGCTCCCCCGGCAGAATGCGGTGATGGACCTGGTGCGGGGGGCGGAGCTCCAGTTCCGCCTTCCCGTGCTCGCCTTCGATGTGGGGAGCGGGAGCGAAGCGGTGGCCCTGCGCCCCGCCGGAGAGGAGGACCGGTTCCTCACTGCCGATGGCGCGGAGGAAGGCCCCGATGCGGAGGAACTCATTTTTGCCATGGGGAACCGTGCGGCGGTGCGCCATTTCTTCTGTGAAATCGGCGCGGCCGGGGCGGTCACACCGGAAACGAGAAACCTCCTCGTGGTGATTCCCTGTTTTGCCCAGACCCGGCGGAAGGCCATGTCGGTACGAAACGAGCTGGTGCGGCGCCTCAAGGATTCCTTCGGCCGCATGGCGGAATCCGCGTGGATCGACAGCGCGAACCGGGAGTTTGTGTCGGACATTTAATATGAAGTATGCAGCCATAGATTTTGAAACGGCCAATTATGAGCGGGCCAGCGCGTGTGCCCTGGGTATCGTGGTGTCTGACGGGCAGACCATCACCGACGAGTGGTATCATCTCATCCGCCCGCCGAAAATGCATTTTGAGGAGAACTGCATGCTGGTGAACCACATTTCCCCGGACATGGTGGAGCACGAGCCGGAGTTTCCCGCTTTCTGGGAGGATGTGGCCAGCCGCCTCGAGGGGACGGTGGTGTTTGCTCACAACGCGCCCTTTGACATGGGGGTGCTGGCGGCGACGCTGGACTGGTACGACCTGCCGGCCATCCATTTCCGCTACGGGTGCACGGTGAAGCTCTCCCGCATGCTCTGGCAGGACATGGAAAACCACCGGCTGAACACGGTGGCGGGTCATCTCGGCTTTTCCTTCCAGCACCACCAGGCCCTGGCGGATGCCCAGGCCTGTGCCTTCATTGTCCACAAGGCGCTGGAAAAGACAGAGGCCGCCACGGTGGAGGATATGATGGCCGCGGCAGGGCAGAACCTCTGCCGCTTTCAGGTGAAGCGTACCAGGAAGCCCGCCGCGCTCTTTGAGGAATCCCATGGACCATTCTGTGATTGATACGCCCATAGGGCGCCTCGCCATCTGGGAGATCCACGGGTGCATCACTGAATGCGCCTGGGTCATGGCGCCC
>CAZPLS010000041.1:0-9307 GCA_964587685.1 uncultured Dialister sp.
TCTCAGCTCTTTTCACCCCTCCATGAGCTGGCGCACCGCTTCAATAACTTTTTGCAGAACCTCCGCGGCGTTCCCGCGGTTTTCTACTGTTCGGTCTGCTGCGGCCCGGTAGGCAGCTATGCGCTCCTGGTAGAGGTCGTACACCCGCTCCGGGCCGGCGGCGAGGAGGGGGCGCCCTGCTATGGCCACGTCGGCGGCGATGTCTTCAGGCGCGCGGTCGATGAAGAGAATTTTTCCCGTGGCGCCCAGGAGTACCAGGTTGTCCCGGCGCTTCACCACGCCCCCGCCGGCGGCGATGATGGTTCCCTCCCGCTGCGCGAGGGCGGCTGATGCGCGAATCTCCGCCGCCCGGAAGACGTCCTCTCCCCGGGCAAAGAGCTCGGGAATGGTTCGCCCCTCCATGGTTTCTATGACCTCATCCGCATCGGCAAAGGGCACGCCCAGCGCCTGCGCCGCCCTCCGGCCGAAGGTGGTTTTCCCGCACCCGGGCATGCCGATGAGAATGACGTTTTTCATGCTCCCTGCTCCAGCCGCGCGGCCAGCTGCGGTGCGAGGTCCGCCGGGAGCTCGCGGCCCAGCCAGATTTCCTCCGCCGCCGCGCCCTGGGAAGCTAGCATGAGGAGGCCGTTGGCGCAGTCCGCTCCGCTCTCCCGGGCCATGCGGAGAAGCTCCGTTTCCGCCGGGTTGTAAATGAGGTCCACCACGGCGTGGCATTTCCGCACCACCCGCTCACTCACGGGAGAGACCCCTGCATGGGGGCTCATACCGCAGGGGGTAGCGTTCACGAGGAGAAAGGCGCCGCACCCCGCCTCGAGCTCACCGTAGGTAATAATATCCGCTCCGTGGGCGTCGGCGAAGTCTCTGAAAACGCCGCCCACGGCTTCCCGCTTCCGGGTCACCACGCGAATGTATGCCGCCCCCCGGTCGAAGAGGCACTGAATGACGGCCCGGGCCGCTCCGCCCGTACCGAGAACCACCGCGTCCCGCCCGTCCGGGTCCGCGCCGATGGCGTCGAGGGTGCGGGAGAAGCCCAGGTAGTCCGTATTGTAGCCGTATCCCTTTCCGTCCCGCACGGCCACGGTGTTCACCGCGCCGATGCGCGCCGCCTCCGGGGAGAGGCCCGCGAGGAAGGGAATGACGTCTGTTTTATAGGGAATGGTCACGTTGAATCCGTCCATCACGCCGAGAAGGCGGGGGATGTGCTCTCCCAGGTCCTCTCGGGGGATTTCGATGAGATCATACGTGCCGGAAATGCCAAGCTGGGCAAAGAGGTTCTGATGTATAGCCGGCGACAGGCTGTGCCCGAGTGTTTCGCCGATGAGTCCAAGCTTCACTGGTCGCCCTCCTTATCTGACGCGTAATTGCCAAGGATCTGGAAATAGCTGCACATGGATGCGAGGCCCCGGAGTGTCTGCGCGTTGGACGCGTCGTCCAGGCGGCCCATCACGTCGATGTGGAAAAAGTAATCAAAGGGGTGACCCTCCATGGGGCGGGATTCGAGATGGGTCATGTTCATCCCGCCGTAGAAAAAGTAGCCCAGCACGTGGTAGAGCGCCCCCGGCTCGTGGCGGACGGCGATGACCAGGGTGATTTTGTCCGCCTTCGGGTCGGGCTCTATGGTGGGGGCAATGATGAAAAAACGGGTGAAATTCGCCCGATTCGTCTGGATATTCGACGCCAGAACGGAGAGACCGTAGAGATCGGCGGCCTGTGTGCCCGCCACGGCGGCCTCGTCCATGCGCCCGCCTGCGGCGACCCGTTCGGCGCTCTTTGATGTGCTGAAGTAGGGAATTTTCTCCCACTCCGGATGCCCCCGGAAGAAGCGGCCGCACTGGGCAAAGCCCTGGGGGTGGGAATAGACCCGGCGGATGTCCGCCAGGCTCGCTCCGGGCATCCCCAGGAGGTGGTGCTCGATGCGGATGCACTTTTCTCCCGCCACGGCGAGGCGGTGGATGCGGATGAGGTCATACACATCGGTGATGCCCCCGGTGGAGGAATTTTCAATGGGCACCACCCCGTACCGGGCGCGCCGCTCCGACACGGCCATCATGACATCCTCGAAATGGTCGCAGTAAAAGGGGGCGATATTCCTGTCGGCAAACCAGGCGTGCATGGCCTCATCGCTGTAGGAGCCGGGCTGGCCAAAGCACGCCACGGCCATCGTTTCCTCACTCATTTCACAGCCCCCTTCCAGACCAGACGAGACCTTCCATGCAAATATCGAGGAGCGTCCACGCAGCCGCCGCCTCGATGACGGGCACCGCCCGGGGAACGATGCACGGGTCGTGCCGCCCCTCCACGGTGATGGTCTCGTCCTTTCCGGTGCGGATATTCACCGTCTGCTGGGGCAGGGCGATGGACGGGGTGGGCTTGATGGCCGCCCGGAAGAGGAGGGGCGCCCCATTGGTGATGCCTCCGTTGATGCCCCCGTTGTGGTTGGCGAGGAGCCGCACCCGCTCTCCCTCCCAGTGCATGGGGTCGCTGGCCTCGCTCCCCAGGGAGGCTGCCAGGGCAAAGCCGTCGCCGAAATCCACGCCCTTCACGGCGGGGATGGAAAAGAGCATGTGGGCCAGGCGGCTCTCCACGGAATCAAAGAAGGGATCTCCCAGACCGGGGGGCAGGCCCACGGCCATGCATTCCACCATGCCGCCGATGGAGTCGCCCTCCTCCTTTACCGCCAGAATGGCGGCGCGCATGGCTGCCTCCATCGCCGGGTTGAGGAGGGGCATCTCCATCTGAGAAAGGGCGGACAGATCCGCCCCTTTCATACCGAGGGGCGGGAAGGGCTGGTCCATATCATCGCCAATGCAGAGAATGTGCGCCCCCACGGTAATGCCCCGCTTTTTCAGGATCTGTTTGGCCACCGCGCCGGCAAAGACGAGAGGCGCGGTGATGCGCCCGGAGAAATGGCCGCCTCCTCGGACGTCATTGTGCCCGCGGTAGCGCACATACCCCGCGTAATCGCCGTGGCCGGGGCGCATGAGCGCCGCCATGGAGCGGTAGTCCTCCGAATGCTGGTCCGCGTTCAGAATGCGCACCATGAGGGGCGTGCCCGTGGTATGGCCATTCACATAGCCGCTTTCCACGGTAAATTCGTCCGCCTCGTGCCGCGCTGTGGCGAGCTCGCTCTTCCCGGGAGCGCGGCGGGCCATTTCCCGGCGCACCTCGTCCCAGTCGACAACAAAACCGGCGGGAAGGCCGTCCAGCACCGCCCCGATGGAGGTGCCGTGAGATTCTCCGTAAATGGTGAGGGTACACACCCTTCCGATGGTATTCATATCCGTTCCCTTTCCTCGCCCCGCAAGAGAGGCGATAATCCCCCGAAACAGAAAACAGAGCGCGTACCGGGCCCCGTCTCCATCCTGCGCGGCAGGTCAGTCCCCTGCCTCTGCCATGCCTCCAAGGCGGCGGAAATCCTCCCAGAAATCCGGATAGGATTTGGCCACGCATTCCGCCCCGCGGATGGTGAGCGGCCCTGCGCAGCGAGCGCTCACAGCCGCCAGCGCCATGGCCACGCGGTGGTCGTTCCAGCTCTCCACGGCGCCTCCGGAGAGGCGCGCCGCCCCTTCGATAACCAGCCCGTCGGGGCGCTCTTCGATGGCCGCACCGAGTTTGGTGAGCTCTGACGCCATGGCGTGGAGGCGGTCGCATTCCTTGAGGCGCACCCGGGCGGCATTGGTAATGACCGTCCGCCCCGGCGTCACCGCCGCCAGCGCCGCCAGCACCGGCACGAGGTCCGGGCAGTCCTCCGCATCCACCACAGTGCCGGAAAGATCCGACGCTGCCGCCGCAAGGCCCTTTTCCGTCCTTGTGAGGCGTCCGCCCATGCGTGTGAGAATGTCTGCGATGACCCGGTCGCCCTGGGCGGAATCGGCAGGGAGCCCCGCCGCCAGCACGGGCCCGCCGAGGAGCCCCGCCGCGAGCCAGAACGCCCCCTGGGACCAGTCGCCCTCCACGGTAAAGCGCCCCGGCCGGTAGGCCTGGCCTCCGGGAATGCGCCACCGTCCGCTTCCGACCTTTTCCACCACCACCCCGTGGCGTGCCATGGCGGATTCGGTGAGAGCGGTGTAGCTCTCCGATTCGAGCGGGGTGGTGCTCACCAGCTCCGAATCGCCGGAAAGCAGGGGAAGCACGAAGAGGAGCCCGGAAAAGAACTGGGAGCTCACGTCCCCCGCAAGGGCATACCGCCCCGTGGGGAGCCGCCCCTCCACCCGGAGAGGCAGACCGTCTGCGGCGGCCCAGCAGATGCCCTTTTCCTGGAAGACATCATAGTAGGGCGCAAGGGGCCGCTCCCCGAGGCGGCCTTCCCCAGAATAAACCACCTCATTCCCCGAGACAAGCCCGATGGGAATGAGGAAGCGCAGGGTGGAGCCCGACTCGCCGCACGGGCAGGTCACAGGTCCTGCCATTTTCCGAAGGCCCCCGGAGAGGCAGTACGCCCGGCGCCCCGCATGGACCGAGGAGACCTCCTCAATGGAGGCGCCCAGGGCCGCGAGACAGCGGATGGTCGCCTCGATGTCCTTTGACAGGCTCACATTGTCCACCACACTCTCCCCGGAGGAGAGGGCGGCGCAGATGATTTCCCGGTGCGTCATGCTCTTTGATGACGGCACCTGCACGCGCCCTGCAAGGGGGCGCGGCGTGATGCGCATATCCATATTATGCCCCAGTCTTCACAAAACGACCCATATCTTTTTCCTCTACCGGCAATAGCCGGCTCTCCCCGATGCGGCGAAGCACCACGAAGGTGATTTCCTTCCCCCGCTTCTTCTTGTCCCGGCCCATGTGCGCAAGAAGCGCCTCTGCCTTTGCGGGCACCGTCACGGGGAGGGAGAGACGGCGGAGCACCGCCTCGATGCGCGCCGCCGTTCCCGCCTCGGTGAGGCCCATGGCCTCGGTGCGCTTCGTGAGAAGCACCATCCCTGCCGCCACCGCTTCCCCGTGGGTATAGGTCTCGTAGTGGTACTCCCGCTCGATGGCATGCCCTATGGTGTGGCCGAAATTGAGGAGCATCCGCGCCCCGTTGTCCCGCACGTCCGCCTCCACAAGCTCCGCCTTGATGCGGCAGCATGCGCTGATGATCTCCGGGAGGGCGCGGAGAATGTCTTCATCCCCGGCGAGTCCCTCACAGAGGGAAAAAAGGGAGTCGCTCCGGATGCAGCCGTACTTCACCGCCTCGGCCATACCGTCGTGAATATACCGCGGCGCGAGGCTCCGCACCAGGTCCGGGTCGATCCACACCGCCTTTGGCTGGTAGAAATTCCCCGCCAGATTCTTGCCCGAGGGCAGATCCACCGCCACCTTGCCGCCCACGCTGCTGTCGATCTGGGAGAGAATCGTGGTGGGCACCTGCACGTAGGGCACGCCCCGGAGGTACACCGCTGCGGCAAAGCCCCCCAGATCCCCGGGCACGCCTCCGGAAAGAGTCACCACGGCGTCGCTTCTCGTCATGCCGAAGGTGCTCATCCCCTCGAGCACGTCCCCCAGCACGGTGAGATTCTTGCTCCGCTCCCCGTGAGGGACAGGAATGCGCCGCACGTCATACCCCGCGCCGCGGAGCGTTTTCTCAAAATCCGCTCCATAGAGGCGATCCACCACGTCGTCAGTGATGACGGCGATTTTTTCTGCCCCGGGAAGGACCCTGCGCGCCATCTCGCCCATGCGGGCGAAGAGTCCCCGCTCTACCGTGATGTCATACGACTCATTCCCCAGCGCCACATGTATCGTGTCCATTGATCATGCTCCTTTTTCGTTCTCCCGCCCGATCCAGAAAGGCCTGAAGCGCCTCCGCATCCTTCGCCTCCAGCGCCGCGCGGAAGGCAGCCAGCGCATCCATGTACCGGTCCAGCTCACGGAGCATGTTCTCCCGGTTCTCCAGGAAGAGCTCCGCCCAGAGCGCCCCATTGATATCCGCGATGCGCGTCGCGTCCCGGAATCCGCCGGCGATGAAATAGCGCGCCTCCTCCCGGAAGGACTCGCTCGCCATGATCGCCGCGGCCGCCGCGTGGGGCAGACCGCTCGTGTACGCCAGCATGCGGTCGTGCGCCTCCGGGTTCACCTCCTCGATGTGCGCCGCCCCCAGCATCCTCGCCATGGCCTTCACCAGCGAGAGCGAACAAGGCTGGTTCCGCGCCGACGGAATGATGAGGTAGTTGCAGCCCTTGAAAATGTCCGGCGATGACTGGCCGTACCCGGCCCCCTCCCGCCCCGCCATGGGGTGGGCAGAGACAAAATCCACATCCGGCGGAAGGAATGCCTCGATGGCGGCCGCGCCGCCCCGCTTCACCCCCGCCGCGTCAGTTAACACCGCGCCGCGCCTGAATGTCTGCCAATGCGCCTGAATGAACGCCGCTGTGACCTGGGCGGGGGTGCAGAACACCACCAGCTCCGCCTCGGGGAGATGCTCCATCCCCACCGCGGCCACCGCCCCGTCGGCGAGGGCTGCCGCCTCCTCCGCCTTCGTGCGGTTGATGCCGATCACCCGAAGCCCTGCGGCGGTGAGGGCCTTCGCGTAGGATCCGCCCATGAGACCCAGTCCCACCACGGCGGCTGTCATATTGCTAAAATCTGTTTCCATTCTCCCAGCTCCCAATACTTCCGGCCGCGCCTTCCTGACTTCTCTGCTTCTCTGCGGCCTTTTTTTCTGATTATACTTCCCGACCCATGATCGGCGCCAGTGTGCGCAGCTTCACCATCATCTGCGCGAACATATCCGGCGTAACGGATTGGGCCCCGTCGCACCAGGCGTGCTCGGGATCGTTGTGCACCTCCACCATGATGCCGTCTGCCCCGGCGGCCACCGCCGCCATGGCCATGGACTCCACCATCCACCGCCGGCCCGTGGCGTGGCTGGGATCTACGATGATGGGCAGGTGACTCATCCGCTTGATCGCAGGAATGGCAGACAAATCGAGGGTATTTCTCGTGTACGTCTCGTAGGTGCGGATGCCCCGCTCGCAGAGAATGACATTGTGATTCCCTTCCGACATGATGTACTCCGCGCTCATGAGCCATTCCTCCAGCGTGGCGGACAGCCCCCGCTTCAGAAGGATCGGCACATTGATGCGCCCCACCGCCTTCAGAAGGTCGAAATTCTGCATGTTCCGCGCGCCGATCTGGATGAGATCCACGCCGCGCTCGAGGAAGAGCGGAATCTTGTCAATGCTCATGAGCTCCGTCACCACCGGCAGCTTTACCGTCTCTGCCGCATTGCAGAGGAGCTCGAGCCCCTTTTCACCCAGCCCCTGGAACGCATACGGCGAGGTGCGCGGCTTGAACGCGCCGCCCCGGATAAACGTCGCGCCAGCCTCGGCCACCGCCCGGGCCACGCCGGTAATCTGCTCGGGCGTCTCGATGGAGCAGGGCCCGGCCATAATGGCGAGCTTCTTCCCTCCCACGGGCACCCCCGCCACATCGACAATACTGTCCTCAGGATGGAAGGCCCGGCTCGCCCGCTTGTACGGCTCCTGCACCCGCAGCACCTTCTCGATGCAGTCATAGCTCCGGAGAAGCTCCACATCCAGACCGGACGTGTCCCCCACCAGACCGAGCACCGTCTTCTGCGTGCCCACAATCTGGTCAATCTGCAGGCCCCTTTCCTCCAGACGCCTTACAACGCGCTCCACGTCGCCTTTCGACGCCCAGGACTTCATCACAATAATCATTTGGTTTTCCCCCTTTTTCAACTAAAAAAGCAGACCCCACAATGGAGTCTGCTTCCCGTCTCTGACTGAATTTACAGAATGGGCACCCATCGCCTCTGGCGATCCTCCACTGCGTCAACAGCATATTTTCCGTAGCCAAAAAAGCCGGCGTAATAATAGCCCCGGCTAAAGTCATACGCAAAATATACACTTGTCAGACGCGCAGTATCAGAACGCTTCATGATGGTGCTCCTTCTTCCCGCCTCTTGCGGGTTGCTCCAATTTTAGGCGCAGCCAATAGTATTTGTCAAACCGCTTGCAAATAACGCAATGACAAGCTTATTTATTCATAATTAATATAATCGATACTATCTATTTATCGATTCTTTTCGATTTTACCCTTCCCTTTTGCCGGCCCATCCATTATAATATAAACATAGAAAAACCTCGATATAAAAGTTATCAAGTCCATCATTATATCGGCCCAGGGGCCGCACCATACAAGGAGGAATCCATCATGAAACTGAAAGAAAACATCCTGAAAGCACTGAATGACCAAGTTGTGAAAGAATTCCAGTCCGCCTACATCTACCGCTCCATGGCCAGCGACATGAAAAACGCCAATTACGACGGCTACGCTCACTGGCTCATGAAGCAGTACGAGGAGGAAGTGGAGCACGGCGAAAAAATCATCGCCTACATTGAGGACCGCGACGACGTGGCTGAATTTGGCCAGATCAACGCCATCACCCAGCACTTCGACTGCCCGCTCGCGGTGGCGGAAGCCGCACTGGCTCATGAGCAGTATGTGAGCGAATCCATCCGCGCCATTTTCAACCTCGCCCGGGCGGAAGGGGATCTGGAAACGGAAGTCTTCCTCCAGTGGTTCATTTCTGAACAGGTGGAAGAGGAAGCAAACGCCACCGAAGTGAGAGACAAATTTGCTCTCGCCGGCGACTGCAAGGTACTCCGCCATATGTACGATGCCGAGTTCGGCAAGAGATGATTCAGGGGTTTCCCTCATCTTCCGAGATAATCATACTCCCGAAAAAAGCAGCGCTGCCGCTGCTTTTTTCATAGGGAAAACCGGCCCCGCGGGGCCGGCTTTTTTTAATGGCGGATAACGATTTTCACTTTCTTTCCTTTTTTCTTTTCCTCTTTTTTCTTCTTCTTTTTCTCCTTCTTCTCTTGCTTTTCCTTCCATTTCTTCCATTCTTTTTCTCTCTTCTTCCGCTCTTCCTTTTCTCTCTTTTTCTTTTCCTTTTTCTCCTTCTTCTCCTTTTTCTTCTTCTCTTTCTCTTTTTCTTTTTCTTTCTTCTTCTTGTCCTTGTCCGAATCCTTCCGATCCTTTTTATCCTTCACGAGAGCGTCCCGATCTTCTTCGTCATCATCTTCTTCGTCGGCGTCCTCTTCGTCTTCGTACTCGTATTCCTCTTCTTCATCCGCAGTAAACTCTTCTTCTGCCGTTTCTTCTTCCTCAGCAGCTTCCGCCTCTTCTGCCGCTTCCTCCGCTGCTGCGGGAGCCTCGGCCTCTTCCGCAGCCGGCATCTCTTCTGCCTCGGGTTCCGTTCCGGGGATTTCCTCCGCCTCTTCGGCCGGGAGCTCTTCCGCCGCTTCCTCTGCCGCCGCGGGGGCCTCGGCTTCTTCTGCCGCCGGCGCCTCTT
>CAZPLS010000041.1:9407-13892 GCA_964587685.1 uncultured Dialister sp.
GCCGCTTCCTCTGCCGCCGCGGGGGCCTCGGCTTCTTCTGCCGCCGGCGCCTCTTCTGCCTCGGGTTCCGTTCCGGGGATTTCCTCTGCGTCTTCGGCCCAGGCCTCTTCCGCCGCTTCCTCTGCCGCGGGGGCTTCGGCTTCTTCTACCTCCGGCATCGCTTCGTCTGCCTCTTCCGAAAGGGCCAGGAGTTCTTTTTCTTCCTCCTCCCGATCGAACACCATATCCTCCATGTCGGAGCACTCCTCATCGGGGGTGCCGATGGTATGGCTCTTGTACTCGAGACTCTTCAGTGTATTTTCAGCCCGCGCTTCTGTACCGGTCTCCACTGCGCGAAGTTCCCGGAGCACTTCATCGATGCTTTCCTCCATCATGACAGCAAGGGTGAAAATGCGTTGAATGCGCCGTTCCTCCTCCGGGTCTGCCTTCTCCGGAATCCGCCCCTGCATGCGATCAGAGAGAGACTCCGCTTCCGCTCTCACCTGCCGGTGAATGTGCTGCAGGACCTCTTCCAGTGCCTGGAACCGCTCTTTGTTTTCATTCATGAATCCTCCTTTCCGGCAGACACGGGCTGCCTCACTGTGACGAGCACTTTATCGATACGGCGGTTGTCACAGTCCACCACCTCAAAGTGGAATCGGTCGAAATCCACCGTTTCTGCTTCCTTGGGAATGTATCCAAGCTGGTAGACAATGAAGCCCGCCAGCGTTTTGTAATAATCCTCCGCCTCCCCGGGAAGCTCCTCCTCCACGTGGAAATGCTTGCGGAAATCGACGATGCTGCAGAGGGCCTCCACGAGCCACGACCCGTCCGCCCGCTGAACGAACCGGTTCTGCTCCTCCCGCAGGTCCTCCGCGTCGCCGGGCATGTCTCCCACAATCTGCTCCAGCACATCGTGAAGGGTAATCAGCCCGGAGAAGCCGCCGTACTCGTCGATGACGATGGCCTCGTGCACCCCCTTGTCATGAAAGCACCGGAGCACCTTCACGAGGGTGAGCGTTTCCGGAATGTACACGGTCTGGCGAAGCACCGCCCGGATGGAATCCGCGATGGAATGGCCCGGGTGGCAATGGCTGTCCATGAGCACGTCGCTCAGGGCCACAATGCCCAGGAAATCATCGAGGGACCCCCGGCCCACAGGCAGGCGGAAATGATTCGTTTCCTCCAGCTCCTTCCAGATGGCCTCCTCCGTATCTTCAATATCTATCCAGGTGAGCTGCGTCCGGGCGGTCATGCAGTCCGCCGCGGTGAGGTCATCGAGCTGGAACACCCGATCCACCAGGATGGGCTCGGCCTTGTCAAAGGTGCCCATCTGCACGCCCTGCCGGAGAAGCACCCGGATTTCCTCCTCTGAAACGGGCTGCTCCTTATTCATGTCGATGCCCAGAAGGCCGACAACGATTTTGGTAGACCAGGTGCAGAAGGCCACAAGGGGGCGGCACACCGCGGAAAACATGAGCATGGGCCGGGCAATGGTGCTCGACATCTTCTCAGGCAGCGCGATGGCCAGCCACTTCGGGGTGAGCTCCCCGATAATCAGCGTTACATAGGTCACAACGGAAATGATAATCGCCATGGCCAGCCCCTGCGCATAGGGCGCAAGCTGAGGAATCTGCCGAATCTCCTCCGCCAGCGGGCCTGCCAGAGACGCACCGGAAAACATACCGGTGAGAATGCCGATGGCCGTGATTCCGATCTGGATGGTGGAAAAGAGATTCTCCGGGTTCTCCGCAATTTTCAGTGCGTACCCCGCCTTCTTGTCTCCCTTCCGCTCCATTTCCTTGAGCTTCGTCTTGCTCGATCCCACCACGGCAATTTCCGTCATGGAAAAAATCCCGTTAAAAACAATCAGTACCAGAATAATCAGAATTTCCGACCATATGTGGCCGCCCTCTTCCATAGATTCGACATCCTTTCTGTAGTAAAGCGCCATGCCAGGCGTGCAGGGGTTTCCCCTTCTTCTCGTATTATTATACCATGGACACCATGCCCGCGCCGCGGGTTGCACGCTTTTCATCAAAGATACGGCCCCGGCCCCAGGGCCACAAAAAAAGCAGCCCCGAAGGAACTGCCTTTATTTCTGTTTAACTTCTCACCATGCGGCCCTCTTCCCAGTTTTCCGAGGAGAAGCGGCCCCGCTTGCCCAGCTCGATGTAGTAGAAGTAAATGCCGAAGAACGCGATGGCGCCTGCCACGAGGTACACCATGGAGAACCCGTAGTCGGGCACGATGCTTCCGAGGATAAACGGACCGAAGCCGATGCCCAGGTCGAGGAGCACGAAGTACACCGACCGGAGAGACCCGGCGTGGCTCGCCAGAGCGCAGCGCAGCGTCAGGATATGGCAGGTGGTGATGAGCGTGCGGTACCCCGCGCCGAAGAGGAAG
This sequence comes from uncultured Dialister sp., assembly GCA_964587685.1. Classification (GTDB taxonomy): domain Bacteria; phylum Bacillota; class Negativicutes; order Veillonellales; family Dialisteraceae; genus UBA1822. Next base: position 11,793 of record CAZPLS010000041.1, read on the forward strand.
CCCGCAATGAGGAGCATCCAGTTGGCCGACGACAGAGACAGGGCGATCATGGAAACCACAATGAGGAGCAGCGCCGGATAGACGGCCATGTCGCGTCCGCTCCGATCCAGGAGATAGCTCGCCAGGGGCCGGCAGAGGAAGGTGGCGAAGGCGAAGCAGTAGAAGAAGTACACGCCGCCCGATGCGGGAAGGCCGCTCGCTACCGCATATTCACCGAGGAAGGTAATGACCACCGAATAGCACAGACCGCCCAGGAAGGCCAGCACTGCGATGGAGAGCGCCCGGCGGACGAAGAAATGATCCACCTTTTCGGTGCTCTTTTCCACATCGCCCACGCGATGAAGGACCGTGCGACGGGGAATTTGTACAAAGAACGCAAGGAGCAGGGCCAGGAGCGCCATGGCGGATGCCGTCACCGCGCCCGCGCCGGCCGCGCCCTCATCGATGAAGCGCAGCGCCAGGAAGGGCCCCACTGCCGATGCCGCCGCCGTGCCGAAGGTGTAGTACTTCGTAATCCGTCCCACCTGCTTCATCGGCGTCAGCGCCGCCGCGGCCGTACTCACCGCCGTGGTAGCCGCCCCGAAGGCCACGCCGTGAAGGAAGCGCGTTGCCATGAAAAGATACGGCCCCTGCACCGCCAGGTAGGGAAGGGAAAGCACAAAGAACGCCGCTAAGGAACAGAGCAGCATATCCCGGCGCCCCCGGCTCTTCATAAACCGGCTCACTGGTCCCCGCGTGGACAGCGCCCCCGCCATAAAGAGCCCCGATGCCAGCCCGGCCACGCTGATAGGCACATCCCAACGCTCCATCATGTAGCTCACCGTCCAGAGCATCATCATGAAGTACACCGCGTAAATCAGAAAATTGATACCTGCATTGCACACATACGACCGCGTCCAGATTTTCTGCATAGTTCCCCCCTCTTTTCCGGATACGTATCCATGACTCTCAAAAGTTCGGCAATCTGCGTCAAATCACTAATTTCTATTATATCCGGCACCATGTGCACCGTCTAATGCAGACATGGAAAACATCTCATGCGCGGGATGCATGGCTGCATGCAGTGCATGAAAAAGCGGCCCAAAATCCTGTCTTAAAATCGTCTTTTATACCTTTCTAATATGTATTATGCATCAAATTCATATGAAATTCCATAGACTATGCAAAAAAAATTCCGCATTTTCATAGAAATCGCTGGAAATACGCCCTATAATGAAAATAACTGATATGCACGAAATTCATATCCTGAGAAAGGAGGATCGTCTTGGAACTCAACCAGCTGAAATACTTCTGCGCCCTGGCGGGGACACGCCATTTCACCCGGACGGCGCAGGAAATTTCCATTTCCCAATCCGCCCTCTCCCGCTCCATCACCAAACTGGAGGAAGAGCTTGGCATCCCCCTCTTCAAGCGGGGAAGCCGGGAGCTTCTCCTCACCACGGCAGGGCAGCGCTTCCTCATCCGGGCCGAACGGGCCCTGAAGGAGCTCGAACTCGCCCGGCAGGACATCGCCGGAGAAAAGGACCCCGACAGCGGCGTCATCGGCCTCTCCTTCATGCACTCCCTGGGCATCCACATCCTCCCCCAGCTCCTGAGCGAATTCAAGCAGCTCTACCCGCACATCCAGTTCGTCCTGAACCAGGATAACTCCTCCGTCCTCGCCCAGAGCCTCCGGGCCGGCAAATCGGACATCTGCCTCTGCTCCATCATGGCCAACATGGAACAGCTCGCCTGGGTCTGCCTCTACACAGAAGAACTCTTCGCCGCCGTCCCCCGGGACCATCCCTTCGCCCAGCGAACGAGCCTCGAGCTCAAGGAGCTGGCCAACCAGCCCTTCATCACCTTGAAGCCCAACTACAGCCTGCGCATCCTCACGGACCAGTTCTTCGCCATCTCAGGCATCCGCCCGTCCATCCTCTTCGAGGGAGACGACATCAACACCGCCGCCGCCCTCGTCTCGGCCCGCCTCGGCGTGAGCCTCCTCCCCCGCACCGCCATGGGAGAAAAAGCAGACCTCGTCTTCCTCCCCATCTCCTTCCCCGTGTGCAAGAGAGAAATCGGTCTGGCCTGGAGTACGGTAAGGCCGCTGTCAGCAGCGGC
>CAZPLS010000042.1:0-2058 GCA_964587685.1 uncultured Dialister sp.
CATCGTGGGCGCTGTGGTTTGCTACGTATTCTTCGGTATCCTCGGACTCTGATTCAGGATTGCTGAAATAAAAGAAACCGTGACTGTCACTGACAGTTGCGGTTTTTTTATTGCCATGAAGCAGAAACACACACCGCAGAAGCAGGAGGAAACACTCTGCAAATTTTGGGGTATTTCATTGTGGACGAGGGGGGAATTTGACGAAAATGGGAAGGGAGGATATGGGAGGGAAGAGGCAGGGTAAAATGGAAAAGAGCCGCATCAAAATCAAAAGGTGCAGGGAAGGGAAAATGATGATAGGCTCGAGGCGGAAAGTGACGTTTTCGAGGTTCGTTTCCCGCCATCTATACAATACACATCCACTGCAAACAGAAATTTTCGAGATAAAGATACAAAGAGAGCCCCTCCTTACGGCAAACACTGCAGGGAGGGGCTTTTTGGCGTTTTCTCGCAGATGAAAAAGAGGAGGCATCAGGAAAGAAAAAGAAAGGGAATGCAGTCAATACAGACTTTCTGTGCTTCGGGCGGCGGAAACGGGCGATGGTTGACCGCAGTCTGGAAGGAGAAAGAACGGAAAATTCAGAAAAGGAGCGGAAAAAGGGGAAATTAAGAGAGGGCAAAGGCGGGGAAATCAAAGCGTATGGCGCAGAAGAAGGGGTATTGTAGGGAAATGCATACAGGGGCAATACAGGCAAGTTTCTGGAGGGGCCAAAGGGGTACTCTCAGAGACAGGCAGCCGCTCACGGGCGGAAAAAGAAGCGCTGTCGGAGAGGGAATTCAGCGGGAATGAGCCCACGTAAAAAGGATGCGTACTGCTGCACACAGAACGCATCCACAGGTTCAGAGTATATACTGTTTCATAAGAGACGCCCCATTTGAAAAAGGGATCGTCGGCGGATTATTGCTTGCGGGAACTTTCTTTCTCCGATTCATTCTCCGTTTCTTCAGACTCAGCTGTATCGTCGGCATCCTCTTCTTCATCAGAGTCGTCAACGTCGGATTCCTCTTCGTCGTCTGTATCTTCTTCGAGTTTCTCCTCGCTCAGATCCTCCTCATCCAGCTCGTCTTCATCGAGCGCATCCTCAGTATCGTCTATGGCTTCCGTACCGGCCGGGGTGGTTTCATCTTCTGCGGGATGGGCGGTTTCTTCGGATAGCGGTTCCTCATCGAGCATGTCTTCCGGTACTTCGGCGGAGGCATCGTCCGCAGTGGCTGCGGCGGCAGTGACTCCGGCGGCGCCGGCGGCAGCAGCGGCTGCGGCGGCTTTCCTGGCGCGCTTTCGGTTCTTTTTCTGATCCACGCCGCTGATGTGAGCGTAGGCGTGGCGGAGGACTTCATCCCGGGAGACGCGGATGCGGCCGGGGAGGAGCTTTTCAAATTCTTCCCAGAATTCTTCCGATGCCTTCATGAGGAGGCGGGCCACCTTGTCTGTTTTGGGCAGGTTGTACACGAGGGACCAGATCTCCCGCTTGTCCATGCTGCCGTACATACGGTAGGTGTGGCGGTAGGCGATGGTTTTGATGGGTTCCACTTTGAAGCGAAAGGCCCCGTCGATGGCACTGTAGGGAATGGCGATCTTCCGCGTGCGGAAGAGGCTCGTGGTGGTGACCACCAGCTCCTTTTCATGAAGCTCGTAGGTGGAGCGGGTCATGGCGACGGAAAGGAGGAAGAGGCCAAACACCACCTCTGTGAGCAAATCCAGCCAGGGGAGCTGTCCCGTGTGGTAGATGTAGCGGGCGGTCATGGCGGCGTAGCCGAGGAGGCAGATGCCGACGGTGCCGTAAACGCACAGGTAGGTGCGGTGGGTCTCGGAGTGGTCAGTGAAAATGGCAGTGTCCTTCATAGAAATTCCTTCTTAAGTAATACTTTTTATTGCTTGTATATACAGACATATTTTACACCAAAGCCATGGATAAAACATAACAAAATAATTAATAAAATCTGATTCGGGTCATATGGAAATAAAAAAACGTGACTGTCAGGGACAGCCGCGTTTTTGGGGTAATCCGGAGAGGCGCCGGCATCATGGATTGTGTTTATCATGGAAATGCTCCCGGG
>CAZPLS010000042.1:2158-13304 GCA_964587685.1 uncultured Dialister sp.
GTGAGCCGCTGGAATGCCTTATCCCACTCCCGTTCGCGGTGTATGTCGGGAAGGGAGCGAATGGCGGCGAGCCGTTCCTCCGCGGCCCGGCGAAGATGCTTCTGAAGGAAGGTGAGCGCATAGGGGGTATGGAAGAGCTCGGTTCTCCGGCGGATGGGAACGAAGACAGGGAGCCGATCCGGCAGAATTTCCAGGTCCAGCGGAAAGGCAGGCCCGGGATCGCCGTCCACGTTTGTCCGCAGCGCCTCGCCGTTGGCAAGGGAGATGCGCGCCTTTTTCACGTTGATCACCGAGAGCATGTCGCTTCCCATCTGCAGGCCTGCCAGAAGCATGGGGCCGTTCCGCAGGAGATGGAGCCAGTCCATATCGTGGAAGAGGGCGAGCTTGATGACACCCTTATTGCGGTCCTCCGGAGGGAGGAGGTTGCGGAAGCTGCCTGCCGAGTCGGTGAGCATGGCTGCCATGAGGGGGGAGGTCATAGATATGGACGCGCCCCCGTCCGTCTCAATAAGGAAGCGGTAGGATTGCTGCCGGGGCAGGGCCTGCAGCCCCTTGATGAAGTACGCCAGCGATCCCAGGAGGGTCTTTTCCTGGATGCTCACCTGGCTCACGGCTTCGGGAATGAGTCCTGCCGCGACGATATTGATGAAGTACCGGCCGTTGATTTTCCCTACGTCGATGCGCGTTTCCTCCGCCGATTCAAGCATGCGGATGGCACTGCGGGGCGAGCGGGGGATGTGGAGCGCCCGGGCGAGGTCATTTACCGTACCGAAGGGGATGAAGGCAAACGCGGAGGGGCTGTCCACCTGCATCATGCCGTTGATGACCTCGTTGATGGTGCCGTCGCCGCCCATGCAGACGATGTTAAAGCGCTCTTCGGCAGCCTCGCGGGCAAATTGGGACGCGTCGCCAGTCTTTCCTGTGATGCGCACGATGACGCGATCGTAGCGTTTGTCAAGCACCTCCTGGAGCATGGGCAGGTAGTGGGGCGCCCGCTCCCGGCCGGAGGTGGGATTGAGAATGATGACGGCCGTATCGGTTTGATTCAATGGTCCGGTCCTTTCTGATGTATTGGGAAATCAAATGATTTGCAAATTCCTACGATTATACTGTTATTATAGCGCAAAGCAAAGGAAGGCGGAAAATACGGGCCATGCCTTGCAGTTAAAGAGTGGTTGGACTTATAGAAAAAAGGAATATAGCGTAATTTGATTTGGAATGGCTTGACAGAAACCAACGCAGGCGATAGAATAATCACATCAACCAATGACAAAAACGTACAAATGCGATGAACGAGACATGCGGAAGCTGACAAGCCTCTTCAGAGAGCCGATGACAGGTGCAAATCGGCGTGGCCCGGCGGACAGATATCACTCGCGAGCACCTTTTCTGAATGGAGTAGGAAAGGGCGGCACGTTCCCGTTACGAACAGAGCCACAAGTATAATGTAGGGTGGTACCGCGCAGAAAGCGCCCCTATCTTCGATCCGGGATCGGAGGTAGGCTTTTTTTATTCCCCCTGCGATGACTGAGGCTTGGTAAGTGATAAACCAGGGTGGTACCGCGCACAGCGCCCCTGTCTCTTCGGAGACGGGGCGTTTTTTGTACGAATTGGGAGAAAATTTCACAGAAGCGGAAATGTATTCGCAGAAAGAGGGCAAGACTATGCAGAAAAAATGGATGAAAACACTGGCAGCGACTGGTGCCGCGCTCATGCTGGCAGGTGCATTTGCTGGCTGCGGCGGCGGAGAGCAGAAGAAGGCAGAAGCGGCGCCCGCCGACGGACAGAGTGCAAAAATCGGCTTCATCACCGCTTACACCGGCCCCGGCGCGGCGTACGGCGTAGCCATGAAGGAGGGCGTTGACCTCGCTGTGGAGGAAATTAACAGCAATCCTGACACGAAGGTGAAGATTGATCTCTACACGTATGATACAAAGCTGGTGAAGAACGAAGCCATCAATGCCATGAAGAAAGCCATCGAGCAGGACAAGGTGCTGGCCATTGAAGGGCCCATGACCACCGGCGAAATGATGGCAGCCGGCCCGATTGCGCAGCAGTCCGGTGTGGTGGCCTTCGGCACGGGGACCACCGGCCCGGGCATCACCGATATCGGCGACTACATTTTCCGCAACGCCATCCCCGGCGCGATGAACATCCCGCAGATCGTGGAAAAGACGCACGAAAAGCTGGGCTACAAAAAAATCGCCATCATGTATTCCAACAACAATGACCAGATGGTAGGCGAACACGGCTACTACCTCGAAGCCTGCGAAAGACTGGGCCTTGAAATCGTGGCGGACGTGACCTTTGCAGACAAGGATACGGATTTCTCCGCGCAGCTCACCCAGATTCAGGCAGCCAATCCGGATGTCATTGCCATCGCAGGACTGTATCAGGAAGGGGCGCTCATCGTGAAGAAGGCCCGTGAAATGGGTCTGAATCAGCCCATCCTCGCGGGCAACGGCTTCAACAGCCCCGAATACATCAAGCAGGCTGGCGCGGCAGCGGACGGCACGCTCGTAGCGACCCCGTGGAACCCGGAACGCCAGACCGAAAAGGCACAGAATTTCCGCAAGGCCTATGTGGCGAAGTACGACCACGAACCGGACCAGTTCGCAGCGCAGGCCTATGACGCCATGTACACCATCCATGCGGCGGTGGAACAGTCCGGCACGACCACGGATCGCAAGCTCTTCCGTGACACCCTCGCTCAGATCAAGGACTTCGAAGGCGCCACCGGCACCTTTGCCTTCGATGAGCACCGCGATCCGAAGATGGATCTCTCCGTCCTGGAAGTCAAGGGCGGCCAGTGGGTACCCTTCGCGTAACAGGCAGATTCCCTTGCGCGGTCTCCCGCGCGCCAGTTAAATCAGTAGAAAAGATGCGGCTTAGCCTTGGAGCCGTGTCTTTTTTATAGCCAGAAAAATTTCAGAATAAAAATGTTCAAAAAGGGCTTGACTTTTTTCGAAGCATCTGTAAAATGGGTAATAACTCACATGTCAGAAACGCGTTGAACGGGTACAAGTGATTTCTCTGGCGCTTCAGAGAGCCGGCGGGTGGTGAAAGCCGGCGGCGGGGAAATGACGACTCTCTCCCGTGAGCGGCCTTCCTGAAAACCAAGTAGGGGAGGACGGTCGGTCTCCGTTACAGACACGCCTGTAAGTATAATGCAGGGTGGTACCGCGCAAGGCGCCCCTGTCTCGTTAGGAGGCAGGGGCTTTTTGGTTCCCTCTGTATGGCAGGAGAGTGATAAATTGGGTGGTACCGCGCACAGCGCCCCTGTTTCCCTTCGGGGAGACAGGGATTTTTTTATGAAAGGATTTTATAAAAGGAGAGGAAGCGTCCTATGAAAAAGAAAACCATGAAGTGGATGGCGGCGGCGGCCGCAGCGATGATGGCGGCAGGCATGATGGCCGGCTGCGGCGGCGGAGAAAAGAAGGCGGAAGCGACGGCCGCAGAGGGCCAGAGCGCCAAGGTGGGCTTCATTACCGCTTACACCGGCCCCGGTGCGGCTTACGGCATCTCCCAGAAGGAAGCCATGGACATGGCGGTGGAGGAAATCAACAACAACCCCGACACGAAAGTTAAAATTGATCTCATCACCTATGACACGAAGCTGGTGAAGAGCGAAGCGATCAACGCAGTGAAGCGGGCGGTGGAGCAGGACAAGGTGCTGGCCATCATCGGCCCCATGACGACGGGGGAATTCTTTGCCTCCGGGCCCATTGCGCAGCAGGCGGGGGTGCCCGTATTCGGCATTTCCCTCACCGCTGACGGCGTGACCGAGGTGGGGGACTACATTTTCCGCAACGCTGTGCCGGGGAAACTGGCCATTCCGATCACAGTGAAGAAGGCCCAGGACAAGCTCAACTTCAAGACCGCAGCGGTGCTCTACTCCCACAACAATGACATGCTGGTGAGCGAAAACAACATTTACCAGAAGCTCTTCCCTGAAATGGGTGTGGAGATCGTGGCCACCGAATCCTTCGCGGACAAGGACACGGATTTCTCCGCCCAGCTCACAAAGATTCAGGCGGCCAATCCGGATATCATCGCCATCGCCGGCTTCTACCAGGAAGGCTCGCTCATCGTGAAGAAGGCGCGTGAAATGGGAATCACGCAGTACATTCTCGCGGGCAATGGATTCAACAGCCCTGAATACATCAAGCAGGCCGGCCCGGCAGCAGACGGCACGCTGGTAGCCACCCCGTGGAACCCGGATCGGGACAGCGAAAAGGCGCAGACCTTCCGCAAGGCCTATGTGGAACGGTACGGCCGGGAGCCGGATCAGTTTGCCGCCCAGGCCTATGATGGCATATACATCATGCACGAGGCCATCGAAGCCTCCGGCACAACCACCGACCGGAAACAGCTCCGCGACACACTGGCAGGCATCAAGGGCTTTGAGGGCGTGACGGGCGTCTTCGAATTCGACGAGATGCGCAACCCGAAAATGGACATGGACGTCCTGGAAGTCAAGGACGGCCAGTGGGTGCCCTTCGCCTGACAGGCAGCTTGACAGCCATATAAAAGTATATATAAAGAACGGCTTTCCATGCAGCAAAGACTTCCTGGTCTGTTCCCCTGTGATATAATGGGACAAACACATGGGAAAGGCAGGAAGAGGTTTTCATGGAAAGGCAGAAGCGGATTGCGCTTATCAATGACATTACGGGGTTCGGGCGCTGCTCTATCACGGCGGCGCTCCCACTCATTTCCGCCCTGAAGGTGCAGGCCTGCCCGCTCCCTACCGCGATTTTGTCGGTGCACACGGGCTTTCCCTCCTTCTGGATTGACGACTACACGGACCGGATGCGGCCCTTCATGGAGAACTGGAAGGCCAATGGCCTCACCTTTGACGGCATAGCCACAGGCTTCATCGGTTCTGCCGCACAGATCTCCATCGTGACAGATTTCATTGACATGTTCCGCACGGAGGAGACGAAGGTGATGGTAGACCCCGTCATGGGCGATAATGGCCAGCTCTACTCGTCCTATACGGAGGACATGTGCCGGGCCATGCGCGGCCTTCTCCGCTACGCGGACCTTGTGACGCCCAATCTTACCGAGGCGTGCGTCCTCCTGGATCGGCCATACCCGGCGGGCGGCGCGGCCTCGGATGCCGAGCTCTGGGCCATGGCGGAGGCTTTGTCTGATGCGGGGCCCGCCCAGGTGGTCATCACGGGGCTCTGCGCGGGAGAGGAAATCCGCAATTTCATCTACGAGCGCGGCGGGGAGCCGCAGGTGCAGAGGAGCCGGAAAATTGGGATTGACCGGGCCGGCACGGGGGATGTATTCTCTGCCATCGTCATGGCCTCCATCATCCGCGGCGAATCCCTCAGCGATGCGGTGGAAAAGGCCGCTGCCTTCATCGGCCGCGTTCTGGCCTACATGGAGCCCATGGACGTGCCCTGGAACTGGGGGCTCGCTTTTGAGGAATACCTGACGGAGCTGCGTTGAGGAGGGAATCGGGATGATTGTGTATGCAGCGGAGCATGGAAAGTACATGACGGTGGAGGAGAGCCTCCGCCGCCATCCTTCGGGAAAACGGAATGTTTACATCAATCTCACCAACCGGTGCACCTGCGACTGCACGTTCTGCCTGCGCGGGCTCAAGCACATGGGGCCGGAGGAAACACTCTGGCTCCGCGGTCATGAGCCGTCGGCAGAGGATGTGAAGGCCGAGCTGGATCTCCTTCCCTGGGAGCTTGTGGATGAGGTGGTGTTCTGCGGCTTCGGCGAACCAACGGAGCGGCTCGACACGATGACGGAGCTCCTCCGGTACATCCGCCGCACCCACCCGGAGGTGCGCACCCGGGTGAATACGAATGGTCTTTCCGACCTTGCGTGGGGGCGGGACACGTCCGTTGATTTTGACGGTCTTCTCGACACCATTTCCATCAGCCTGAACGCTCCCGACGCGGAGCGGTACCTGGCCCTTACCCGGAGCCGCTTCGGTATCGGATCCTATGAGGCCCTCCTGGATTTTGCGGTGCGCTGTAAGGCCCACGTGCCGCACGTGGTGCTCACCGTGGTGGACCAGGTGCAGAGCCCCGAGGATATTGACGCCTGTCGGAAAATTTGTGAGGATCGGGGGCTCACGCTCAGAGTGAGGCCCTATGAGGCCAATTGAAGAGCGCCGCAGATGCGGCGTTTTTTCTATGGTATAATGAAGCCCGAAGGATTAGTGGAATGTGGAGGCATGTATGGAATGGATTGATTCGGAATGGCTGGCGATCATCGGCAGTATTGCCCTCGGTGTTTACCTGTACTGCTCCTTTGCGGAGCAGCGCGAAGCGGAAAAGGACGCGCCGCAGAGGATGCGCCGCAGGGAGTTTCGGCAGGATACCCGCGGGGCGGAGAGAGAGAAGAGCGCAGATGAGGGATGGCGCCGCCTGGCCCTGGCGGAGACGCTGAAGAATGTGTGCGCCGCCGGCATTGAGTCCGACCGGGTCTATGTGTTTATTAACAATGAGCAGCACGAATGCCGCTGGTCGTGCAATGCCTTCCGCCTGGACGGGGAAAAGGAGCTCTGCACCATTGAGCCGGGGGGCACGGCCAAGCTGATGCGCCATCTCCTGCAGCACGGCACGCTCATCGATATGGCGGATGCCATTCTGGAAGGGTATGTGAAAAAGCATGGCCGCATCTGAGGAAGATCGCCTGGCGCGGCAGTTTGCCTTTCTGGCGGAAATTGACAAGGAAAAATTTATCACCCGCCAGACCTATCTCACCGGTGCGGTGAGGCAGGAAAATGACGCGGAGCACGCCTGGCACCTGGCCATGATGGCGGTGCTCCTCTCGGAGTACGCCGGGGATGCCGTGGATGTGCTGAAGGTGGTCACCATGGTGCTCATCCATGATTTGGCGGAAATTGACGCAGGGGACACCTGGGCCTACGCAGGGGAGCCGAAGGCGGTGCAGCACGAGCGGGAGGCCAGGGGAGCGGAGCGGCTCTTTGGCCTCCTTCCGGAGGACCAGGGGAAAAAGCTGCGCGCCCTCTGGGATGAATTTGAGGCAGAGGAGACGGCGGAGGCGCGCTTTGCCCACGCCCTGGACAACCTCCAGCCCATGATGCAGAACCACATGACGGGCGGACAGATGTGGAAGGAGCGGGGCATCGCCCTCTCGCAGGTGCTTGCCCGGAACGCCCGAACGCCCAGGGGCTCGGAAGTGCTCTGGAACTATGCGAGAGCCCATTTCCTCGCGCCTCATGTGGGGCGGGAGCTCGCCGACGACAGAAGCGGGAAGGAATCCTGAGCGGCCTGGTCATATACTTCTGTTATGGAGAATATGCGGAAAAGCTATGCGCCTTGCGCATGTCGAAAGTGTATGCTACCATGCAGATAGCAATTATATACAGCCCGATGCAGGGCTTTTCATTTCATGCACTGGATGAAGATGCCGGGAGAGACTCGCAGGGGCACCGAAGGGGAAGAAACTCTCAGGTAAAAGGACCGGTATCAGACAATCCTCTGGAGAGCCCGGGCAGGACCAGGCACCGAAGAGGCAATGCCGGGCAGCCGGCGGATCTTTCAGGTCAAAGGACAGAGGCGCACTGTATGTTTTGCAGTGCCCTTTTTTTGTTCAGATTTGGGCAAAAGGGCATGGGTTGCGGAGGAACGCTCTGCGGAAAGGGAGGAAATCATATGGACAAAAAGACGCCTGTATATGACAGGCATGTGGCACTGAAAGGGAAAATGGTGCCCTTCGGCGGATACATCATGCCCGTGCAGTACGACAAGGGCATCATTGCCGAACACATGGCGGTGCGGACAAAAGCGGGACTTTTTGATGTATCTCACATGGGCGAGGTGGTGTTTGAGGGCCCCGGCGCGCTGGCCACGCTGAATCACCTGCTCACCAATGACTACACCAATCTGGCTGTGGGCCGCGTGCGCTACGGCGTGATGTGCCAGGAAGACGGGGGATGCCTGGATGACCTCATCGTGTACCGCCTGGGAGAGGAAAAGTACCTCGTGGTGGTGAACGCGGCCAACCACGACAAGGACGTGGCTCACATGCGGCCCAACCTGCTGCCGGATACGACCTTTACGGATATTTCCGACGATGTGGGCCTGCTCGCCCTGCAGGGCCCGCTCAGCAAGGAAATCATCTCGAAGATTCTTGAAGCGGGAGAGCTGCCGGAGAAGTATTACAGCGCGTCTGAAAATGTCACGCTGGCCGGAATCGTCTGCCTTGTCTCCCGCACGGGGTACACCGGGGAATTCGGTTATGAAATTTTCTGCCCCGCGGAAAAGACCGCCGAGCTCTGGGATGCCATCCTGGCAGCGGGCGCCGATGAAGGCCTTCTGCCCTGCGGCCTTGGCGCGCGTGACACGCTCCGCCTTGAAGCGGCCATGCCGCTTTACGGCCATGAGATGAACGAGACCGTCAATCCCCTGGAAACGGACCTCGATTTCGGCGTGAAGATGAGCAAGCCCGATTTCATCGGCAAGGCGGGCATTGAAGCGCATCCCATCACCCGGGAGCGCATCGGTCTCAAGGTGACCGGCCGGGGCATCATCCGCGAAGGGGAAGACCTCTACGTGGGGGATGAAAAAATTGGCGCCACCACGTCGGGCACGTTCTGCCCGTACCTGAAGGGTGCTTACGCTATGGCTCTTGTCACGAAGGGCCGGGTTTCTGTGGGCGACACGGTGGAAGCGGACGTGCGCGGCCGGAGAGTGGCCGCAGAAGTGGTGCCGCTGCCGTTTTACAAGAGGTAAAGATTTCCTTTTTTCACCAATACTAAGGAGGATTATCATGGAATTTCCGAAAGAACTCAGCTATGCAAAAACTCATGAATGGGTAAAGAAGGACGGGGATCTCGTCGAAGTGGGCCTCACGGATTACGCGCAGGACCAGCTCGGAGACATCGTCTTTGTCAACCTCCCCGAGGTGGGCGATGAGGTGACGGTAGGGGAAGCCTTTGCCGACGTGGAATCCGTCAAGGCCGTTTCTGATATTTACAGCCCTGTTTCCGGCGTGGTGGCGGAAGTGAATGAAGCCCTGCTCGACGCGCCGGAGAGCGTGAACGGCGCTCCCTATGATGCATGGTTCATCAAGGTGAAGGACGTCACCGAGGAAGATGAGCTCCTCGATGCGGAAGCCTACGAAGCACTCTGCAGCGAAGGCGGGGAGCACTGATATGGGGAGCTATGTTCCTTCTTCTCCGGAGGAGAGAGAAAGCATGCTCGCCGCGGTGGGCGTAACGTCTCTTGATGACCTTTACGCCGCCGTGCCCGAATCGGTGTACCTGAAGGAACCTGTCATTCCTGAGGGGCAGTCCGAGCTGGAGGTTCTCTCTCACATGTCTGACCTGGCGGGGAAGAATACGGTATATCAGAGCGTCTTCCGCGGCGCCGGGGCGTACCGCCACTACATTCCTTCCATCGTGAAGTCGGTCATTAATAAGGAAGCCTTCCGCACCACCTACACGCCCTACCAGGCGGAAATCAGCCAGGGCATCCTTCAGTCCATTTTTGAATACCAGACCATGATCTGCGAGCTCACGGGCATGGACGTGTCCAATGCGTCGGTGTATGACGGCGCAGCCGCTGCGGCGGAATCCATTTTCATGTGCCAGGCCAGAAAGAAGACCAAAGCAGTCGTTTCCGGCACGGTCCATCCCGAAGTGATCGAGACCATTGAAACCTACTGCAGGAGCCGGGGCGTGCCCGTGGTGGTCGTTCCCGCCGTGGACGGCGAAACGGACAAGGCGGCTCTGGCGGAGGCCCTCACCGCGGATGCGGCGTGCCTCTATTTCCAGCAGCCCAACTACTTCGGCGTCATGGAAGACGCGGAATCGCTGATTCAGATCGCCCATGACAAGGGGGCGCTGGCGGTGATGGGTGTCAATCCCATAGCGCTGGGCCTCATGAAGACGCCGGGCGAGCTCGGCGCGGATATCGCAGTCGGGGAAGGGCAGCCCCTGGGCATGCCGCTCTCCTTCGGCGGTCCGTACCTGGGATTCATGGCTTGCCGGGAAAAGCTCATGAGAAAGCTTCCCGGCCGCATTGTGGGCGAAACGAAGGACGCCCGGGGCGGTCGGTGCTTTGTGCTGACCCTTCAGGCGCGGGAGCAGCACATTCGCCGCGAAAAGGCATCGTCCAACATTTGCTCCAATGAAGCGCTCTGCGCCATGACTGCGGGGGCATACCTCACCGCCATGGGCGCGGAGGGACTGCAGCAGGCGGCGTCACTCTGCCTGTCCAAGGCGCACTACCTGGCCTCTGAGCTGGGTAAAATCGGCTGCCCCCTCGTGTATGACAAGCCCTTTTTCCATGAATTCGTGACGAAGCTGCCCATGCCGGCGGCTGAGGTGGAAAAGAAGCTGGCCGCGGCGGGCATCCTGAGCGGTCTCCCCGTGGGAGAGGACGAAATGCTCTGGTGCGCCACCGAAATGAATACGAAGGCTCAGATAGACCAGGTAATTGCCGTGCTGAAAGGAGAGGAATGACATGGAGCTGATTTTTGAAAGAAGCCATCCCGGCCACAAAATGGCTCTGCTGCCCCGGTGCGATGTGCCGGAGGCGGCTCCCGATTTCCCGCTCCGCAGCGCCGCACCGAAGCTGCCCGAGGTGAGCGAGGTGGAAATGAGCCGCCACTACTCTGCCCTCGAGGAGCAGGCCTTCGGCGTGAACAATGGATTCTATCCCCTCGGCTCGTGCACCATGAAGTACAACCCTGCCGTCAATGAAACGGCGGCGGCCCTTCCCGGCTTCACCGAGCTGCATCCGCTGCAGCCGGAGGAAACGGTGCAGGGCGCCATGGAAGCGATGTACGACCTGCAGGACCTGCTGGCCCACATCACCGGCATGGATCAGGTGACGCTCCAGCCGGCGGCGGGGGCACACGGCGAATACACGGGGCTCCTCCTCATTCGCGCGTACCATGAATCGCGGGGAGAAGGGATGCGCACGAAAATTCTTGTCCCCGATTCGGCGCACGGCACGAATCCCGCATCGGCGGCCATGGTCGGCTACACGGTGGTGCCGGTGAAGTCCAATGAAGCAGGCGGTGTGGATCTGGAGGATCTCCGCCGGCTTGCAGGACCGGATACGGCGGGCCTCATGCTGACGATCCCGAATACGCTCGGACCCTTTGATCTGAATATCCTTGAAATTACACGGGTCGTGCTCGA
>CAZPLS010000043.1:0-12444 GCA_964587685.1 uncultured Dialister sp.
CGGTACCGCCGTCTTCGGCGCTCAAAGCCTGAACGGTGATCTCGATTGTACCCGAAACTTCCGCTCCCAGCCAGTTTACCGCGCTCACGGTTATGATGGCGGTTCCTGCAGAGACGCCTGTGACCGTGCCGTACTCATCGACCATCACGACCCCCTCATTGGATGACGACCAAGTGCCAAAGAACGAGTTGCCCACGGAGCCTTCGGCGGTCATGTAGCCGGAGAGGCCGAGTGTACCCTCGACATAGATGGTCTCGGAACCGGAGCTGAACGTCACGCTCTCAGCAAAAGTAGTATTCCCCGGATAGATTTGGACATTATAGATATAAGTAACTTATACCTGAAATACTTGGCAAAATCCAGGTGTATCCAATGTTTTTGCGTTTTGTGGAGGGCGGTCTCAAGTTAAATCAAAATAATCCACGGCATTGTTGAAACATATCCCCTCTATAATAGTTTTAAGCGCTTCTTCATCGTCCGGATATTCCCCGTTTTCGACCCACCCTCCGATGAGATCGCACAGTATTCGTCGGAAGTATTCATGGCGTGTGTAGGATAAAAAGCTCCTCGAGTCGGTCAGCATTCCAATAAATCCCGAAAGGTTGCCAAGCGCGGCGAGCGACTTTAAATGCTCCCTCATCCCGCTTTTATGGTCGTTGAACCACCAAGCGGAACCGTGCTGTATCTTTGCCGGAAAACAGCCTTCCTGAAAACAGCCCGCTATGCTGTCTATGACCGCGTTATCCTGCTGATTCAGGCTGTATAAAACGGTTTTCGGCAATGCGCCTTTGGAGTTTAAGGCATCCAGAAAGCCGGTCAATCCTGCCGACGCAATGTAGCCTCCTATGCAGTCGAATCCTGTATCGGCTCCGATGCGCCCGAACATTTCGGTGTTGTTGTTGCGAAGACATCCGAAATGGAGCTGCATCACCCAATCGCGCTTTGAATATTCCTCTCCGGCAAAGAGCATAAAGGCGGTTTTAAATTTAAGCGTCTCCTCACCGCTTAATTCCTGTCCGTCCAGCCGTTTCGCGAATATCTCCTCTATTTCCAGATCTTCTGCCGGTAGGTAGCCGACAAATTCCAGCCCATGGTCCGACATTTTGCATCCGAGACTCTCAAAGAAATCCATTCTGGAGATCAGCACCTTTTTGAGATCCGCAAACGATGATATATCGGCACCGGCCGCCTTCGCCAGAAGCCCTATGTATTCCGTATAATCCGGCTTTTCTATGTTTAACGCCCGATCCGGACGCCACGCGGGAAGAACCCGAAACGTAATCCCCTCGTCCTCGGCAAGTTTTTTATGCCAACTTAAATCATCGACGGGATCGTCCGTCGTGCATATCAGAGATACGTTGGATGCGGCGATTATGCCGCGAGCGGACAGCGCGCCTTCCCTCAGCCTTTCGTTGCAGAGCTCCCACACCTCTTTGGCGGTACGGGCGTTTAGAATCCCATCGTATCCAAAATATCTGGACAGCTCCATGTGGCTCCAATGATAGAGCGGATTTCCGATCGCCTTTTCCAGACATTCCGCCCACTTGACGAACTTATCCTCATCCGTGGCGTCTCCGGTTATATATCTCTCGTCCACACCGCACGAGCGCATAAATCTCCATTTATAATGGTCGCCCTCCAGCCAGATCTGCGCGATATTGTCGAATCGCCTGTCCTCATATATTTCCCTGGGATTTATATGGCAGTGATAATCGATAATCGGCAGCTTTCTGGCTATTTCGTTATATAGCCTTATAGATGTGTCCGTGGTCAGCAGAAAATCTTCATCCATAAATTTTTTCAACCGCAACACCTCGCACTTCACTTCGATAATATAGACCTCAAACCCCCGAATAGGCGGAGAAACCGGCGTCTATCGGAAGGACTACGCCGGTAATGGCACTTGCCGCCGCATCGTCGCACAGGAAGAACACCGCCCCCAATAATTCTTCGCTTTTAACGTAGCGTCCCATGGGTGTGCTTCCCAGGATTTTTTTGGCTCTGGGCGTAGGATTTCCGTCCTCATCGAACAACAAGCCCCTGTTTTGGTTGCTTATAAGAAAGCCGGGCGCTATCGCGTTGCAGCGAATCCCGTTTCCGGCGAAGTAGACGGCCATCCACTGCGTCAGATTGGATATCGCGGCCTTGGCACCCGAATACGCGGGGATTTTGGTAAGCGGGGTGTAGGCGTTCATCGAAGAAATATTGAGGATGCATCCCTTGTTGTTTTTAACCATATCCGCCGCGAAGACCTGGCTTGGAAGGAGGGTTCCCTGAAAATTCAGCCTGAATACAAAGTCAATGCCTCCGCTCTCCAAATCAAAAAAGGTCTTCTGCCCTTTTACTGCTTCGGCGTGGGTTTCGTTGTCGGTGGTAGCCCTGGGATTGTTCCCTCCGGCACCGTTTATCAGGATATCGCAAGGGCCCAGATCCTGAAGTACCTGCTTGTGTACGTTTTGTAAAAATTCGGGGTCCAGAACATCGGCTTCGTACGCTTTACAGATATAGCCCTGCGCGGCACACTCATTCGACAGCTTCAAAACGGAATCGAAATTCTTATCCAAAACCGCAACCTTGGCTCCTGCCCGCGCAAAGGCTCTTGCCATGTCGCCGCAAAGAACTCCTCCCGCTCCCGTAATAACAACGACCTTATTGTTGAAATCCGAATTTAACGGCAGTTTCATGATTCCCTCCAAATTTTTTCTATACGCTACACTTCACCGTAAATTTTATCGAGAAGATCCCATGCTCCGAGCATGTACATTATCCCCAAGGCTCTGTCGTAAAGACCGTATCCGGGCCTTACAGAGCCGGGTTTCTCATCCCAAAGATGCCTGCCATGATCCGGCCTGATATATCCCTTATAGCCGCAGTCATGATAGGCTTTGATTATATCGAGTATCCCCGTGTCTCCGTCGCATTCCCGATGAGAGCATTCCGCAAAATCCCCGTTCGGAAAATGTTTGACGTTTCTCACATGGGCGAACGCGATTCGGTCGCAATGCTTCCTGACGATTTCGGCCACATTGTTTTCGGGGTTGGCATTTAAACTTCCCGAACAAAGAGTGAGGCAGTTATACGGATTATCCACCATGCGCAGAAAACGCTCTATCGCGGCTTCGTCCAAGAAGAGTCTGGGAAGTCCGAAGATGTCCCACGGCGGGTCGTCCATGTGTATTGCCATCTTAATATCGGTCTCTTCACATACGGGCATGATGGCTTCGAGGAAGTATTTGAGATTTTCCCATAATACTTCTTTTGTCACGGGTTTGTACGCTTCGAAAAGCTGATCCAGTTTCGCCATCCTTTCGGGCTCCCAGCCCGGAAAGGTAAGCCCGTTTAAATTCTTTAATACATAGTCGGCCATCGCCTTAGGATCGTCCTGGATCATATCCCTTTGATAATAAAGCGAGGTGGAGCCGTCGTCCGCGGGATGGAAAAGATCCGTCCTCGTCCAGTCAAAGATCGGCATGAAATTATAGCATATGACCTTTACCCCAAAAGGTTTAAGATTCCTTATCGTCCGGATGTAATTTTCTATATAGGCATCGCGGCTGCCTGAGCCTATCTTGATATCGTCGTGGACATTCACGGATTCAACAACATCCATGTTAAACCCAAAGGGCTCAAGCTGCCTTTGCACGGCGGCGATTTCTTCGGCTTCCCAAACTTCGCCCGGCAGCTTATCGTGAAGCGCCCATACGATCCCCTCAACCCCGGGTATCTGCTTAATGTCCGAAAGTTTGATGCGGTCGTTTCCTTCGCCGAACCAACGGAAAGTCATTTGCATTAAGACCACTCCCTTCACTTACGATTTGTCACTTATTGTTTGTGAGATTTTCCAGGAACTGCTTTTCCTTAAATAGAGCGTAATCGGCGTAATTCTCCTCTTTGAACAACTGAAACGCATGAGCAAACTCTTTCCAGCTGTCTTCCTCTCTTTTGACAAGTATGGGATAGAAATACACCCCGTTGTCGTGCGCCGCGTCCCTGTCTCCCAATGCGTCTCCTACCATCAGGATATGATCCGGCCGATACCCTTTGGATTTTAGCTCTTTGATACAATGGGATTTGCTGCCTGTGTCCTGACAGAGTATCATATCTATCATAGGGCGCAGCCCAAACACTTCCCACTCCTCTTCAACCGAACTTCTGTTGGCAGAGGATACGATTACTATATTGGCAAAATCTCTGACAGACGCAAAGCCATCTTTGACTCCTTTGAAAGGATGTTTTTTATCCCAAGATAATTCGGAGATGCATTGGTTTACGCTGCGGGACCAGTTTAATGCTTTTTGCAATATCTTCCCGCCGCTTTTCCTCATTTCTTTTATGAGCGCATCATCCGAAAGGATTTTGGCCTTATCCGTCCAGCCTTTGAGCTCATCGATTCCCTCTATTCTTTTATACCTTCTGTCTATCTCTATGAGCGCCGCGGAAAGCCCTTTAAAGCGATTTATCCCCCTTGTCAGAGAATACAGGTTTATATGATTCCACAGCCCTAAAACCTCCTCCTCCCAAGGCATAAGTTCCCATTCTTTTACCAGACAGGGTCCGAAGCATTCCTTGTGTTTTACTTCCATCGTGTTTATGGCGCAGCCGTCGGAATCAACACACAGAAGATAGTCCTTGGATTTCTTATATAACTCCAATGAAGCGATCATACTCAGCCTCCACGATTTTCCAAATCAAAGCCTGGTGTCCCATCTGTCGCACCAAACCAATTCATTTGCCTTTCCCTCAAACGGACTCTTGCCCGTTATCTTTTCGATAGCCGCCCTAATGTATTCGCGGGTAGGCGCATAGGCATTGATAAAAGTTTTAAGCATCGGAAGATCGTAAAGGTGGTTTGTATAGTTCAAAGAGACGCCGACGGTCGGAACCTCATGTATAAACCAAGGCAGTTCGCTCGAATGAGCCGCCGACCAACGAAGCCGAACATTGTTTTCCTGCGCATATCCTTTCATGTGTACGAACATAAAGACCACATCATACTTGGATTTGAATTCTTCAACCGTAGGAGTCCGCATAATCCTGTACTTGTTCGCCGGTTCCATTTTCTCGCATTCCATCTCGTAATAATCTTTATGGACATCGACCTCAAAACCGGCCCGCTCCAGCTCTTCTATGACGATCTTTTTGGATTTGTCGGGTCCGTCAAGGAGTGATACAGGCGCCGACTGCACATAATAAAGTATCGCCCTTTTCTTTTTGGAGGGATCTATCGGCAGAATCGACTGTGTATCTTTTACAAGGGTGATTGCCGCGTCCGCGCATTTTTTGGCCGCCTCATGATGCTCCTCACATCCCACGACCCTGAGCCCTTCTTCGGATGGAAAGCTGCGTTTATGTAAATTTAATTTCGCCTTCAATCCCAAGATTCGATGCAGGGCATCCGAAAGCCTCTCGGGGGTTATCATCCCGCTGCGGTACCCCTCCATCATATATTCGAAATCTTCTTCCGGATCGTTAAAATACAGATACATATCGCAGCCTGCGGCGATAGCGCCCGGCACCTGTTGGCTTCGAGGCGCGGCCGTCGTCATTCCGGCCATGTGCGAGGCATCGGTGAGCACCAGCCCGTTAAAGCCCAGATGATCCCGAAGGAGATCCTGCAGCAGTTCCGGCGAGAGGCTGGCAGGCAATATATCCTTATCTTCTTTTTCGGGTCTTAGCTTCTTGGACCATGCGGGCATACAGATATGCCCCACCATCACGGCCTCGACTCCGGCCTCAAATACAGCCCTGTAAACCTTCCCGAAGGTCTGTTCCCATTTCGTAACGGATAGATCGTTGCACCCCATGACCAGGTGATGATCGCGCTCCTCGCTGCCGTCTCCGGGGAAATGCTTGCAGCAGCAGGCAATGTCGTGCTGATGAACCCCGCGCATATAAGCTATGGATCTTTCGATTATTTCATCCGGATCGCACCCGAAGGCTCTATTATTGACGATCGTATTTCTCCAATTCAAAACAACGTCGGTGATGGGCGCAAAACTCCAATTTACACCGACAGCCGCAGCTTCGGCCGCCGATTTATCCGCCATGATATAGGTTATCTCAGGCTTGGCGGCACCCATCGCCGGTCCCGGGGCAAAAAGAGTCCCTCCCGTTATCGACTTGTCCGCTCCGGCTTCGAGATTCGCCGCTATAAGCAACGGGATCCTGCTGTTTTCCTGATAAAACTTGTTCTGTTCGTACTGTTCTTTTAATGTCCCGCCCTGCCAGCGGATTCCGCCTATGTGGAATTTCTCCACCATGCGTCTGTATTCTTCTTCGTTGCGCTCATGGTTTAAGCAGATAAAGAGCTGTCCTATTTTTTCTTCCAGACTCATGGAAGCTATCGTTTCCTCCACCCATCTTATCTGCTCTTCATCCAAATTAAACGGAGCGGATTTAAGATCAACCATATATAAATCTTCCCTTTCCAATTCGCAATGTCGCATTTGTTTTGTCGGGCGACTTGGCATTACCTGCCGCGATGCCCACCTTACGTCTTCGCCTGTAAATTGGCTCTTTCTTTTGCCGCAAGAGCCGTTCTTTCTCGCTGGGCGTTGCGCAAAGCCAGTTTATGTTTATTTGCCTGGAACACCAGAAAGGCAATGAACACGGTCATGTTTACCACGTTATTGTTGGCCTCCGAGAGCTCCATCTGGCTAAGCCCATACTTGAATATCTGTATTGCCAGCGCTGCCGAGATTATGCCTACAGACGAATTCGTCCTTTCTCCTATATACAGGCCGAGCACCATCGCGAAGATGTTCGCAACGACCGTTGTGTTCGATGTGTTGCCGAGGTCGGAAGCCATCTGCGTCGTGAACGCCACCTCCAGCACCCCCGCTACGCAGACCACCCCGCCTGCCAGGGTGTAGCACAGGACGGCATGTCTGAATATATTGATTCCGCTGTTTCTTGCGACCAGCTGATTGCCTTGAACGGCTTTTGCTTCATACCCCAGTTTCGTAAAATTCATCAGAATGTACACAATAACCGCCAGTACCACAACCACGATTATTTGAAAAGCCGTATCTCCGAGTATTTCCATTCCGGTTACGCCAAACAGGTTTAATCCCCTGCCGTTCGATATTACATAAGGGATAACCTCCCATACGAGCGCTATCCCCACGCCCAATACTATGGGCGGAACTCTAAGCGTCACAAATAGCATTCCGGTAACGAATCCAAAAATAACACCGAATATGACGCTGAATATCAGAAGCCAGAATCCGGAAAGGCCGAAGTGTATGGCCAACGTCCCGCCCAGAATAGTTCCGGCCAGTCTTTGTGCTCCAAGTGATAGGTCAAGCCTTCCCTCGCTGAGATTAAAGGATAGCGCAAAGGCAATGAGGGCTGAGATCCCCGCATTGCGGATGACCGTTTTTATATCCAGCATCGAGCTGATAACATGCTTGTCTTTCAACACGAAACAAAGCAGTTCCATGAGCAACCATGCCGCCACCGGGAATGCCAGCGTAAAGAGTATGTCGTACAGTTTGCTTCTCTTTTTCATTATCTTTCGTATATCCTTTCTCAAAGGGAGCCATGCAAAATCGTTTTTATTTGACTGCATTCCCCCATGACCACGCGTGGGCGTGGCCGGGGGATTAGACAAATGATTATAGTCCCTTATCGGCAAGCACGCTCTCGAGCGAGCCAACCTCTATGATTTTAGCTTCGATGTCTTCCCAGGTGACATCGGGATTTTCCGTAACCGTCAGAGCCAATAAATCTTCCGCGTCTAATACGTAAAGATCCGGCTCGGTGTTCAGCAATTCAACCCTCGCGTATGTATCCGCGCCCATGCACGCCCATGCCTGAGTTCCGATAAACACCGCCTGCCCGTTGTCTTTCATCGCCTCGCTCGCGCCGTTTAACGCGTTGTAGAGCATTACGCACTTAGCACCCAACTGCAGCGCATTGTCGTTTATAACCGCACTGTCCAAAATCGAGCTCCCGTTGGAATCCAATGTGTTAAAGCCGGTATTCGTCTGCTGTTCTATGTTTGCGGTTGCCACGATCTTGATGTCCATTCCGAGCGAGCTCTCAACATCTGAAATCGCGTTTGTAAATGCCGAATAAGAGAACACCGCCGCGAAAATATCGTATGTTCCGGTTTGCAGCACCTGAAGCGCGGCGCTGGCAGCAGCGGAAGTGTCCAATCCGGGATAGAGATAGATATGCACGTCGGGATCGCCGGTCTCGATCTCGCCCGGTGTCTGGTTGTTGATAAGCTCGCTGTATGTCTGTGTATATTCGAGATCGTAAGCTTCCTCGAACGCCTCCAATATGCCCTGAGCCGTATAGAAATGCGAAGCCGCTCCCTGCCCGATGTCGCCGCCTACGGCAGCCCCGGAGAAGATAAATACTGAGTGTTTCTCACCGTCGGAAAGGATATCTTCCATCGCCTCTTTGTACGCCGTTCCGGAAGCTTCCGGCGCAGCGCCCACGTGACCTAAGTTGTATGAAAGTCCGGCTACATCCTCAACGAGCATCGAGTTCTCGGTTATGAACCACATTCCCCATTCCTCGGCTCTGTTGGCGCCCTGTGATACGGCGTCAGACGATGTAACCATGTTGATTATTCCAACGCAACCTGCGGCATATGCCTGTTCCATGAAAGAAATAAGCCCCTCCGCATCGCTAAGCTGTTCGGAATAAGTGAACTCCATGTTAAGTGTGGGGGAGACTACCTCTTCCAAATATGTACGGCATATCTCCCATGCCTCGCCTTCCAAAATATTTGCTACCGCTATTTTGTAGGGCTCACTCTGTTCGGCACTTACTCCCGATGTCGCCTCGTTACTGGAGGCAGAAGTCACCTCGTTACCGGAAGCAGAAGTCGCCTCGCCGCTTCCGCTGTCGGAGCTGCTGCCGGTATCCGAGCACGCCGCCAACCCTAAAACCATAATTAGTGCCAAAAAAATTGCTGCAAATCGTTTCATAGTTGAGTTTTCCTCCTTCATATAATTAGTTTGTATTTTGTATATTATCCCTCCGGCGCGGGAAGCCCCTTCGGCCTCACCTGCGAAAGAGTTATAAGTACCAGGAAGGCGATCCCTCTCACCGCCTGAATTATCGTGGAATCGACTCCTACCATTAGAAGTCCCTGATTCAGCACGGTAACGATGACCGCCCCCACGACCCCGGAATAGGCAAAACTCCTTGACCCTCCGAAGATGGACATCCCGCCGAGAACCAGCGCCAGCATACAGTCCATATTCAGGCTCGTCAGCGTATTCGTTCCTATCGACCCGGCGCGCACGATCGCCAGCAACGCCCCTACTCCGCAACCGGCTCCGGCAATGATAAACGCGATCACGAGATATTTGGATTTCGATATCCCCGTCTGTTCCGCGCACGTATTGTTGACTCCTATAAATCGAAGTGACCGTCCTATCGAAGTGAGGTGGAAAAAGATTATCGATATCACGAAATATATAATGAAAGCAATGTACATAAACCCTTTTGATGCCAAGCCGCTCACAAATTCATATGAAACGGATACCGTGCTTCCTCCGAGTATCGACTGCTGAATCGCCGTAAGCAGCGTCATCATTACTATCGTAACGAAGATGATGCGTATCCCCAATGCGGTGCTAAGCAGCGCCGATATCGTCATGATAAAGATCCCTATTGCCACCGCGGAAACAAGCATTACCACAAACGACCCCGTGGCATTGTACGCCAAACCTGCCAATGTCGCGGTCAGCACCGTTGTGGCACCCATCGAAAGGCTCACATTGCCCGTCGCGAAGATAAACGTCGCTCCCGTAGCCACCGTCGCCACAATCAAGGCGGACTCAACGATTATTTTAAGGCTTGCCGGAGCGGTGAATGCCCCGCCGGTGGCAATCTGAAAAACAAAGACCATGATTATCAGAATTATGATCGGCAGTACCTGGCTGAATCCCTTGCTTTCGATTATTCTCTTTATGGATATCCCTTTGCCCTTTTTGTCCATTTCGTACAATCCCTTCTTAGATCATGTAATCTACCAATGAGCTTTCCGTCGGGTTTTCCGAACGCATCACTTCATGCGATACCCTTCCGTCTTTCATGATAAGAATCCTGTCGCACATTCCTATGAGCTCCTGCAGCTCCTCCGAGATCAGCACTATCGCTTTTCCCGCCTCCTTCATCCCGTTGATAAGCCTATACATCGCCGCCTTGACACCGACATCGATGCCTCGCGTGGGACAGTCCAAAATAAGAACTTCGGCATCCGACGCCACCCACTTCCCGAAAACCACCTTCTGCTTGTTTCCGCCTGAGAGGGTATTGACGGGATAGTGCTTTCCCGTGCATTTGATCTTCAACCCGTCAATTTGTTCGTCCACATACCGGTTTTCCTTTTTAAATGATATGAGATTAAACAGACCCGCATTTGTTTTATAACCGGTAGAGGCAATGTTTTCGTAGATGGTGGCGGATAGTCCCAAAGATTCCGTATCCCTGTTTTTGGATACGTATGCCATCTTGTTTTTTATTGCCGATATGGAGCTGTCGATGCGAGCCTCTTTCTCGTTTTCGACCCTCACAACGGAGCCGTCCAGCACTTCTTCTATGCCGAACAGCGCCCTTCCTACCATGTGCATCCCGCATTCTGACAAGCCCCCTATCCCGAGGATTTCACCGCGGTGCAGCTCCAGATTGAAGCACATCAATTCACTAAGGGTCGTTACGTTGTCGGCTTTCAAAACCACCTCATCGCTGTATCCCTTATAATCCGAACGGTAGTAGTCGCCCTTTAGTTCGCGGCCCACCATCATCTGGCGGATACGATTCGGCTCATACTCGGTTTTATCCAAGGTGCCGATAACAACACCGTCGCGAAGAACCGTGAGCTTATCGCATTGCTCCATTATTTCATCGAGGTCGTGAGAGATGAACAGCACGGTTTTGTTCTCTTCCACCTGCTGCCTCATTGTTTTGTACAGAAACTGCCGTCCTTCCAAGGAAAGAGCCGTGGATGTTTCATCCACTATCAGGATATTGGGCTTCCAATACATACACTTGCATATCTCGATGATCTTACGCATCTGTATATCCAGATCGCCCGTCCTGTCCGCAGCCCTAAAATCGGTGATCCCAAGCTCGTCCAGCAATTTTTGCGCGGCTGACGTAAGACGCCTTCTGTCGATAAACGCACCCCTTTTAAACTTGTTTTCGTGCCCGAGGAAAATATTCTCAGCCACTGTGATATTGGGTATCGTTCCTGCCTCTTGGACTATCATCCCTATCCCATGCTGCTGCGCCTCGAGCATGGTGGACGGATTCCACTCCTTGCCCTCGTATCTCATCTGACCTTTACTTGCCGGCTGCACACCGGCGATAATAGAGGATACCGTGGACTTTCCGCTTCCGTTCTCCCCGACAAGGCCGTACACCTTGCCCCTCTCCAGCGCAAATGAAACATCGTTCAGCGCAACCGTAACCCCAAAATTTTTATACATATGGGCTACTTCGAGTATGTACTGATGCTCCGCCATTTTGCTCCTCCTTGCGTAAATGTATGTATATGTTTATGCACTTTAACTTATATACCGCATCTGCCTGCGCTGTTTTAGGTTGTTATTACTATATATTTTGAGCTTATATCTGTAAATTGCAAAAAAAATATAATATATTGCAATTCGTCTTCAAATTAGATATGATGACGCCGAGGGCAATGTATTATAAATCTCTAAATAATCTTAAAGAACGAGGTAAGTCACCGTTGTTTGAAATAAGAACGCTTGATATCACATTTAAGCACAGCACATCCGAAAAAGTCGATATGAATCAGCCGCGATACAAAGAGCATTATCACATGAAATATGAGCTCTTATATTTCGTCCAGGGCGAAGCCGATTTCAGGATTAAGCATACCGCATATCATCTCCGCCCCGGCTCTCTTCTCATCGCCAAGCCCGGTGAATATCACAACATCGTCTTTAGGTCGGACAGCCCCTATGAAAGATATGTGCTCAGGTTTTCTCCCGATATCGTGGAGCCCAGCATACGCAGCCATCTGGAAAGCCTCAATTCCGTATATTACATAGAAAATTCGCTTATCGCGGCGGAATTTAAGCGAGTGGATGAGTATGTGAACGAAATCCATCCAGACTTTATATACAGCGCCTGTATCGGCAGCATGAATATCATTATGTCCCTGATCATAAGCTCTCAGGACTTATCCCAGAAGGCGGACCGTATAAACGAGGACAGCCGCAAAATCGTGGAATATATAGACAGTCATCTCTCGGAGATAAACAGCGCACAAGATGTTTCGGAAGCGCTGCACATGTCAAAATCCTTCATATACAAGATATTCGCGGTTCAATTCGGTACTTCTCTCATGGAGTATATACGCACACAGAAATGTATGGTTGCCAGAGACATGCTCTTATCCGGACTTTCCGCCGTAGAGGTGTGCACACAGCTAGGCTACAAGAATTATTCCAG
>CAZPLS010000044.1:0-12363 GCA_964587685.1 uncultured Dialister sp.
CAGCGCCCAGTTCAGAAGCGATATACCCGTATCCCTCCTCCACCGGTCCCAGGATCGCCGCGCCCGCGCCGTCGCCAAAGAGAATGCACGTAGCCCGGTCTGTCCAGTTGATAATGCGGGAGAGGACCTCTGCGCCGATTACGAGCACGTGCCGGTACAGGCCCGTACGGACAAATTGTGACGCCATGGTCAGTCCATAGATAAATCCAGAGCAGCCGGCGGAGATATCAATCGCCCCCGCGCGGTGGCATCCCAGCTTTGCCTGCACCAGACAAGCCGTGGAAGGAAGCATATAGTCGGGAGAGACCGTGCCCACCATGATGAAATCAATATCATCCGGTGTCAGGCCGGCTTTTTCCATAGCCATTTTGGCTGCGGAAACGCACAGATCAGACGTATCCTCGCTGTCCGCGGCGATGCGGCGCGTCTCAATGCCCGTGCGGGTGCGAATCCATTCGTCCGACGTGTCCACCATCCGTTCCAGATCTTCATTGGACAAAATTTTCTCCGGCGTATAGTGACCTGTTGCCAGAATACCTGCGGATACCATTTCTGCCATAGTGTCATTTCCTTTCTGTGTTACCCATGGGGAAGCGCGTTATTCATCCTTCAGATCTTCCAGCTCCGCCACCGCCAGAGACTCTCCCTTGAGCGCGTCCGCTACCATCTGCGGAATGTGCTCGCCGGCGATGCGCTCCGCTTCCCGGATGGCATTCCGTATGGCCCAGGCCTTCGAAGCTCCGTGACAGATGACGAGACCGCCCCGCAGTCCCAGCAGGGGCGCGCCGCCGTACTCGGAATAGTCAATGCGCTTGAGAAGGTACTTTTTCAGAGCCGGCTTCAGAAGGAGCACGCCCAGCTTGGCCCGAATGCCTCCCTTTTCCACCGCTTCCTTGATGCAGGCATAGAGGAGCGCTCCCACGCCTTCGCCAAATTTGAGCACCACGTTTCCCGTAAATCCATCGGTGACCACCACATCGAAATCCCCGGAAGGAATGTCCCGGCCCTCGCAGTTGCCGGCGAAGGTAAAGAGGTGCTGCTTTTCCAGCATTTCGTACACCTCCGTCACCAGGGGGCTCCCCTTGGTGCTCTCTGTACCGATATTGAGCAGTCCCACCTTCGGATTTTCAATATGCTGCACCTGCCTGGCGTAAAGGTAGCCCAGGACAGCATTCTGCACCAGGTTGACCGGCTTGGCCTGCGAGCTGGCGCCTGAATCTATCAGGTAGGTATAGGATCCTTTTTTATTGGGTATGGGTGTCAAAATCGCCGGCCGTTCAATCCCCCGAATGCGCCCGATGCCAAACAGCCCTGCCGTCACGGCCGCACCGGTCGATCCCGGCGCAACAAGGGCGCCGCACTCTCCGCTTCTCACCAGCCTGGCGCCTACGGATACGGAGGCGTCTCTCTTTTTGCGGTAGGCCATGCCCGGATGCTCATCCATGGCGATAACCTGGGATGCGTGATGCACCTCAATGAGCGGATCCTTGTCTGCTCCCTGCTTTTTCAGGATGTCCCGAATCTGCGCCTCATCGCCCACAAGAACGACGGGAATTTGAAAATCCCGAACGGCCTGAATCGCGCCGAGAACAATTTCCAGCGGAGCAAAATCTCCCCCCATCGCGTCAACCGCTATTTTTTCCATCCATATCTCCTTCGTTTTCTGTAAGGACATTCATAATAAACTTGGCCCGAAATATTTCCGTATCCTTCGTGGATATTTTCATATAAATGTACTGCTTGCTTCCCTGGCTGTGCGCCACCGTGGCTCTCACCACGAGCTGCACGCCGCTTCCGCAGGGGCATTTATACTTAATATTTCCGACCTGCGTCGGCGCGAAGGTCTGGTCCACCACGAGCTGCGCCAGCTCGGCCGCCATACCGTACAATTTCGACGCGGGTACAATGCCCGAGGCGTCGGTCATGTCCTCGGTGGTGCGGACCAGGGCCAATCCGTCCTTTCCTTTTTCCAGCGAGATGATATTCAGGTCATGCGACTCTTCACCGAGCGTTCCCTGCACGGCCGCCTCCAGACGGCTGCGCAGCTGGGGAATGCCCAGCATTTTTCTGTCAAGTCTTACCGTCGCCACGGACACGCCAAAAGCCTCGGCCAGATCCCGGTCGGTCCGGCCGGGGTCGTGGTGCAGCATCGCTGCCATGCGTTCCCGCCTGATGTCCTTGTCCAGACGCCGTTTCGACTTCATAAATTATCACCTGCTGCTAACACTATATCACAATATTTTTCACCTGCCTACCTTCCGCTTTTCCGGCATGGGGACAAGCCAAAAATGCTTCTTTATTTAATATACTATTTATAAGACCATCTCATTGGCGGAAAAACAGGCCGTTTGTTATAGCCCGAATGGGTAAGTTTCTCCATTTGCTTTTCTTTTACCTATTGCCAAAAATGATAAAAAACAGCCTGCAGTCCCTCTCTCCGCCCCAGGTACGGCAGGCATGCATATTGATAAATATCGCAAAGTAGAGTAGACTATGGATAAAGTTCTTACCACAAGGCACAAGGCTCAGCCTGAAACGCAACGACAAGAGAGCAATACACGACAGGATTCCTGTCATAAAGGAGACTTTGAATGAAACTTCCAACCCTACAAATCGGCGACCTCACTGCACGTTTCCCCATTGTCCAGGGCGGGATGGGTATCGGCATCAGTCTGTCCGGACTGGCCGGAGCCGTCGCAAAGGAAGGCTGCGTGGGAATTATCTCCGCGGCACAGCCCGGTTACAATGAACCGGATTTTCTTCGCAACAGCTTCGGTGCCAACTGCCGCGCCCTTACCAGGGAATTAAAGAAGGCACGGGACATCGCCCCTCATGGCATCATCGGCGTGAACATCATGGCCCGTGGCTACTACTACGATGATTATGTGAAATGCGCCATCGAAGGCGGCGCGGATCTGATTGTCTCCGGCGCCGGTCTCCCTGTGGATCTCCCTGCCCTTGTGAAAGGAACCAACACAAAAATCGCTCCCATCGTTTCCACCGCCAAGGCGGCGAGGGTGCTGCTTAACCTTTGGGCGCGCCACCACCACCGCACAGCGGACATGGTGGTCATAGAAGGCCCGAAGGCAGGCGGACACTTGGGGTACACCCGCGAGCAGGTGGCGGAGCATGAGAACGACGGCTATGAAAAGGAAATCCTGGAGATCCTCGCAGCGGTGCAGCCCTTTGAGGAAAAGTTCCAGCGCAAAATCCCCGTCATTTTCGGCGGCGGCGTATTTGACCGCAAGGACATAGACCACTACCTCTCCCTCGGCCTCTCGGGCGTGCAGATGGCTACCCGGTTCGTCGCCACCCACGAGTGCGATGCCGCGCCGGAATTCAAGCAAATGTACGTGAATGCCCAAAAGGAAGATATCACCCTCGTGAACAGCCCGGTGCACATGGTGGGCCGCGCCATTGCCAATCCGTTTGTCAAACACATCTCAAAGGAACGCCTCCCACCGGATGTATGCTTTCACTGCCTGAAGACATGCGATCCCCGCACCACGCAGTACTGCATTTCCATGGCCCTTATCCGCGCGGTTCGTGGGGATGTGGACCACGCCCTCATCTTCTGCGGCGCCAACGCGTGGCGCGTGGACCGTATCATGTCCGTTCATGAGCTCATAACGGAGCTCACGAGCGATCCGGAATAATTTCATCTTTGACCTGACATCCCGGCGGAATTCCGCCGGGATTTTCGCATGAAAAAACCTGCCGGAATCGCTTCCGACAGGCTGCAGGTTCTGCGTTATTTCAAATGGTGACTTCCCCGCTCGGTGATGGCCACGCCAGCCTGGCAGAGGGGGCAGTCCTCTGGCTTGTATGTCGGCACGGAGAGATGGAGCAGCGGGTAGACCTTTTCCTTCGGCACACCGAAATCCGCCGTGCCGCCGGAGCGGTCCACGAAGAGCCCGATGCCCACGATGTCCCCCTGCGCCTTGTTGACCACATCCACCACTTCCTTGATGGAGCCGCCGGTGGTGACAATGTCCTCCACGATGAGGACCTTTTCGCCCGGTTCAATATGGAAGCCCCGACGGAGGGTCATGACGCCCTTTTCCCGTTCCGTGAAAATGGAGCGAACCCCGAGGAGGCGCGCCGTCACCTGGGAAAGAATGATGCCTCCCGTGGCCGGTCCGATAACGGTCTCGATGCCCATTCCTTTGAAGTGCTCCGCAAATTCCGCGCAGAGCTTCTCCGTGTATTCCGGGTGCTGGAGAACGTTGAATTTTTCCACATAGAGCTGGCTGTGGAGGCCGGAGGTGAGCAGGAAATGCCCCTCCAGAATGGCTTTGGTTTCCTTCAGCAGTACTTCCACTTCTTTTTCATTCATGTTTCTTTTCCCTCATTTCTTCCAAAATCAGGCGGACCGCCACAGTGGGCTTCACCGCCCGGGTGATGGGCCGGCCGATAACCAACTGGGATGCCCCGTCAGCCAGTGCCTGGGCCGGCGTGGCAATACGATGCTGGTCTTCAGCCTGTGAGAATTCCGGCCGGATGCCCGGCGTGACGATGAGAAAATCATCCCCGCAAAGCTGACGAATGGCCGCCGCCTCCCAGGGAGAGGCAATGACGCCGTCCACGCCGGCATCCTTTGCCAGCTTGGCCAGCTGCAGCACGTGCTCCTGAATGGGGAGATGGCCGCCGATTTCCTCCCATCCCTTGTCGTCAAAGCTGGTGAGCACTGTCACCGCAAGGATCTTCGGCCGCTCCACGCCGAGCTCCTCCGCTGTGATCCACGCGGCGCGCGCCGCCGCCTCCATCATGGCCCGGCCGCCCTGGGCATGCACGGTGAGAAGGTTCACCCCCAGGCGCGTCACTGACGCCACGCTGTGCCCCACCGTGTTCGGAATGTCGTGGAGCTTCAGGTCCAGAAAGATTTTCTTTCCGTTCTCCCGGAGGTACCGCACCGTCTTGCGGCCCGCTCCATAGTACAGCTCCATGCCGACCTTGTAAAAGGAAATGCTGCTGTCCAGCGTCTCCACGAGCGCGGTCATTTTGTCAAAGGTATCCACATCCAGGGCGACGATGAGCCGGTCATCCGCCACAATGTCCTTCCCCTTTTCTTCCATACCTGGCCTCCCTTTCCATTGCAGAAAAAAAGCAAAGAATCTGGCCCTTCAAATTCTCTGCACTCCTTTGATGCGAAACCACCGTATTATTTTCTAGTCAAGTTCATTATAGCGTAAATGTACCGGCAGGGCAACGCATTTATTATAAGAATCCCACCCCGAAAATATAAGAATCCCGCCCCAAAAGGAGCGGGATTTTCATTCCTCCTCACCGGTGGGCGCGCCGTGCGCTGCCGCTTCCCGGATCAGGTGGGCTGTGACGGTGTCGAAGCTCACCGGCTCCGACGGTTCGCCCACCTTGTCGAAGCCCACGCCAAGGTGACCGATGTAGTATTCCACCGCTTCGCCGCGGCTGTTCACGCGGCACGCGTAGAGCGTCTTGTCGTGGCCCACGTCCACGAGGCGGAACCGCCCGGGAGGCGAGATGATGCGCCAGCTCCCCGTGTCTCCGAGGAAGGTGTACATGACACCGTCTTCCGTATCGTCGTAGAAGAAGCGGTCCTCGTCAAAAAATACAGCGATTTTTCCAATGGCGGCGGTCTGCACGTAAATGCGCCGCGTATCATAGTTCGCGTCGGTGCGGTAGATGCGGTAGAGGCCGCTGCCCACCTCCATCTTCATGTACACCGCGTTGGTCGCTGTGGAATAGGCCACGTCCACAATGCGGCTGTTCCGGGGCAAATCCTCAATGGGCGCGTCTGCCTCATGAACCGTGCTCTCCGGATTGTACCGGGCAAGTGTCACGTCCCACTGGCCGCCCCGCCAGCGGATGGGGTAGAGCGCCATGAGCGCCAGGTTGCGGTCGGGCATCCATTCAAAGAAGGACACCCCCTGGTTCCGCAGGTTTACCTGCTGGGGATTGTCCAGGTCGTCGGCGCGGTAAATGGTGACCGCCTCCTCAGAGACATCAGCCATATAGGCATTGTCAAAGGAATAATAGGCCTTCCCACGAAGAGAAATCTCCTCGTAAGCGCTCCGATCCGCCGCCGACGCCGTCCCTCTGGGCATTTCGGTTACATTGTATTCTGCCGTGGTGGAAAAAAGCACCTGGTCGAGATAGAGGTATGCCCCGGCCTGCACAGCCACACCGGCCGCAAAAAATAGTAAGACCTGCTTGATTTGTTTCTTCATGTGCGCCTCTTACTTAACCACAAATGCCGTGGGAATCATGCGCTCACCCAGAAGGTCGGCGGGCTTATTGACCACCTTGCCGTTGTAGTACAGGGTCGTGCTGGAGCCTCCGTCCAGGTTTGCCGCCGTGTAGGCGCCCTGCTCATGGAGAATGTTCTGCATATCCGCCAGCGTGGCTCCGATGCTGTATCCCGGTTGCCGCCCGTCAATGACAAGGAAAAGGATGGTGCCGTCCCGCTTCTGTCCGATGGCGGACCGGGGACTGATGCCCCAGCCGCCGTCGCCGCTTTTAATCATCTTTTCTCCGTTCACGATGACCGGCGGGCCGAAGGTGAGCCCCTCCACCGCGCCGAGCTCGCGAAGCTCCCGCTTGTTGTACTCCCCTGCGATAAGATTGCCCGAGTCCGTCATGCCAATGAAATCCACCCGCTCCTCGTCATCCACCTGCTCCCCGAGAAGGTACTCCCCCTCATGGAGAATGAACCCATAGGGAAGGCGGCCCGTGCCCGTGCCGTTGGGGTCATAGAAGCCGCCCCCGTTGATGGCCGCTACCGCGTCCGCCCGGCGGGCAATGTTGCTCGTCGTATCCCCCTTCTCATTGATATCCTCCGCCGTTGCCACCTGCACGCGCCTCGGATTGGGAATCTCAAGGAGGTACCCCACAAAGCGGTTGGATTCAATTTTCTGCAGCTGGATGGTCGAATCCGTGCGGGGCTCGAAATGAAGGATTTTCTGCTCCGGTGTGTTGGCCACGCCCCCGAGGATCTGGTTCAGCTGGTTCTGGTCGAACAGCCAGGTGATGTAGTGGGGATGGCGGGACCGCAGAATGGCTCCCACCACGGCGCGCTTCAGATTGTCAAAGGGCCCGAAAAGCACAATGAACGGCGACGTCACGAGAAAGAAAACCATCGTGACCACCGCGAACCGAACAAAGATATTCTGCCAAAGCCGTTTCATTCTGTCTCCTGTTCCTGGGAAAAGATCTCAGAGAATCGTATAATCATCGCGGGTGAGACGCTCTGCATAATGGGCCTCATCCACCTGATTGCCAATCCACACGCGGCGGATCTCATAGGGCCGATCGCCCCCATGAACGCGCCCCGCGTTGGTAATCACCGCCAGGCGAATGCCCGCAGCCCGGGCCGCCTCATCCACGATTTCATTGCGGTCCCCGTAGGGAAAAGCCAGCCATGGGTTGTCAATGCCCAAATGGGTTTTCAAATCGCGCTGCGCTCCCATGATTTCCCGGCGAATATCCTCCGCCGTGAGTTCGGTCAGCCAGGGATGGCTCATGGTGTGGCTGGAAATCGTCACCGCCTGACTGTCCGCCATTTCGGACAATTCCTCCCAGGTCATCCTGCCCGGCTGTCCCATGTGCCCGGTAATGACAAACACGGTCCAGGGAAAACCAAATTCCTTCATCATGGGATAGACAATGGTGTAATTGTCCTTGTATCCGTCGTCAAAGGTAAGGCATACCGGCTTCGTCGGAAGGGGCGCCCCGTCGATAACGTAATCGGCGAGCTCCTGCATCGTAATGGGATGGTATCCCTCGTCCCGGAGGTATTCCATCTGCCAGCGCAGGTTCGCTTCGGTCATAACCGCGTCGTTGTTTTCCTCGTCGCCGATCATGTGGTACATGAGCACGGACACGCCCTCCGGCACGGTGTACACCGTATCGGCCGGTCTGTGTATCCGGGCCTGTCCCCGGGGCACATCCGCGGCAGGCTCCGCTTTTGCCTCTGCGGCCGCTGCCGGTGCTGTCGATGCGGCCAGTGCGGCTGGTGCCGCCTTTTCCTCTCCGCACCCTGCCATCACCGCTGCGAACGCGGCGCATGCGGTCAGCAGAGCCGCCCGTTTGAATAGCCTCGTCATTTCCTTTCTCCCATTCGTACTATATGCATGTTATTGTACTACACCGCGCCGTTTCTCTGCAATTCTCCCGACGGCGGGCGGTCCTTTCACGGCAGGCCCTTTTGACTTTATTTCCATCGCATGCTATATTATTAATACTTAAAAAAGCACTATTTGTTTTTACCATATGAGGCGCTTATGAAAAAAATCTGGCTTTTTCTCGCCATGCTCTTCACGTGTCTCCTTGCCGGACCAGGTACTTTGGCAGCGGACGTGACCGCGTTCCGCGCCGCCGAACGGAATGACGGCAAGCCCCCCTTCGTACGGCTCGTCCTCGATCTCACCGCGGGCATCAAGGCCACCGCTTCCCTCGATAAATCGGGGGAAACCCTTTCGGTTGTCCTTAAGGACAGCGCGCCCCTGGCCGAGGCGGAAAAGGATCTGGCGGTGAATAAGCAGAATGTGAAGTCCGCATCCCTCAAAGGAGACGGCGATGACGCGCGCCTTACCGTGAACCTGAAAAATCCCATGGCCATGAGCGATATCAAGGTTTTTGCACTGAAGAAAAACGGCGACCTCCCGCCGCGCCTCGTGGTGGACATTTCCTCTATTTCCACCGCTGCCTCTGATGGAGCCGCGGCAGAAGCGGCCGCCCTTCCGGAAAAGAAAGAAGCCCCTGCCGCAGAGGAACCAAAGCCTGCCGCGGCTGAGGGACCAAAGCCCGCCGCAGATGAGGAGCCAAAAACTGCCGCAGCTGAGAAGCCAAAGGCTGTTGCCGCTGAGGAACCAAAGGCTGCTGCAGCTGAGGAGCCAAAGGCTGTTGCCGCTGAGGAACCAAAGGCTGCTGCAGCTGAAGAGCCAAAGGCTGCCGCTGAGGAAAAGAAGGACCGCACCAGCGTGAAAAAGGAGTCCAGGGTCAAGGGTTCCTCCGACAAGAAGTCAAAGAAAAAGGATAAAAAATCCTCCGACAAAAAGAGCAAGTCCTCTTCCAAAAATGTGCCCGCCACCATTGTCGTCACCGATGACGACAAGAAAATCCTGAAGGGCAAAATCATATGCCTGGATCCGGGGCACGGCGGCGCAGACGTGGGGGCCATCGGCACACTGAACGGCAAAGCGGTCTATGAAAAGGACATCAATCTCTCCATTGCCCTGCCCCTGCGGGATATGCTGAAAGACGCCGGCGCCAAGGTCATCATGACCCGGAGCACAGACAAGGACGTGTCCCGCGCCTACGCCTCCGACAGAGAGGAGCTGCAGGCCCGGTGCAACGTGGCCGCCAAGGGAAAGGCACACATTTTCGTTTCCGTCCATATCGATTCCTTCTCCAACTCGACGGTGGACGGCACCACCGCCTACTACTATCCCAAGACGGGGCGGGATCTCCTTCTCGCAAGGAGCCTCCATCAGTCTATGATGACCAACATGGCCATCCCTGACCGGGGTGTTCGCTCCAATGACCTCTATGTGAACAAGAATACCAAGATGCCCTCCGTCCTCATGGAAATGGGCTTCATCAGCAACCCCCACCGCCTGCGCATGCTCACTTCCTCGTGGGGACCGAAGCGCATCGCGGAATGCATGTACCAGGGCATCGTCAATTATTTCAGAGACATCAGCTAAGGAGGCAACCCCGATGAAAAAAGCATGGTTACTGGCGGCGGGCTTCCTTATCATAGCGGCGCTGCCCGGCTGCGGCGAAGTGCCGTCCCGGCCCGCTTCGGTGTCCACCGTTCCCGCCGCGGCAAAAGCAGGAGAAACCGCGCAGGAAGCTTCCATGACCATCTATCTGGCCGATGATGACGGAATGAAACTCACGGCGCACACCCTCTCCGTCCCTGCCAAGGACAAATCTCTCAAAACCGCCCTGGACCGGATGATCCTCCTCGACCGGGAGCAAACGTACCGCGTCCTCCCCGACGGCCTGTCCGTGCGGGCGGTGAATGTGACCAACGGCACGGCCTTCATCGACCTGTCAAAGGAGCTGAAACACCTGGGCGGCGGCAACACCACCCACGGCCTCTTTATCGCCATGTTCGTCAACACGGCCACGGAATTCCCCAATGTCAAAGAAGTCCTCTTCCGTATGGAAGGCGAACCCATTACGTTCCTCACCGGCCACTACGACATGACAGCCCCCTTCCGACGGGACGAAACGTTCATCCTCATGGAAAAGAAATGATCCCCATCCTCCCCGGGCCATCTGCGCCTGTGGGAGGTTTTCATTTTCCTTCAATAAAAAAACCGAAAACCGCTGCCGGCATCAGCAGCGGTTTTATGCATGATTGGCCCTGCCTGAGCACAATCCTGACAGGCGTTCACCCCTGTCACCAAAGCTCCGGGAGGACTTATGTTTGCCCTTTTAATTGCTTCTTTTC
Organism: uncultured Dialister sp.; assembly: GCA_964587685.1. GTDB lineage: Bacteria > Bacillota > Negativicutes > Veillonellales > Dialisteraceae > UBA1822. Next base: position 10,439 of record CAZPLS010000044.1, read on the forward strand.
CTTCCTGTCCTTAAGCCACTGCTTAAATTCCCTGTCCATGTCTTCCGGACTGGCAAATTCCACCAGCTGGAGGCATTCCTTCTTCAGGAAGCCGTCAGGATACTGCCGGGCCAGCGCCGCCAGATCCGAGCGCCCTGCCCGCTCATAAGCGGCAATGATGCCTTCCTTTGAGAACTCCCCTATGGATCGGTACGTTCCATCCGGCGCCGCAGGGCGGCCGCTCGCACTCTGCGCCGCCGCAGCACTCTCTGCCCCGGCCGCCTGCGCATAGGCCGCATCCTTTGACGGGAAGGAGGCGACACACACAAGCAGCATCGCCACAATACAGAGAACAAGCCTGTTCAGGTCTTTTCTTCGCCAAAGAGATTCTCTTTTCCCGCAGGCGCCGTCGGCTTTCTCACGATTTTCCGCGGTTTGCGCCGGCCCCTGCATTTCTTTTTCCTCCGCAGCCGCCGGGCCCGCTGTCTTTTTCTTCCAGGCCATACCTACCCTCTCATTTCCCTTTCTTTCCACAAGTGATTCAGCTCTGTTTGAACTGGCGTTCGCTCCAGACCGCGTGCAGCTTCTTCAGGTCCTCCAGACTCTTAAATTCCACAATCCATAAGCATTCCTTTTTCAGGAATTCCTCCGGATACGCCCGGGCGAGCTCCGCCAGGTCCGGCCGACCGGCCATATCATAGAGGTCCACAATCCTTCTTTTGGTCCACCTGCGCGGATTGTTTTCCTCCTCTTCCGGTTCCTCAGCCGGGGCATAGCCATAGTCTACGAAGCCTGCCTCCCTTTCCCTCGTTTTCCTTGCCTCATCCTCGCTTTCCCAGCGTTCGAACCGGGCCCTCATCTCTTCCGGACTGTCAAATTCCACGACCCTCACGCATTGCCCAGGGATAAAATCTTTATAAACGGATTCATCCCCTTTTCTCAGCTGGTCTGCCAATTCCCAATACCCTGCCTCCTCATACAGTCTCCAGATATAGGTGCCATTGTTCCAGCTGCTGTTTTTATAATTGTCCTTCTGGTACTTCTCCACCCGTTTCTTTATATCTCTGTCCCAGTTGGCGAACCGCGCTGCCATCTCTTCCGGACTCATCCCTTCTGCCACCTTAAGGCCCCGATCTCTGATAAATTCTGAGGCATACAGCTTCGCTTCCTCTGCCAGGTCCGGGCGTCCCATGCTTCTGTAAAGATGCACAATTTCCGCCTTTGTCCACGCCCCGGAGGGAGGAAGCGGGCTTCCCACTTCCACCCAATTTTTGCTCTCTTCCTTCAGCGCCTCTGCCAGCCGCTTATCTGCCATCTTCAGTCTGTCGTATGCAAGGTCCTCCTCTCCCCTCCAGGACAGTTTTCCAAGCCCATCTTCATTATCATACTTACTTTTACGCTTGTAATATTCAGGCGCCAGGTAAAACCCCTGCAATCCATACTTATTCGTCGTTGCATAGTATCCATAGCTTCCATCATAGTTAACTTCGTAGTAATCCTCCGGCCGGTCCACCCGGGTTGTCGTCTCTTCGGCTGTGCTCTGCACCTGGGCGCTTTCCTCCTCAGACTCACCACCCAGGATCAACAGGCAAGCCCCGACCAAAAAAATGACAATGCCGAGGATGAAGAGAACGAAGAAGCGAAGCAACAGAGCCAGACACCCCCTGCATCCGCTCTGCTTTTCCTCCCCGGCGTGCCCTGCTCCCGCCGGACCGGCCGCGGAAGGGGCTTTCTCTTTACTTTGTTTCCTCCACATCATAATCCTCTCTTTACTTACTCACCGGACTTGGCTCCGGCCTTTTCCATTGGTTCCGTTTCTTCCGCCCATCCATCGGCAGAGGCGGGCTTTTACGAACGCTTCTGCCCGCAGGCGCCGCCCATTTCCGGGCCTTTTTTTCATTATACGCCTTTCTCCTCCGCGATGAAAAACCGTCCGGTTTCCTTAT
>CAZPLS010000045.1:0-12008 GCA_964587685.1 uncultured Dialister sp.
CCCTTCCGGGTCCCTTCACATCGCGCCGGCCAGGTCCTCCCACCGGGCATACAGGCCGTCCAGTTTTTCCTTCTCCGCGCTGTACGCCGCCGCAGCCTGCTCCAGCGCCTCCGGCGAGGGGGCGCCGTTCATTTCCATTTCATACATGCGGAGCGTGGCCTCCACCCGGCTGATTTCCATCTCCAGCTGCTCGAGGCGCATCACCGCTGCGGGGGACGCCTCCTTTTTCGGCTCGCGGGCTGTCCGGGCGGGGGGCGGATCCTTTCGCTCCTTCTCCGCCGCGGGCGCTTCTGCACTCTGCCGGTCCCGCTCGAAGGCCTCCAGGTCTCGCTTCTTTTCCCTGTAATAGCTGTAATTGCCCAGGTACTCCGTCAGGGCGCCGTCCTCCATGACCAGAATCCGGGTGGCCACCTTGTCCAGGAAGTACCGGTCGTGAGAGACGATGAGGGACGTGCCGCCGAAGGCGGAAATGGCCTCCTCCATAATTTCCCTCGTGGGAATGTCCAGGTGGTTTGTGGGCTCGTCAAGGACAAGGAAATTCGGTTTTTCCAGAAAGAGAAGGAGCAGTGAGAGACGCGCCTTTTCTCCGCCGGAGAGAAGGGAAATGGATTTGAACACGTCGTCTCCCCGGAAAAGGAACATGCCGAGAATGTTCCTCGCTTCCCCCTCGCCGCAGCCGCAGGCGATTTCCACCTGCTCGAGCACGGAAAGAGACGGGGTGAGGCGCTCCTGCTCCTGCGAGTAGTATCCCATTTTCACGTTGCTCCCCACGGCAACGAATCCGTCTCCCGGGGGCATGTCGCCGGTGATGACCCGGATGAGGGTGGTTTTCCCCGCTCCGTTGGCGCCGATAAGGCCCACCCGCTCCCCTTTGCGGATGTGCATGGTGAGGTTCCGGAAGATGGCATGGTCCCCATAGACGCCATCCGCGTGCATTACATCGAGGACCTTCTCCGCGCATTCCTCCGGCTTCTCGAAATGAAACCGGAGCGTTTTTTCATGAATCGGTGCGGCCAGCCGCTCCAGGCGGTTCAGCTGAGACTGCCGCCCCCGGGCCTGCTTTGATTTGATGCCCGCCTTGTACCGGCGGATGTATTCCTCTGTCTCGCGGATGTGCTCCTGCTGCTTTTCGTAGGCCTTCTCGTAGGCCGCGTCCTGCTGGGCCTTCGTCTCCACATAGCGGGTATAGCCTCCGCGGAAGCTGCGCAGGTGGTGCTGAGACAGGTCCAGGATGCCCGTGGCCACCGCGTCGAGGAAGTACCGGTCGTGGGACACCATGAGAAGGCCTCCCTTGTACGACCGGAGGTAGTCCTCGAGCCACTCCAGCATGGTCATGTCCAGATGGTTCGTGGGTTCGTCGAGGAGGAGGAAATCAGGGTGGCGCACCAGCGCCGCCGCCAGATTGATGCGCACCTTCTGGCCGCCGGAAAAGGCGCGGATGTCCCGGTCCCAGTCCTCGTCGCGGAAGCCCAGTCCGGTCAGTATTTTCCTTGTGGTGGACTGGTACTGGTAACCCCCGAGAAATTCGAAGCGCTCCTCCAGCCGGCCGTAGCGGCGAATGAGGTCCGGATTGTCCCGGTCCTGCTCCAGCGCGGCCGCCGCGGCCCGAAGGGCGTCCTCGCAGTGAAGGATGTCCTTCCAGGCCTCCTCCATTTCGCCCCGCAGTGTCTGGGAGGTGTAGTTGAAATCCTGCCGCAGGTACCCCACGACCGCTCCGTCGGAGGCCTTCACGGACCCCTTGTCCGCCTCCTCTGCGCCGATGAGGCAGCGCAGAAGGGTGGTTTTTCCCGCCCCGTTGGCCCCCACCAGGCCCAGCCGGTCGCCGCTCCGCACCTCAAAGGTTATATTTTCAAATACGGTTTCTATGCCGAAGGACTTTGTCAGTCCGCTGATCTTCAACGTTGCCATGCTGCTCCTGCTCCAATTCTTCCTCCCCGGGAGGCTCCGGGTTGTACTGCCTTATGCTGTCCCTGATGGACACGTCCCGCTTCAGGTGGGCCAGGGCCGCATTGTCCGGCGTGATGATTTCCGCCCGAATGACGATGATGATTTCCGTTTCTTCCACGGAGCGGCTCTTGCTCTGGAACAATTTCCCCAGGAGAGGGATGTCGCCTAAAATGGGCACCTTGCGGAAGGTGTAGCTCTCCTCCCGGTCAATGAGGCCGCCTATGACGATTTCATCGCCTGACTGGAGGCGCACCATCGTCTCTGCCTGGCGCGTCACCAGGCGGTATGCCTTCATTTCCGACACGAGGTAGGGGGTGGATACCTCCGCCCGCACCGTGGCGGTGATTTCGTCGTTCTTGCTGATGCGGGGCGTGTAGGACAGCTTGATGCCCGCGTCCTTGTATTCCGTGCCGGTGGTCTTCACCCCGTTTTCCAGTCGCTCCACCACCACGGGGATTTCACTCCCGATGAGAATCTCCGCGGTGCGCCCGTTCATGGTCACCACGTTGGGCCGGGCGAGGATCTCCGCCTTGCCGTCGGAAATGAGCGCTTTCAGCGCCGCCTGAAAGAAGAAGGTGTAGGGATGGCCCGCAGCGCTCGTGCCGTAGGAAATGCCCGCGTACCCGTCGGGAATGGTGATGTTCCACCCGGAGTGCTCGATATTGCGAATCCGCGGGTTGCCGTCGTCGTCATAGAGCACCTCTCCTGCACTGTCCGTGACATAGTGCTGCTCCGACCAGGTGTCCCGGGTGTATTCGGCGCTCCCGGTGAGACTCTTGAAGTCCCAATCGATGCCCAGCTCCTTTGCAGCAGATTTATTGATGGAGAGCACCTCCGCTTCCACCTTGACCTGCTTTTCCGGCTGATCCAGGGCCGCGATGATCTGCCGTGCCGCCAGGAGCTCCTCCGCGGATCCGCTGAAGATGACCGAATTGGCCCCCGTGTTGTGGGCGATGCGCTTGTCCTGGTAAATGCCCTTGAGCGTTTCCGCCACTTCCTTCGCGTCCGCATAGGAGAGGCGGAACGATTCGGCGGTGGGGCTGCGCCCCTTCAGGGAGCCGTCGTACACGATGAGCACCGTCCCCATATCCCGCACGGCGAGTCCGTCGGCGGCGAGCACCGCCTCTATGGCCTCGTCAGGGGTGACATTGTCCAGATGGGCCGTAATCCGCCCCTTCATCTCCCCGGAAAAAATGATGTTCCGATGCGCCATTTCCGCCAGATTCTGCAGGAGCTCCCGCACGGGGGCGTTGTCCAGATGGAGGCTGATGCGGGGCTCCTCTGCTGACACAGGGCAGACAGACAGAAAGAAAGCGCAGCAAAGCGCCGCGCTTCGGTTCCGTAAAAATGAGGTTACAGCGACAACACGGCCTGACCGGCAGGGCCGGAAAGCACGATCTGTTTTTCGGCAATTTCCATGACTGTCCATAGTCCCACTTGTTCTCCTACCTTGACTGTGGCTGTGCGCCCCCCTGTTTCTACCATGGCCCGCCGGTCCTCGCCCAGGATGAGAACGCCCTGAAGGCGCGGCCGGTCTGCCGAAAAGCCTCCTGTCACCGGTGCTGTCCCCTCCTCGGGAAGACGGAAGGGATCCCGCAGGGGCCGGGTGCGGATGTATGTATTGGCGTCATAGCGCAGGACAGGACGCCCCGTTTCATTGGCGGCGATAAGCCGGTCCTGCACCACAGGCATCGTTGGCGGCTCTCTCTCAGGGAGAATGTCCGCCGCCGTACCGCTCCGCCAGATGCCCCAGAAAGACAGGAGGAAGCAGGCCGCGCCCACTGCGCCTGCCGCCCATATCTTCCTGCTCCGTCTCATGACTCCCTCCGGGGTTACTTCGCGTACCGCCCCAGCTCCTCGTGAAGGATGGCCTTGTACGCCTCCACCCCGGGCTGGTCATACGCATCAATGCCTGCCATCGCCCCTTCATAGGCAATGGTAAGGAAACAAAAGTACATCAGTCCTCCCAGATAGAGAGGAGTGAGCTGGCGCAGAGAGAGGACGCAGCTCATCCGCTCCGCCCCGGCGAGGGCCTCTGCGTTTGCCTGGAGCGCCGCCGCCAGCACATGACTCATGGGCACCGTGCAGGGCCGCCCTTTTTCCACAAGATGAAAGGCCATATCTTCGGCGGGATGCTCCACCGCGATGAACTGGAGGAGCTTGTTCCGCCGCCCCTCCTGGTGCTCCTGGGTGAGAGAATGCATGTCCGTCGTACCCACGGCGCACACCGGCGTCCGCCCCCCATAAGCAGGCTGCCCGTCCACAGTATCCTTTTTCCCCAGAGATTCCCCGAGAAGCTGGGCATACCATCCGCCGAAGGAGCGGAGCCGCCCGCTGTAGGGCATGATGACCTCCGCCGTGATGCCGTATTCTTTGGTGGCAATGTACTTCATCGCCGCCATGGCCAGGGCGGGGTTGCGCTGCCAGTCCCCCGACCGGCAGGCCTCCTCCGTACGCCGCGCCCCGAGGAGGAACGCTTCGATATCCATCCCCAATAGGGACGCAAAGACCAGCCCTGCCTGGGAAAAGACGCTGAACCGGCCGCCAATGCCCTCAGGTACCGCAAAATGGAGCCATCCCTTCTCCCGGCAGTGGGCAAGGAGGGATCCCTTCTCCGCATCCGTCACCGCCGCGAAGTACACCTCCCCGCAGAAGGCGGGAAGGGCCTCCTCCAGCACGGAAAGGGCGCCCGCAGGCTCCACCGTGCTGCCTGATTTGGAAATGACAAGAACCAGCACCCGGTAAGGGCCCGATTTCCTTTCTGCCTGTCTCTTCAAATACCGGAGAAGATCCGCCAACGGCTCCGGATCCGCCGTCTCACCGGCAAAGAAGACCTGAGGCCGTCCGCCCCGCTCCTCCCTGCTCATGAAATTCCAGTACGGCCCGCAGCACACGTCAAAGAGCACCTGGTTCCCCAGGCAGGATCCGCCGATGCCCACGGAAATGACCGCGTCCATGCCGCAGCAGCGGGCAGACAAATCCTCCATCGCCGCCAGCTCCTCCTCCGAAATGAGGCGCTTCTCCTCAAGGAGGTAGGGCAGGCGGGGAAAGAGCACGTGCTCACCCGCCCGGGGTCCCTCGCCGATTTCCCGAATCCGGGAGACCTCCCGCGCCGCTTTCTCAATGATGGGAGCGTAACGGGAAAGATCCTCCTTCTTCACATTCCAGTTCTGCCCGGCCAGGTACGTCCAGTCCGCCTGCAGTCCTTCCCATATGGATACCTTCATAGCCCCCCTTTCAGAACCTGAAGTCCTTCGGCATAATCATAAATTTATATTCCTTCTCAATGTTGTCGTACCGAATCCAGCCAAAGAAGGAATGCATATCCCGGTAATAGGTAAAATAGCGGTGCTCAAGCTCGCCGTCCACCGTATCGATGGAATAGGAAATACTGATGGCATCCTTCGGGGTGAGCTGCACCTTGATGCCCATATTGACCGGCTTATCCATGCTGTACGTATCGTAGCGATACGGCGACCGGCCCTGGAGGTTTCTGTCCGTGTAAATGACCCAGGGGCTGAGGATGCCGTACCGGGCACGCAGACCGAGCGTGTAGTACCGATTCGACCGGATCGAGTCATTGTAGCCGTAGTAATCCTTCATGTAGCCCAGGCGCCAGAAGAACCGCATGTGCGTGCCTAAGGGAATGGGATTGTGCGACAGGTAGGTGTCCCACATCATATGGCTGCCGGAAATCTCCCTGCCATTTCGGGTTTCTTCCCATTCCGCAATTTCGCCGCGCGCCCCCACGTAGAATTCCGTGCCGGGGATATAGAACCGGCGGGAATTGAAGGAGAGAGCGGGCTTTCTCGTCAGCCACACATTGTAGTCATTGACCGTACTTTCTTCCTCCGAATAGCGGAAGCGGAATGTCCCTATGCCTGTTTCCCACCGGAATCCCACATCCGGCCGGAACCCCTCCTTGGTGTACCAGGCCAACCGGGCATCAAAGGCCACATCGCTGTCCGCCCCGCCGATGGGCAGTGTCAGGCGGTTTTTCAGTCCCCATCCGTTGTCGCTGTCATAGGTAGGCGTGGGAATGAGTGTCATCAGATTGGACCCGTCCCTGAGCGAGCCCGAATAGGATGACATGGAAAGAATTTTTGCATTTTTGAAGTACAGGGTCGCATTATGCGCCTTGTAATGGTCATTGGGGTAAATGTCGATGCGTTCCGCTTCAATGCGGTAATCGGGAACCCTGGCTACGGCGTGCTTCGTGGTGAAGTACCCCTTCTGCACGGTGATCTTGTTCTCATTGCGGTCATAGACCCCTGAGTCCCCCTGATAATAGTACTTCCCCCGGTTCCATCCCTTCAGATTTTCAAAGGTGCCGATAGACGTGTTGGCGTCATAGGTGGCGCTCTCTGCGGTCATGCGGTTTTCCGGAGTGTACAACCGAAGCTCGCCGGGGATAATGTAGCGCTTCGTGTTTGTGTTGCCAAAGAGGTGCTCCGTGCGGTAGCGATCCCGCATATGGGCCACCACCACATTGCCCCGCAGATCCACATCGCCGGTGGAACCCCGGTATGCCATGGAATCAGCCCAGAGTACGACTGGATTTTCCGGAGAAACGGACGCGCCGCCCGCCTTCTTATCCTTTTTGGAAGACCTCCGCGGCGCGATTTCGCCGCCCGCGGTCATGCGCTCAAGCATTTCGTCCCGTTTGCGCTCATCGCTCCACACGGGCTCATCCCCCAGGGCAGCCGTCTCGGAAATTTCCATGGGAATCATGCCCCAGGCATACTCATCCTCTCCCTCATAGGTGGCGAAATCCTCCGGCATGGGAATCTCCACTGCCGCGGATTCCTCCTTTTCGTCCGCTGCCCGGGCAGCCTCAGAATCCTCTGCTGCCTGAGCCGCTTCCGAGGGTTCCGCCGGCATGACCGCGGGCTCCGCTGACTCACCAGAGGGGTCCGCCGGTCGAGCGGCATTTTCCGCGGGTGCCTCCGCCGCTCCTTCAGGGATCGATGCAGTGCGCTCTTCGGGAGAAACCATTTCCTCTGCCGCAGCTTCCGTGACAGGCATCTCTTCTGCCGGCAGCGCAGGCGCCACCTCGGCCACAGGTATCGGCGACGGAGCGGTTATGTCTTCCATCGCAGGGACTGACCCAACTGCGCCTGCCTCCAGGCTGCTTCCCGCAGGCAGGCCGGGTGCGGTTTCCTCCGCCTCTGCCGGGGCCTCTCCTGTCGGAGGCGCTATGATTACTGTAATGTTCCGGGCTGCCCCGTCCTCTTCCCCCGCGGAGCCAGCCAGTGCCCAGTGAATCCCGCTGACCTCACTGGCCTCACTGACTCCCGGCCACAGGCATACAGCCAGTAAGGCTGCACACAATACTTTGCGTTTATTCATGGCTGATAATCTCGACCGTCGGATCCTCACCCATATCGGCCGCGCTTCCTGTCCTCTCTTTCGTCTCGTACTCTTCATCAGAAGTCAGCACGGAGGCTCTTACTTTATCTGACATCTCTATCGATGCTCCGGCAGTCCGCCCATTTCTATGGAAAACAGGTCTCGGTGCACCCGGGGCCTGCTGCATCCCGTGGGTTTCCACCTCCTGCTGGGTCTGAATGAAGAGCTCTGTCCCCGCAGGGAGCTCCACGTTCTTCCCTTTCACAAAAAGGCCGCCCACCAGGCCCACCGGCCCGAGGACCAGCGCGCCAATGGCGGATGCGCCCACCGCGGCGGCTTCCATCTTCAGCTTTTCCTGCGCCTCCGGACCGAGCACCGTGGGAATTTCCTCCTCATCTATGGTGAACACCTGGTTGAAGGAAATTTCCAGATTACCGCTCCGGCCAAACATTTTCGGCTTGGATACCTTCGTCACATGGCCGCTCCCCTGGGCGCCCCGGGGCAGGACGAGTACGCCATCCTGCTTCACATCCTCCTGCACGGTAAAGTGGACCACATCCCCCTCCTGACTGGTCTTTGTGCTCACCGCTTCATTGAGGGAAATCTTAAAGACCGTATCAGCCGGAAGCGTCACCGACACGAGCTCAAAATGGGTGTCCCCGTAGATCGACCGTTCCAGCTCATTCACCCGTGTTTCAATGGAGCCGGTCTTATAATACCCGTACACCGCATTTTCCAGCCGCTCCGTCCGGGACTCGAAGGAATCCTGCTTGATTTCATCAGTGAGATAGTATTCCAGCGTATTCAGCCGGGTGGAAATGGAGGGCTGCATCCCCTCGGGATCGCGAATCACATCCCGGTACAGACCATTCACCCGCTCAGAGAGACCGCCGGTGGAAACCCGTCTGCCGAATATGAGTTTCTCCATATCATCCACCCGGTCGATAAAGGCGCCCTCCTGCGGAGCGCCGTAAATGACCAGGTCCAGCCTGTCCGCCTTATCGGTGAGCGTGACCGGTTCCGCCGCAGCGGCCGAAGCCGCCAGGACAGCCGCCAGCCCGACCGCCAAAATCAATCGTTTCATACCAAGACTTCACCGCCCTATTACAATCTTACGTCAATAATTGCCGAAACGCCCACGCCCTGCACGCGGCTGAACTTGAGCGGATTCTTGCTGTCCATGGGGATCAGCCCCTTGATGCGGAAGAGCTTATCATTCCAGCTGATTTCCAGCTGGCCCACTGCCTCCACTTTTTCCACCTGGTCCGCATCGCCTATGACCTGCGCCGCGCCGATGTAGCCGCTGTTGCCGATGCTCACGATGGGCACCACCTTGGTGGCGTAATTGGTGCCTGCCCCCTCCTTCATCATCACGGAATTTATGGCGCTGTTGAGCTGCTCCGAATACCGATCCACCAGGTATCCGATGCCGCCCACCTTGACGACGCCTCCGAGGACATCCCCCAAATCAAGGGCAGACGTCGACGTGAGCGCGCCGGCACTAATCATCGCTGCCGCAAGACAAGAGGCAGCAAAGCGTTTTCCTTTCATGCAAATCCCTCCCTTTCCAAGCGAGACTGCCTTCAGTAATCAGATAGCACTACCTAATATTATATGTGAAACAGCGCTCTTGCGCCATACCAAAAGAAAACGCACGGGACGGCTGCATGCGCGTTTCTTCCGCCTGTTTACCCATGAAAAAAGGCGGACACTCCGCCTCTTTTAACTATGTCATCAAAATTTATCTTTCCCGGGCAAGCTGCTTCGCCAATCCGGGCTGGGCCATCACGCTGGGCTTGTGCACCTGGTTGTACGCCTGAATCATGAGAGCGCACTCAATGCGCTTCTTCTGAATCTCACAGCTGATGCGGAAGGGGCGATGCACGTCCCCGCCGTAGGTCTCATTGTTCGCATGACACCCTCCGGAGCAGAAGAACTTCGCCCAGCAGCCGATGCATTCGGGCTTGCTCAGCACGTGGTTCGTACGGAAATCACGCATCATCTGCATGTCCCTGAGCCCCTCGTACACATTGCCGATCACGTAGCCGTCCCGCCCCACGAACTGGTGGCAGGGGTAAATGTCCCCGTTCGGCACCACCGCCAGGTACTCATGACCGGCGCCGCATCCGCGGAGCCGCTTGGGCAGGCAGGGCCCGCGCCAGAGATTCATGTTGAAATGGAAGTAGAAGAAAGGATTCCCCTCCTCCTCCCGGCGGAGGAACGCTTTCGCCAGCGTTTCATACTCCTCCTTCACCCGGGGCAGGTCCTCCTCCTGAATGGCGTAGGGCTCGGTCATGTCCCCCACCACCGGTTCCATGGAGACAGCAGGGAAGCCCTTGTCCACCATGTCCAGCACGTCTTTCGTGAAGTCCAGGTTGTACCGGGTATAGGTGCCGCGCACGTAGTACTCCTCCCCGTCGCGGTGGGCCACGCAGTATTGAAGATTCTTCAGAATCTCGTCATACGACCCCTCCCCGTGGGTGCCCGGGCGCATGCGGTCATGATTCTCCTTCCGCCCGTCCAGAGACAGAATGAGGGCGATGTGGTTGTCTGTGAGATACTTGACCTTCTTCTCATCCAGGTAGGTACCGTTCGTGGTGAGAGACAGCTTGATGATCTTATCGTGCTTCTTCTCCTGTTCCCGGATGTACGCCACGGTCTGCTGAATCACCCGCCAGTTCATGAGGGGCTCGCCGCCGAAGAAATCAATCTCGCAGTGCTTTCTCGGCCCGCTGTGGGCAATGAGGAAATCCACCGCCCGGCGCGCCACGTCAAAGCTCATGAGCATGCGCCACTTGCCGTACCCGCCCTGTCCGGCGAAGCAGTACTTGCACCGCAGGTTGCAGTCATGGGCAATATTGAGGCACACCGCCTTGACGATGGGCCGGTCCTCAATGACCACCTTGTAATCGGGATTCATCGACGCAAAGAGCATGCCCTGTCGGATGAGCTCATCCAGGTCATCCATGATCTCACCGAGCTCACCCTCATCATACCGGCCGTCCAGCGCCGCCAGCACGTCCCCTCTGTTATTTCCTTTATACGTATCCAGCACATCGTAGGTCGCCTCATCCACCACATGCACGATGCCGCTGTTCACATCCATGACGATATTCATGCCGTTCTGCTTGAATTTATGAATCATTGGCATGACTTTGTTATCCATGTTCCCGCTCCCATTTATTTACAACGCACAAAAACCCCCGGCCTCGTACAGGCTGGGGGACAAGGCTGCGGCACTCAGTCGTTCTTCGCCTGCTCTGTGCAGATCAGATTGCCGATGGTGCAGCTGGTCTTGCAGGCAGACTGGCAGGACGTCTGGCATTCACTGCAGCTTTCAAATTTAACGGTATCCTGCAGAGATCCCTTATTGATGGTAATGATGTGCTTCGACATAGTAACACCTCCCGTTCCAAACCTATTAAGTTCATCATACCATAAAAAGGTATGGGAATACAAGGAATCAAAGCCACTGGAAGAGAGCATACACCGCCGCGGCAGGCACCGCCGCAAGAAGCATCGCCATGCCCATGCATCCCTCATCCGGATTCTCCGCAATCCACTTGTCAGCGGTCTTCTTCATCTGGCGGTACTCCTCATTCATGCTCTTGTAAATCTTCCAGAGCTCCCGGCAGTCCGCCTCAGTCATATCCCCGCCAATACCGGCAGGAACGACATCCACTCCGGCATCGTCCTCCTCGCGCTGCCGTGCCTCTTCGCGCTCCATCTGTTCGCGCACAGAAAGGCCCTCTTCCTCATCCCGGCCGTCCGCCTCGGACTCCTCCACAAACACCTGCTGCGCCTCGCAGGCGTCCGCCGCGCGAAGCAGGGCTTCCTTCAGCCGCAGCAGCTCCCCATCATACTTGTTCACCGCTGCGGCCCACACATTGCGCTCCAGCTTCTTCGTGTAATCATACATTGTACCCGCTGTGGCTTGCTCAAGAAGAAACTTCGCGTTCTCCAGCTCAATAAAAATCGAGCCGATCTCCTTCTTATCCTTAAACTTCGCCCGGCCCGTCTTCACCCAGTACAGGAACATGGCCATGTGCTCCCGCATAATATTGACCGGACTGGGCGTCCCCTTCTTCGAATTAAAAAGCATGCCGCAAACCTCCTTCACCACCGCCGCCAGATTACATCTTTTTTATTATACCATCTGAAAGCACAGAAAACGCCCCCTTCCGCAGGGAGAAAAGAGCCAAAATCCATTTGACAGCCCGCATAAGTCCTGCTATAATTACGTTTGTTATCGGGGCATAGCGCAGTTTGGTAGCGCACTTGGTTCGGGACCAAGGGGTCGCAGGTTCAAATCCTGCTGCTCCGACCATTTTTTGCGGGTGTAGCTCAATGGCAGAGCGCCAGCCTTCCAAGCTGGTTACGAGGGTTCGATTCCCTTCACCCGCTCCATTTTTTTGCCCTGAATTATTTGAAATGCGTCATTCGCCATACACTGCACAAGGAAAAGAGGCTCCTTCGAGCCTTTTTTGGTATGTCTTCCAATCCATTCCGCATTACGAATGCTGAGTTTAGAACTGAGAGCGGAAAAATAATTCGTAATGCGGAATTAAAGGATAGCAGCATGCTTAGAACTTAGAGCTGAGAGCTTAGAGCTTAGTTCTCAATTCTCAGTATTGCGAATTACAAATTGCCTATACGAGTCCATCGGGGACCGACTTCTTTCTTTGTCCAAACAAAGATAGAAGTCGGCAAGA
>CAZPLS010000046.1:0-8201 GCA_964587685.1 uncultured Dialister sp.
TTAGTCTCGGCTGCCGGCGCATCAGCGCCGAACGTTGATTAGTTTACCACTTGGGTTAAGACCTGTCAACAGCTTTTTTGCAGTTTTTGCAAAATATTTTGTCATACCTCTCCGCAGGTCCTTCCGTTTCTTTACAAATAGAATTTTAGTATAATGAAAGAGACTTGAATTAAAAATAATCAATAAACAGGAGGCCCCATGAAAAAACAACTTGTATCCCTGGCCGCATGTACTTTGCTGCTGTCTCCGCTTCCGATCCATGCAGACTGGACCGCCGGCGAGATCAATCAATTTTATGCAGAGGGAGGAATCATCGGTGCGAGAATCTCCCTTTCATCGCAACAGTTCCTGCGAATGACCCTGTCCCCCGAAGAGGAAACGACAAAACTTTACTTTCTGGCGAGCGGCGCAGATGATGAATCCGCCTTTTCTCTCCAGCTTCCCTGCCTGACGGAGCAAGGCCAGTCAGGGGCGAGCGCGCTCGTCTCCGTACTGCCCATCGTCAATACAGACAATGGAAGCCGTTTTTACCTGATTACTACAGGTGTGCCGGAGGGCTGCCTCATTGTTTCCTCTAAAGGCGGCACGTACAAAACGGCGTTTGACGTCTCCTCCGTGAAAGGCGACTGGACAGAAGCGTCTGTGGAAGTGCAAAAGAAAAACCTGGTGCTCCACCTGACGGATACGCTGGACAATACTCACGATTTTATTCTGAACTATAACAAAAAAGAAGGAACCTTCAGCACGAAAAACGCACCCACAGTGATTACGATCGTCTCCGTGGAATGAGAGGAATACCTGCCGCAACGGCCCGATTTTCTGCCGGCATGGAAATCAAAAACGCCTGCCCCCACATGTAACCAAACTTACAATTCCACTTTGTATGTGCTAAACTATGCACGGTTTCCATATTAAAAACTCCTGTCTCTTAAATAACTTGCATTACAGGCCGCATGTTTATCTTACCTGACAGGAGTTTTTATATAAACAAATGACTCATCGCTAAAGCTTTACGGAACCCCCGGTCTAACCGGGGGTTTTCGAACTACAAAAAGGGGCCTCCTCCTTTGGCCCTGAGGATTCCCCTTTTCCTATGCATTCAATGCTTTGCAATTTTTATCAACCAACACATCAAACTTCATATATTTTTTACAAAGAGCGTGCGAATCGCGTTCAGTACGGCAAGAATCATGACGCCCACGTCGGCAAAAATGGCCAGCCACATGTTGGCAATACCTACGGCCCCAAGGAAGAGGCATAGGAACTTCACTCCGATAGCAAAGACAATGTTCTGGTACACGATGCTGATGCATTTTCTGGAAATCTTGATCGCCTTAGAAATTTTCATGGGATCATCGTCCATGAGAACCACATCGGCCGCTTCAATAGCTGCATCCGATCCCATCGCGCCCATGGCAATACCGATATCCGCCCGGCTGAGCACGGGCGCATCATTGATGCCGTCACCTACGAAAGCCAGCTTTTCATTACCAACCTTCTGGTGCATGAGTTCTTCCAGGGCGTCCACTTTATCCACCGGTAAAAGCTCACTTTTCACTTCATCCACGCCGAGCTGCTTTGCTACGTCATCAGCCACCTTCCTGGCGTCGCCGGTGAGCATGACCGTTTTCCTTACCCCGGCAGCATGAAGCTGGCGAATGGCTTCTTTCGCATGGGGTTTAATCACGTCGGAAATGACAATGTGTCCTGCATACTCTCCATCAATGGCCACGTGCACGATGGTTCCCACGCTGTGGCAGTGGATGAAAGCAATACCCAGACGATTCATCAGCTTGTCATTGCCGATGGCGACGCTGCGCCCGTCCACATTGGCCAGGATGCCCTCGCCGCTGATTTCCTTCGCATCCTTTACCCGATCATATTCCAGCTCTTTCCCATAGGCCTTGCGAAGACCGAGGCCGATGGGATGAGAGGAGAACCGTTCCGCCAGAGCGGCGTATTCAATGAGCTTCTCCTGTTCCATGGAGCTGTGATGCACCGCGTTGACCTCAAACACACCCTGTGTCAGAGTGCCCGTCTTATCGAAAGCAACGATTTTAGTCTGAGACATCGTTTCCAGATAGTTGGAACCCTTCACGAGCACTCCTTCCCGGCTGGCCCCGCCGATACCGGCGAAGAATGACAGAGGAATGCTGATAACGAGCGCGCAGGGGCAGCTGATAACGAGGAAGGTGAGGGCGCGGTAAATCCACACGTCCCATTCAGGAGCCACACCCATGTAGGACATGCGCACCAGCGGAGGAATAATCGCCAGTGCAAGGGCGGCGGCGCACACGCCCGGCGTATAGACCCGGGCAAATTTGGAAATGAAGTCCTCCGACTTGGATTTTCTGGAGCTGGCATTTTCCACCAGGTCAAGAATTTTGGATACGGTAGATTCTCCGAATTCCTTTGTGGTTTTAATTTTCAGAACGCCCATCAGGTTGATGCAGCCGCTGATGACTTCATCCCCAGCTTTCACGTCGCGGGGCAAACTTTCCCCGGTGAGGGCGCTTGTGTTGAGGGAGGACGTCCCCTCTTCAATGATGCCGTCAATCGGAATTTTTTCCCCAGGCTGGACAACGATGACGGTGCCGATCTCCACCTCATCGGGATCCACCTTTTCCAGAACGCCGTCCTTTTCAATATTGGCGTAATCCGGCCTGATGTCCATGAGCTCGCTGATGTTGCGGCGGCTTTTCCCTACGGCATAGCTCTGGAACAATTCGCCCACCTGGTAGAACAGCATAACCGCTACCGCTTCAGTGTAGTCGCCGGTCTGATCATAAATGGCCAGTGTGATCGCCCCCACCGTGGCCACGGCCATGAGGAAGTTTTCATCGAAAATCTGTCTGTTCAGAATGCCTCTTACCGCTTTTCTCAGAATGTCATACCCGATAACCAAGTATGGAATGAGATAGGCTCCGAAACGAGTCATTCCCTCCAGCGATGAAAATCCCAATCCCACCAGCATGATGAAGGCAATGATGATGCGGACAAGCATAATTTTCTGTTTTTTATTCATTGTATGCTTCCTTTCCTGAATAGATGAGAGGGAGCACTTCCCTGTTATCCTCCCCTCCATCTATCGTTAAATCCGTATGCAATCCATTTAATCTATTCATGCTTTTTCCTATAAAAAATGCGCCGATTTGACGGCGCATTTTTTCAGCAGTAAATTTCGCAGTCTTCTTCCACTTTTTTGCAGTTGCTGCGAACATCCTGCATGACTGCCTTCGGATCTGCGCCATCTTCAAATTCCACGTTCATTTTCAGTAACATGAAATTCACCACTGCATTTTTCACTCCCGGCGTCTTCTTCGCAGCGTCTTCCATCTTGTTGGCGCAGTTTGCGCAATCTACTTCAATTTTGTAGGATTTTTTCATTGCAATTCCCTCGCATTCTTCCTTTAACAATTAAATAATTGTTTTATCGTTTTCTCTATCATACCTTTTCTGCAGAAATTGTCAAGTAGCTTTTCTAAAAAAAATTAAGTCGGGCGAAAAAATTTTTTTCACATGTATAATTCTGTTTGTATATACATGATAGTGATTCTACGCTATACTGGAGTCAGACAGACACCCCACAGGGGTATATGGTATAGAAAGAGGTCTGGTATGAAAGAAACCTACGATATCACAGGCATGACTTGTGCCGCCTGCTCCTCCCGCGTAGAAAAGAGCGTTTCTTCCTTGCCCGGTATAGAGGATGTTTCGGTCAATCTCCTGAAAAACAGCATGACCGTGGTCTATGATGAATCCCGGCTAAGCAGCCAGGGCATCATCCAGGCGGTGACAAAGGCAGGCTATGGAGCCTCTCTCCGAGGCGCGAAGAAGACCGCCGCACCAGAGGATGCCGCCAGGGCAGAGTATACTTCTATGAGAAAACGAGTCCTTTACTCCTTCCTCTTTGCAGTTCCTCTCTTTTACCTGGCCATGGGTCATATGATGGGCTGGCCCCTCCCGGCAGTATTTCTTGGAAATGAGCATGCCCAAGTCTTTGCGCTGACCCAGTTCCTATTGCTATTGCCCATTCTGTTTGTGAACCGGAAATACTTCGAGCAGGGTGGGAAAGCGCTCCTCTCCCGGTCGCCCAACATGGACTCTCTTGTCGCCCTCGGTTCGGGTGCCTCTGTGATTCACGGCGTATATGCGCTATACAAAATCGCCTTTGCCTCCGGGGCGGGAGATCTTGCCGCCGCGGGTGCCTTTGCGCACGACCTGTATTTTGACGGGGCCGGCACCATTCTCACTCTCATCACCCTGGGCAAGTATTTTGAAACCCGCGCCAAAGGGCGTACCTCCGAGGCGGTGAACGCCCTCCTGGACCTGGCTCCCAAAACAGCGAATGTCCTGCGCAACGGTGAGGAACTCCCCATTCCTGCAGAAGAGCTCATTGTGGGCGACATCGCCGTAGTCCGCTCGGGGGAGAGCATTCCTGCCGATGGCGTCGTCCTTACGGGGCATGCCTCCATCGATGAATCTGCCGTAACCGGCGAAAGTATTCCAGCAGACAAACGGCCCGGCGATACGGTCATCGGCGCCACCGTCAATGTGCACGGCTACTTCCAGATGAAAGCGACGAAAGTGGGAAGCGACACCGCGCTGGCGCAAATCATCCGCCTCGTAGATGAAGCCACCAGCTCCAAGGCACCCATTGCCAAGCTGGCTGACCGAGTGGCGAGCATATTTGTCCCTACAGTCATTGCCATTGCCGTTATAGCCGCAGCGGTGTGGCTGGCTGTGGGAGCGGATTATGAATTTGCCCTCACCACTGCGGTGTCCATTCTCGTCATTTCCTGCCCCTGCGCTCTGGGCCTTGCCACGCCGACGGCCATTATGGTCGGCACGGGACTCGGCGCCAGACACGGTATTCTCATCAAGTCTGCAGAGGCGCTTGAGGCCGCGCAGAGCGTGCAAACTGTGGTGCTTGATAAAACAGGCACCGTCACCTATGGAAAACCAGCCGTAACGGATATTATTTGCGCCGGTGCCGTTTCTACGGAGGAACTGCTCCGCACCGCCGTCTCTCTGGAATCACTGTCCTCCCATCCCCTGGCCTCTGCTATTAAGGAGGAGGCCGGACGCCGTTCCATTATTCCCATGACCGCTGCCCAATTTAAAGAAATACCCGGACAGGGCATTCGTGCTGTCATTGACGGGAAGGAATGCCTCGGAGGTAACCGGGTAATGATGGAGGCCTTTTCTGTCCACAGCGCGGATCTTTCCGCAGAGGAGGAACGCCTCGCCCAGGCTGGGAAGACGCCACTCTTTTTCGCCGCCGGCGGCACCCTCCTGGGCATTATCGCCTGCGCCGACGAAATTAAGCCCACAAGCCGTCAGGCAGTAGAGAAATTCCATGCCCTGGGCATGAATGTGGTTCTCCTCTCAGGAGACAAAAGGCTCACTGCCGAAGCCATCGGCGGGCAAATTGGTGTTGATGAAATCATCGCCGAGGTACTTCCCCAGGATAAGGAGCAGCACGTGCGCCGCCTTCAGGAAAAGGGCATCAAAACCGCCATGGTGGGCGACGGCATCAATGATGCTCCGGCGCTCGCCCGTTCCGACGTGGGCATCGCCATCGGTGCAGGCACGGATGTGGCCATGGAGTCGGCCGATATCGTCCTCATGAAAAGTGATCTCCTTGACGCAGCGGGAGCGGTGGAACTTTCCCGCGCGGTGGTCCGCAATATCAAGCAGAATCTGTTCTGGGCTTTTTTCTACAATGTACTGGGCATCCCCATCGCGGCGGGATGCTTCTACACCCTCTTCGGGCTGCGCCTTAATCCCATGATCGCCGCCCTTGCCATGAGCTTCAGTTCTGTTTTCGTCGTGTCAAACGCCCTGCGGCTACGGTTTTTCCGCCCCTCGTACGCGTCAGGAATCCATGTCGACGAAGACAGTGAAGAGCATCATACACCCCCTGTTTGTATCATTTCATCTGATAAAGGAGGAATTCCCATGAAAAAAATCATTACTGTTGAGGGCATGATGTGCCAGCACTGCGTGCAGCATGTAACCAAAGCTCTTTCCGCAGTTCCCGGCGTTTCTGACGTCTCGGTCAGTCTGGAAGCGGGAGAAGCCACTGTCACCGCCGCGCCGGAGGTCACTGAAGAAGCGCTCCGCGCCGCCGTGAAGGATGCGGGCTATACTGCGATGTCGGTGCGCGACGCATGAAGGCCGACAAGGAACGGATCGCCAGGTCAGTACGCATTGCCCGGGGTCAGCTCGACGGCGTACTCCGCATGATCGAGGAGGACCGCTACTGCGTGGATATATCCAACCAGCTCATGGCGGCGGAAGCACTTATCCGACGAACCAATCAGGAAATCCTCCGCACCCACATTCGGGGCTGCGTGCGCGAAGGCCTCCGCACGGAGGATCCCAACCCCCGACTGGAGGAAGCGCTGCGGCTCCTCGAACGTCTGGCTTCCATCAATTCGTAGGATTTCGTTTCCCCTTTCCCCTGTTTGCCCGCTCTATGTTACAATAGGGAAAAGGAGAAACAGATATGCCAGAAATTCAATTGCCCCATTATCACGGATATCCCATTGAGCACGAGCTGGACCAAGTGCCGCCCCTGGAAAATTTCCAGATCGTGGCTGATATTTTTAAACAGCTCGGTGACGGAAGCCGTCTCAAAATCTTCTGGCTTTTGTGCCACGGAGAAGCATGTGTCATCAATCTGTCCACTATCATGGCCATGAGCAGCCCTGCTGTGTCCCATCATTTGCGGCAGCTCAAGGCCGGCGGCCTCATTGTAAGCCGCCGGGACGGCAAGGAGGTCTACTACCGGGCGGCCTCCACCGTGCAGGCGCAGACTCTCCACCACATGATAGAACACATGATGCTCATCGCCTGCCCGGATGAATGACAGCGATGCTCCATTCGGACCACACTCGCATTTTCCTCATCAAAAAATCCCTTTCTGACTCATCAGAAAGGGATTTTTTATTACGACTTCAGTTTATCTATGATTTTGTCTATAAAGGATGAGCTTTTCCCTTTGTAGGTGGTGATGTCCTCTCCGGACATATCAGCATACTTCAGGAGCGCCTCCTTCTGCTCTCCCCGAAGATTGCGGGGCACCGTCACATTGACAATAACGTAGAGGTCCCCCTTTCCGCCGCCCCGAAGCTTCGGCATGCCCGAGCCCTTGATGCGGAACCGGGTGCCGCTCTGGGTCCCTGCAGGAATCTTCAGCTCCACTTCATTGTCCAGGGTCTGCACCTTGACTACATTGCCCAGCGCCGCTGTAGGGAAGGAAATGTCCGTTTTGCAGTACAGGTCGTCCCCATCCCGCTCAAAGTCAGGATCCGCCTTCACGTAAATGTATACGTAAAGATCCCCCGCGGGACCGCCGCGTTTCCCCGGATTACCCTCTCCGGCTATACGCATGCGCACCCCTGTATCCGCACCAGCGGGAATACGAATCTCCAGCTTTTTCTCCACCATCTGGAGACCGGTGCCACGGCAGGTGCTGCATTTCTGATGAATGATTTTACCTGTGCCGCCGCAATACCGGCAGGTGGTCACATTTACCATCTGTCCAAAGGGGCTGTTGCGGACAATTCGTTCCTGTCCGGTGCCATGGCAGTGAGAACAGGTTTCCACATTGGTCCCCGGCTCTGCGCCGGAACCATGGCATTTTGAACAGTTTTCTTCCTTTTTTACAGTGAACGTCTTGGTCAGACCGCTGGCCGCCTCCCGAAGGGAAATCTCCATATCATAGCGCAGGTCATCCCCCCGTTCCGGCCCGTTCCGCTGCCTTCTGCCAGCACCGCCGGTGAACATGTCGAAAATATCGCCCATGTCGAAGCCGCCAAATCCGCCCTGGCCGCCAAATCCGCCAAAACCGCTGCCGGCTCCGGCACCGCCTTTCTGCGCCTGTTCATACGCATCGTGGCCGAACTGGTCGTACTGGGCCCGCTTCTCTGCATCAGAAAGCGTCTGGTACGCTTCATTCACTTCCTTAAACTTATCGGCCGCGGTGGGATCGTCTTTGTGCAGGTCCGGATGGTACTTCCGGGCCATTTTCCGGTAGGCTTTCTTTATGTCGTCTTCCGTGGCGTTCTTGTCCACGCCAAGTATTTCATAGTAATCCCGAGCTGCCATAGAATCCTCATCCCGTCTTATTTCTTATCGTCGTCCACGACCTTGTAGTCCGCATCGACTACATTATCCTTATCCTTCGCTCCCTG
>CAZPLS010000046.1:8301-11974 GCA_964587685.1 uncultured Dialister sp.
CCCTGTGCCTGTGCATCCTGCTGCGCCTGCTGGTAAAGCTTTTCCGTCAATTCATGCAGCGGCTTTGTGAGGGCCTCCGCATCGGCTTTGATCTTCTCCACATCATTGCCCTGGAGGGTTTCCTTCAGCTTCGCAATGGCATCGTTGACCTCCTTCACCTTGGCCGGATCCGCCTTGTCGCCGATTTCCTTTACAGTCTTTTCTGCCTGGTACACCAGCGCCTCTGCATTGTTCCGAGCTGTGACAGCTTCCTTGCGCTTCTTGTCGTCTTCCTCGTGCAGCTTGGCGTCCTGCTGCATCCGCTCAATTTCTTCATCAGACAGGCCGGACGAAGAGGTAATATCGATCTTCTGTTCCTTCCCCGTGCCCAGATCCTTGGCGGATACATGGACAATGCCGTTCGCATCGATATCAAAGGTGACCTGAATTTGCGGTACGCCTCTCGGTGCCGGCGGAATATCGGACAATTCGAAACGGCCAAGAGTTTTGTTGTCCGCAGCCATGGGCCGTTCGCCCTGGAGCACATGGATATCCACAGAAGGCTGATTGTCTGCCGCAGTGGAGAAAATTTGTGTTTTCTGGGTCGGAATGGTGGTGTTTCTCTTAATCATCGTAGTGAATACGCCGCCCAGTGTTTCAATGCCGAGGGACAGTGGCGTCACATCGAGAAGAAGCACATCCTTCACTTCCCCTTTCAGCACGCCCGCCTGAATAGCCGCGCCCACCGCGACAGATTCATCCGGGTTGATTCCTTTGTTCGGCTCTTTCCCAAATTTATCCCGAATGAGCGTCTGTACTGCCGGAATGCGGGAGGAGCCACCCACGAGAAGGATCTTTTCAATATCAGAGGCCGTAACGCCCGCATCTCTCATGGCAATATCAATGGGCGCCACCGTGGCCTGCACAAGGTCCTCTGTAATGCGGTCAAATTCCGCCCTGGACAGGGTAGCGTCGAAGTGAACGGGCTGGCCGTTAATATCCACCGTGAGGAAGGGCAGGTTTATTTCCGTAGACATGACGCTGGAAAGCTCAATTTTGGCCTTTTCACCCGCTTCCTTCAGGCGCTGATTGGTCATGGGATCACGGCGCAGCTCAAAGCCATTCTGCTTCTTGAAGGTATCGGCAATCCAGTCCATCACGCGGGCATCGAAATCATCTCCGCCCAGGTGGCCGTTGCCGTTGGATGCCTTGACTTCAAAGACACCGTCAGCCAGATCCAGGATAGACACATCGAAGGTACCGCCCCCGAGGTCATAGATGAGGAAGGTGTGCTCTTTTCCATCCTTAATCTTATCGAGCCCATAGGCCAGAGAAGATGCAGTGGGTTCATTGATGATGCGGAGCACATTGAGTCCCGCAATTTTGCCCGCGTCCTTCGTGGCCTGGCGCTGACTGTCCGTGAAATAGGCCGGGCAGGTAATGACTGCATCGGTAACCTTCTCGCCCAGGTAGGCTTCCGCATCGGTTTTCAGCTTTTGCAGAATCATTGCGGAGATTTCCTGCGGGGTATAGCTCTTGTCATCAATGGTCACTTTATAATCGCTGCCCATATGGCGCTTAATGGAAACGATGGTGCGGTTCGGATTGGACACAGCCTGGCGCTTTGCCAGCTGTCCCACCAGCCGTTCCCCCGTCTTGGAGAAGCCCACCACAGACGGAGTCAGACGGGAGCCTTCCGCATTCGGAATGACAACAGGCTCGCCGCCTTCCATGACGGCCACCACAGAATTTGTCGTCCCCAGATCAATACCAATTACTTTAGACATAAAAATAGCCTCCTTCAAAACCTTCTATATATCTCCGCTTTTGCGGGGAAATTATCCATTGTGTACAACCTGCACCTTGGCCGGGCGAATCACCCGGTCCTTCATCTGGTACCCCTTCTGGAAGACCATCGCAATGGTATCGTCTTCCTTCCCTGGCACGGGGGCCTGCATGACTGCCTCGTGAAAATGTGGGTCAAATATCGCCCCCTCGGCAGGAATTTCTTCCACACCGAGTCCGGTCAGGATTTTCTCCAGCTGCCGACGGAGCATGACGAACCCTTCCACATAGGCGGCGCCTGCTTCATCCTTTTTCATATGGCCCAGAGCCAGATCGAAGCTGTCCAGCACAGGGAGAAATTCTGCCACCACCTCGGCGGTCATTTTATCCTTTGCTTCGGTCTGCTCATTGCGGGTGCGTCGGCGGAAATTATCAAAATCCGCCTGCAGCCGGCTGTACTGGTTCACTGCCAGGGCCAGCTTTCCTTCCAGAGCCGCCCCCTTCTCTTCCAGCTCCTTCGCCCGGACTTCCGCAGCGGCTTCCGCCTCGAGCGCCTTTGACAATGCTGCAGAAAGCTCTTCCGTCGTCCGGGTCTCCTCCCGGACTTCCTCCGCTTTGGTTTCCTTTTCCTGCTCTGTCATTGAGAGATTCCCCCTCTTTCCTACCTGTCGCTGTTTTTCAGCAGGTACTCCAAGTGCTTCTGCATGAAGTACAGAAGTCCAATAATCCGTCCGTATTCCATTCTCGTCGGTCCGATGACGGCCATCGTGCCGATGACTTCTCCGCCGGCCCGGAACTGCGCCTTCACCACGGAGAGATCCGCAAGAGATTTATCTTTATTCTCTGTACCGATCCGCACCATGATGGACTGTTCCATGGCCGTATCCAGAAGACTGGTGAGCAGATCCCTCTCCTCCAGAAGGTGAAGGATATCCTGCATTTTTTCCACATTCTGAAATTCCGGCTGCCCGATGAGTCCCGCCGCGCCGCCGGTAAATACCTTCCGTCTTGGTGTGAGCGACCGCCGCAGCGCTGCGAAAATGCGGCTGAATGGCCGCAGGTCCCGCTCCACATCCCGCTGGAAGGAAAGGATTGTCTCCTCCGTCATTTCACTGAGATTCTTGCCGTGAAGGAAATGATTCAGCCGATCCGCCAGCATCTGCATTTCTCCGATGGATACCCCTGGCGGAATGGAAACAATCGTGTTGGACACATTCCCTTCCTGCGTGACCACGAGAAGAATCACCCGCCGCTCATCGAGGGGCAGAAAATGGAGGTAATTAAAGGTGCATTTCTGAGACACATTCTGCACCGCCATTGACAGGGTCTTTGTGAGGGAAGACACCGTCTTTGCCATATTGCGGAAGATTTCATCCAGCCTTTTTGTTTCGCTGGAAATCATGCGGGAAATGATTTCTTTTTCCTCTGCCGTCAGGCGGGACGGTTCCATAAGACAGTCCACATAAAAGCGGTACCCCTTGGTAGAAGGGATACGACCTGCCGATGTGTGGGGCTGCTCCAGGTAGCCTTCATCCCCCAGATCCTGCATTTCATTCCGGATGGTCGCGCTCGACACGCCTAAATCATAATTCTTTGCGATGGTGCGGGAGCCAACCGGTTCAGCAGAAGATACATAATCCTGTACAATGGCCCAAAGTATTCTTTTTTTGCGGTCATTCATCCCGGCATCTGCCGGATCTGTATTCTTCCATGCTGTCATTATTCTCTCTCCGGTTGTTAGCACTCTTCTTTGTCGAGTGCTAACTTTGTACATTACAAGAATACCATTCCCCCTCTTCCTTGTCAAGAACCTCTCACCGTTCCCACCGTCAATCCAATATTCTCTCTGGGACGCAAAAATACAGGATGCACAAGCACCCTGTATGTAAACGGCCCTTACTTCTCCAGC
>CAZPLS010000047.1:0-11885 GCA_964587685.1 uncultured Dialister sp.
AATCACCAACAGCATGTGGCTGTTGGTGATAAAGGCTGAAGGGATACGTTAATTAAACGGCTGGTTACTTTCTGTCCCCTGCCAGGCGGAGCAGGTAAAGGAAAAGGTTGATGAAGTCAAGGTAAAGCGACAGGGCGCCGATTATGGCAATTTTCTGACCCGCATCAGTGACACCAGTGTTGTAGGTTTCGGCGATGCGGCGGATTTGCTGCGTGTCATAGGCGGTGAGTCCCGTGAAAATTAAAATGCCTGCGTAAGAAAGAATCAGCTGCAGGAAAGAATTTTCAAGGAAAAAATTGACCAAGGTAGCTAGAATCAGGCCAAATAATCCCATCAGGCAGAGACTGCCCATGCGGGAAAGATCCGTCTTTGTGACGGTTCCGTATACAGACATCGCCGCAAATGTGCCTGCGGTAATCAAAAATACACTGGCAATGGATGTCATTGTATAGAGGATAAAAACGGCAGACAGGGTGAGGCCATTCAAAATGGAGTAAATGATGAATACAGTGGTGGCCGTGCGAAGAGACATGCGGCTCACTGCGGAAGATAAATGCCAAACCAATGCAATGGTGGCAATGATAAGGCCCCACATGCTCAATTTGGTCCCAAGCAGCAGGGAAAGAAGGAATGGGCTCTGCGACACGTTGTACGCTGTGGCTCCGGTAATGAGAAGAGCAATGGCCATCCAAGCGTATACATCCTTCATAAGGCCGGGCATATTGATTGCTATGCCGTGGCTCATGGTGCGGGCGTCATCATAGGAATTCATAAATGGTCTCCTTTTACACAATAAATTTGGACATTTTTGTTATTGTTAATTTATTGTATCATAAAAATAGATAGAAATAAATGTGTATTTAAAACGATTTAGGGGGGAACCGGGATGATCATTACCTGCGAAGGAAGGGTATGCACACTGCCGGAAGGCAGCACCATTGGTGATTTATGGCGAATGCTTCATAGCAACCGCGTTTCTGAGGAGGCCGTCCTTGCTGATTACGAAGGAGACATTCTTGATTTTCAGTCGCTCATTCCGGACAGCGGGGTGGTGAAGTGGATATCATTGGCATCCAAACAGGGGTACCTGGCCTATCAAAGAACGCTTATCATGCTTTTGCTCTGTGCCGTTAAGGAGGTATACGGAGAGCGGGCGGATGTACAGATAAAGCATTCTCTAGGGCATGGGCTGTATTGTCGTTTTCCTGACGGACATATTCCGCTTGCCAGGGAATTGGCGAAACTTGAGAGTGTCATGCGGCAGATCTCAGAAGAGCAGCGGCCGATTGAACAGGTGTTGTTTGATACGAGAGCCGTCATTTGCTACCTTCGGGAGCACGGCTGCAATCTGGAGGCGGAAATGCTGGAGGACAGCCCTGCTTCTCAGTTTGGTGTATATCGCTGCGGCAATGTAACCGACTATTATTTTGGCACTATGCTGCCTCACATGGGGTACATTCAGGCCTTTTGCCTCACCCCGTATGCACCGGGGTTTCTCCTGAGATTTCCTGCACAGGGAGAAAAAGAAATCATCAATTATCAGGAGGAACCATTGTTCGCTAAAGTGTTTCTTGAAGCGGAGGAATGGGGCGAAATTATAGGGTGCCACAATGTACGGGAGTTGAACAGAGCCATTGATACTGGGGAAATTAAAAAGCTGATTGCCGTGTCAGAAGCGCTTCACGAAAAAAGTCTTGGCCATTTGGCAGATGAAATTTGCAGCCGAAAGCCCAAAATTCGCATGGTATGCATTGCTGGGCCATCCTCGGCCGGAAAAACGACCTTTATGAATCGCCTGCTGGTACATCTTTGGGTCAATGGCGTTCGTCCGGTCATGATTTCTCTGGATGATTTTTATAAAGAACGTGTGCAGGGAGAGGAGGTAAATTATGAAAACCTCTCAGCCCTAGACGTGGATTTGTTTCAGCAGCTGATGGCTGATTTGCTGGAAGGGAAATATATTCGTCTGCCCCGTTTTGATTTCAGGACAGGGGAGAGAACCTGGAGCCAAGAGGCATTTCATCTTGGTCCGGACCAGCCGGTCATGGTAGAAGGACTCCATGGGCTGAATCCGGAGCTCACCCATTTTGTGCCCGGCTACCAATGCATGCACATTTATCTGGGAGCGTTGACGCAGCTGTCTATCAATAATCATAATCGCATTTCCACCACGGATATGCGTCTTCTGCGAAGAATGGTGAGGGATGCAAGGGCTCGCGGTATGGAGGCGGAGAAAACGCTGGCCTCGTGGAACCGGGTGCGGCGCGGGGAAGAAGAAAATATCTTTCTTTTCCAGGGGAGAGCGGATGAAGTTTTTAATACCGCCCTTTTGTATGAACTTCCTGTGCTGAAGCGGCTCGTCGTTCCTCTTCTTGAGGCGATTGGTCGTGACAGTTCGCAGTACGCAGAAGCACAGCGGCTCCTCACATTCCTTGCTCCTTTTGGGGAACTGGATGCGAGTGTTGTGCCAGACCATTCCATACTTAGAGAGTTTATTGGGGAACGATATGATGGATAAGATTGGTTGCGAAGTTTCAGAGGAGAAGGTATAATTATATAGAAAACGATATTTTTCGATATAAATAAAGGGGGCCCCGATGAAAACCTATGATGTCATGATTATTGGCGGCGGACCGGCAGGAATGAATGCGGCTCTGTATGCAGCGAGAAAGGATCTTCGCACCATTTTGATTACAACGGATTTGGGGGGGCAAATTCTCCTTACCAGCGAAATTGAAAATTATCTGGGATTTACCTCTGTTTCAGGCTTTGATTTGGCTGATCGAATGGAAGCGCATATGAGGCAGTATTCTGTGGATCTGGAAACAGCGCAGGTTGAAAGTCTGTCTGTTCAGACTGACGGGATATTTGTGGCTCATTTGGATGATGGACAGGATATTGCCGGACAGGCCTGCATTATTACGGCGGGGAAACGAAGCCGCACACTAAATATTCCCGGCGAAGCGGAATTTACCGGGCGCGGCGTAAGTTACTGCGTTACCTGTGACGGTCCATTTTATAAGGGAAAGATGGTGGCTGTTGTCGGCGGGGGAGACAGTGCCGTACAGGCGGCCATGGAAATGGCGAAGCTTTGCCCGAAGGTATATCTTCTCGTGAGGTCCCGCATTCGCGCGCAGGAAATTCTTGTGAAGCGAATGAAGGAATGCGCAAATATTGAAATCCTCCTTGGCTGTATTCCGGTGCGGATTAATGGGACAAAGAAAGTGGAATCGATCGAAGTGATTTACACTGCTTCGGGAGAGGGGAAAACGTTGGTTGTAGATGGGTGTTTTATAGAAGCTGGGGGAATCCCAAACAGCGGTTTCCTTCCAGAGGCGGTTGTGCGAAACGGTGTCGGTGAAATTGTAACTGATAAAAAAGGATGCACCAATGTGGCCGGTCTGTTTGCTGCAGGCGACGTGGCCGATGGCCCATACAAACAAGTCATTATTGCTGCAGGAGAAGGAGCGGCGGCGGCCTTGGCGGCACACGAATACTTATTGATGAAATTATGAGAATAACCAAAGCTGTTCGTAAGGAACAAATTCGCCGGCTGAAAGAAGCGTATGGAGATACCAAAACAGCGCTTACTTATACTAATCCTTTTACCTTCCTTGTGGCGGTCATGCTTTCCGCACAGTGTACGGATGCCCGAGTGAATGTGATAACAAAGCGTCTGTTTCCCCGTTTGGACAGTCCGGATAAAATGGCGGCATTGTCGATAGAGGAGCTGGAAAATGAGATTCGGGACTGCGGCCTCTATCATGCAAAAGCCCGGCACCTGCTTGCTTCTTGTCAGATTCTGCTAGAACAGTATGGCGGAGAGGTTCCAAGGGACTTTGACGCATTGACAAAGCTTCCGGGGGTGGGAAGAAAAACTGCCAATGTAGTCAGAAGTGTGTTGTGGGGTTATCAGGCAATTGCGGTGGATACCCATGTATTTCGCGTGTCCAACCGGCTGAAATTAGCGACAGGGAAAACGCCCATTGAGGTTGAAGAGGGGCTTCAGAAAGCCATTCCCATGGAAGAATGGTCGGCGGCGCATCATTGGCTTATCTGGCATGGCCGGAAAGTTTGTCATGCCAGAAAGCCGGATTGTGAGCATTGCTTTCTACAGGATATTTGCCCTGGCGCATGCAAGAAGTAATACAGCACATGCGTTTGTTTGTTATACTGTAAAAAAGGAAAATGGTCATCGGCCTTGTGCTGACGGCCTTTTTTGTGGATAAATTATGGTTCATATCTTTGGAGGTTTACATCATTCATATAAAATTTCTTTCGTATGTGGATAAAAGTAAAAATATAGTACGACAAATGGACAATTATTTTGCATGAGAAAGTAAAAAAGAAACTGAGGAGGGAAAAGTCTCATTTTTAGAGGGAAAGTGGATTTTTTATACGAAATATAATGGGGATTTTTTTACAAAAATGGGAAGAAATGATAGAATATACCCGTTGAAGGAGGTGTCCTTTTGAGAAAAATTTGTTTATGGACCATCTTGCTTTGTGGAATGGCCGGACAATTTGTATTTGCGCAGACCTTACGATCTGGGATGATGGGTCCGGATATTCTAAACCTGCAAAAAGCGCTGGTGGAAGCTGGTTATCTTGCCAGAGAGCCGGAAGGCAATTTTGGCGCCGCCACGGAAAGAGCGGTGGCGCTTTTTCAGGAAGAGCACCAGATCCGCGTAACCGGTGTTGCCGATGAAGAGACATTAAGCATTATAGAAAACGAAAAAAGAAAGGAGATGCGGGAAGGTGGAGGCGTTGTACTGACGAGGGGCAACAGAGGGGCAGAAGTGGCCAAGTGTCAACACATGCTTCTAAATCGCGGCTATCTCAACAGTGCAGCTGACGGCGTGTATGGAGAGGAAACCGAGAAGGCCGTACGGGCATTCCAAAAAGCGGAAGAATTGCCGATAACCGGTTTTGTGGATGAAAAGACGCTGGAAGCATTAAACGAGGATATAGGCAGTATGCCTCTTGAAGGTTCCTTGCAGCAGGGCTCCCGGGGGCTTCAGGTTAAGCAGGTGCAGAAAAAACTTCAGCAGGCAGGGTATTTGAATGATGCTGCTGATGGTGTGTATGGCCGGCAGACTGTTTCTGCCGTGCGCGCGTTTCAGCGGGACCGCAGTTTGCCAGCGTCCGGAAAGGTGGACGAGGACACCTGGTCAGCACTGAATGAGAGGACTGATGAATCGAGGAATCTTAAGCAGGGGGATCGGGGCCGAGAAGTGGCCCTTTTACAGAATTTGCTCACTCTGCATGGATTTTCACCCGGATCCATGGATGGAATCTATGGTGGCGGAACGGTTAACAGTGTAAAGAAATTCCAGCATTTCTGGGGAATGGAAGAGACTGGCCGGGCAGATGAGGAAGTGTGGGAAAAGCTGCACAATGCACCGATTTTCAGAGGAGAATACAAAGACGTGTTATATATGCGTTCTACGGCGTACACACCATATGACAGCGGGGGCACGGGGCGGACGGCCCGGGGCAACGTGGCTGGCAAAGGGCACGCAGCGGTTGATCCGAATGTGATTCCCCTCGGAAGTCTGATCTTTATTGAAGGCTATGGCTACGCACTTGCTGACGATATTGGAGGAAGTGTGAATGGGCATGTGGTTGATGTGGGGGTTGATACGCTTGATCAGGCCTACAGCTGGGGAACCCGGCATGTGAATGTATATATTGTGGAATGAAGCGCTGTAGGATTTTAATTTAGTTAAAAGAATAAACTGAATAGGCAATTATAAACTCACCATTAGCTGCCTGTTGCTCATGGTGAGTTTTTTCGTTTGTCAGACAAATGGAAAATGTGTAAGCCATATAGAAGCTTCTGAATACGTAGATGTGTCAAAGGACTCCTTGAATGGGCTGAGATAATGGTGCATCTAAAGGCATAAAAGATGCTATTGTAATAAAATATTTAGAAAGGCGTGGACATAAAGCGTATTTTTACTAGGGGGCATGATCCGTCACTGGATGTTTCTTCTTACGGGAGAGGCAAAGGAAGAGAATGCGCGAGGAAGACCAGGGGCTTTTGAAACATTTGATCTTTGTATCCCTGCATGGGAGCATTTTATCCCTTTTTCAGTGTATTTGGGCGTTAACATTCATAGTTGTTGCTGGTATGGTGGCGCTAATGAAATTACGAAAAACACACATATTATCGGCATAAATTTCACATCTTTCTTAACGCCTTTTTAGTCAGTGTTTACAGATGAGTGTGCGGAGGTGTATGATGGAATTAATAATAGTCGGAAAAGCACTTTATGTATATGAAAATAAAAGCCACTGCAGAGACAAAAGTCCTGTTCAGTGTCTGGCGAGGAATGCGTAGGTTTAGCGGAGGGGAACCATGAGAAACTGTGTGTTAGTCATTGAAAGTGACAAAAGCGTCAGTTGTTTTTTGAAGATGAAACTGGAGCTGGAAGGGTTTACCTGTCTGCTGGATAATACTGGAGAATCAGCGGTGGATCTTGCCGGGCAGAGGCAGATAGATTTAATTGTGATGGATTTGGATTCTCCCGCGAAAGATGGTCAGGGAACTTTGGAGATGGTACGGGCGGTGAGCTCACTGCCGATTATTTGCCTGTCGGAAAACAGTTCCGTGGATGCCAAGGTGCGTATTCTTGATGCAGGTGCCGATGACTACCTTACCAAACCGTATGCGACAAAAGAACTTGTGGCACGCGTGCGTGCTGCTCTGCGCAGGCATGAAGAGCCAACGATTGTGGTGGATCCTTCCTATGCCATTCGTGACTTATATATTTATCCGGACCGTCATGAAGTTCGGGTGGGGGAGGATTATATAGATCTCACAAAAAAGGAATTTGATTTGCTTCTTTTCTTGGCAAAAAATAAGAATCGGGTTCTCACGCGACAGCAAATACTTGAAGAGGTATGGGGCTATGGCTATGTGGGCAATACGAATATTGTGGATGTGTACGTGCGATATCTTCGCAGTAAAATTGACGAACACATTGGTAAAAAATATATACATACCATTCGTGGAATAGGGTATGTGGTAAGAGACTGATGATTCAGCAAGTGATTGTGGCAGAAGGGAAATCAGATGCCGCCCGCATTGCTCTTGCCGTGGATGCAGATATTATTGTTACAGAAGGATTTACGCTTCGGCGGGAAGTCCTTTTTCAAATACGGGCGGCATATGAGAGGCGAGGTATTATTATTTTAACGGATCCGGATGGGCCTGGAGAAAGGATCCGCAACCGGCTGACGAAGTTGTTTCCCAAAGCGCTTCATGCGTTTGTGCCAAAGGAAGAGGCAATGGCAAACGATGATGTGGGGATAGAAAATGCGTCGCTCCTTTCAATTCAAAAGGCTCTCGCGAAGGTGCATGTCATAGAAGAAACCGTGTCTGATACGTTCAATGTGGAGGATTTGCTGGCGGCCGGGCTTATGGGCGGTCCGGATGCGGCAGAGAAGCGTGCCCGAGTTGGAGCCATTCTGGGGATTGGATATGGCAATGCCCGTCAATTTTTAAAGCGGCTGAATCATTTTGGAATTACCCAAAAGGAATGGAAAGAAGCCGTAGCCAGCAGTAGAGGTGAAATACATGCTTGAAGTTGATCTGGCCGATCGGAAGACTGTTCAATACATTATTCATAGGTTTAATCTTCATCTTAAGCACCGTTTGGGTCAAAATTTTCTCATAGATCCTCATGTGGTTCAGGCAATTGCTTCGGCCGCAGACCTCTCTGAGGGGACTCCAGTCCTGGAAATCGGCCCGGGCATAGGTACACTCACCCAGGCACTGGCTCGAACTGGGGCAGAGGTAACTGCTTTTGAAATTGATGAGACCCTTGAACGGGTACTGGCTCATACGCTGGCTCCCTATCCGAATGTGAAAATTGTTTACCAGGATATTTTACATGCGGATTTGGAGGCAGTCTTAGGAGAGCAAAATTGGCATGCGGCTGCCAATCTGCCCTACTACATTACTACTCCCATTCTGATGCACTTGATTCAGAAGGCCCGGGCAGTTTCTGTTTTCGTTTTCATGATGCAGAAGGAAGTGGCGGAACGAATCATGGCAGAGCCGGGCAGTAAAACTTATGGTGCGCTTACTATTGCGGTGCAATATTATTGCACCGCGGAGAAGGTGTTGGATATTCCGCCAGCTGCCTTTATTCCGCGGCCGGCAGTGACCTCTTCGGTGTTAAAACTGTGCAGAAGAAAGGAGCCGGCGGTTTCCGTTAAAGACGAATCCTTATTTTTCCGCCTTGTGAAAATGGGATTTGGGCAACGAAGGAAAATTTTTGCCAATGCAATGAAGAATGGAGGCATTTCGGAAGACTTGGGGACTCAAATTCTGAAGATGGCTGATGTGGATGGAAAACGGCGGGGCGAAACCTTTTCTCTGGAGGAATATGCTCGAATGGCGGATGCCTGGTGCGATTTGAGATAACGTTTCGCTTCAGGGAATGAAAATGTCTGTCGTTTGATTTGTTGACAGAAAAAACAGAGAATGGTATACTGAGCACAACTTTGAACCAAGTAAACTCAATGAGCGGGAAGAGTAGACTGAAGAGAGGCATTTCAGAGAGCCGGCGGGGATGAGAATCCGGTATGCTATCCTCAGAGGAATGGACCCGTGAGAGGCAGCCCGAGCCAGTGATGGGGTAGGAGCTGACGGAGCTTTCGCCGATACCGGAAAGAATGTACTATCATGTATATTATAAAGCCGGACCCAAGTGGGTCAATTAGGGTGGCACCGCGGAATAACCTTTCGTCCCTTTGCATATTGCAGAGGAGCGAAAGGTTTTTATATTGAACATTGCCGGAAGGCGAGGAAAGGAGAGCATCGTATGGAATTGGTACAGGATGTGTCAAAGCTTGTATTTGTTAAATCAAGAGGAGGACGTTATCGCTGGCTTACTGTATCCACATT
The DNA here is from genome assembly GCA_964587685.1 of uncultured Dialister sp. Taxonomy (GTDB): domain Bacteria; phylum Bacillota; class Negativicutes; order Veillonellales; family Dialisteraceae; genus UBA1822. The sequence goes on from CAZPLS010000047.1 coordinate 8,918, forward strand.
GATGCTGGCTATTGGCATGCTTCTCCACCTGGTATCTCCGTCTTTTGCAGGATTTACGCCCAATTGGATGATTGCCACTTATTGTGTGGCGATCCTGCTGACGAAGCCAAGCTATCGCCGGTGTCTCGGCATCTGCATGGTGGCGGCGCTTATGGAGGTGTTTACAAGCAAATCGGCTTTTCCCTACGGGGATTTTGCCAGTGAATTTGCAGGGGCCTTTGTGGCAGGTTTTTTTGCTCACAAAGTTCCGCCTCTTCGGATTGGAAAAGTTTCTCTTCGACCGATGTTGTGCGGATTTGTGACAACAATTGTGTCAGGAACTATTTTTGTAACCATTTTGAAGCTTGTCATGGGCATTCCGATGAACGTGTATCTTTATGGCATATTGCCGGCGGTTGCGCTGGTAGCGGTTGGCAACGCGATCATCACGCCGTTTCTCTATTTCCCGGCGCTGCGACTGTTTGAATCCATGCATTACATGAGTGAAACGGAAAAGGAGGATTCAGATCACAGCGGACTGATTCTTAAACAGCAGAAGGAAGGGCTTGTAAGCGTGGAACATTTTACTTACACCTATCCCTTTGCCACAGGTCCTGCTCTGAAGGATGTATCTCTTCAGATTGGAGAAAAGGATTTTGTCGTAATCACCGGGCCTAATGGGGCGGGGAAAACGACGCTTCTCATGTCAATGATTGGCGCAGTGCCTCATTATTATGGTGGGTATATGCAGGGCATGGTATTTACCGATGGCAGGCCCACAACACAGACAAATATTGCGGATCTCGCTTCCAGCATTGGCGTCATTCTGGCAGACTATGGTGCGCAGATCGTTACCATGACGGTGGGGGAAGAAATGGCCTTCACGTTGGAAAATCATGGTTTCCCGCCGGAGGAAATTGAAAAACGATCAAAGGAAGCGCTTAAGAAAGTTCACTTGGACGGCTTGGAGGAGCGGAAGGTTTCTACTCTTTCCGGCGGACAGCGGCAGAGACTGGCGATTGCTGCCGTGCTTGCAGAAGAGCCCAAGGTGCTCGTTTTTGATGAACCCACGTCAGCACTTGACCCTGAGGGCATTTTTGATTTTTATCAGCTCGTGGGCAGCCTGAACCGGAATTATGGCATGACCGTTGTTGTGGCGGAGCATCATTTGGAAGCCGTGCTTCCCTATGCCAAGCGCTTTGTGCTTCTGGATGAGGGGCAGGTAGTCAGCGTTGGGACGCCGGAGGAAGTGATGAGATCTATGTACCATCATCATATTTATGAGGAAGCGATTCCCGATTTGTTTAAAGCACAGCTGGATTTGGAAGCGGATGGGGCTGCTTTTTCTCAATCCTTTCTAAGTATTGAACAGGCAGTGGATTCCATTGAAAAGAATGTTAAACGGGAGGCGAGCCAATGCTGACGTTGGAGCATGTATCATTCCATTATGGCAAAAATGGACCGAATATTCTTGAAGATGTTTGCCTCTCTTTTGGCCGGGGAGAGTTTGTTGCGATTACCGGACGAAATGGTAGCGGCAAGACCACGGTTACCCGTCTGCTTACCGGACTGGAAACGCCTTCCAGTGGGAAAATCATTTACAATGACCGGGAAGTGACAATGGAAGATGCGGCGGCGAGAAGCCGGTTTATCGGGTATGTTTTTCAGCAACCAGATCGGCAGATGTTTATGACCACTGTCCGGGAAGAAGTGGGATTTGGTCCTTACCAACAGGGCAAACGGGGACAGGAACTGCAGGACGTGGTGGATACGGCGATGAAGCAGGCTGATGTATTTCAGTTTGCTGACCATTACCCGCGAACCCTGTCCCGGGGAGATCAGCAGCGCATTGCCATTGCCTCAGCCCTTGCCATGCGCACGGAATACATCGTGCTGGATGAACCAACAAGTGGACAGGATGGAAGAGAAAAAAAGCGCCTCTCTGCATTGATGACGCAGATGAAGGAGGCGGGCATCACGGTCATCCTGGTAACTCATGATATGGATATTGTGGCAGGGCAATGCTCCAGAGCAGTGGTAATTGCCGGCCGGGGCATTGCTTTCGACGGCACGCCGGAGGAGCTCTTTTCTCAGGGGAGGCCGGAGGACTGGGGCCTGGCCTGTCCTACCTCAGTACGGCTCGGCCGGGCCTTGCCAGGAATGCCCTACTGCCGGGATATGGCAGTCTTTTGTGAAATGTACAGAAAGGTCGGTGAGAATAGATGTTAACGAAACTGGTGCCAATTACCAAAATTATGCTCACTGCCGGGACGGCGGTATGGGCTCTGGTTCTGCACATTCCGGAAACGCTGGCGTTGCTTATGCTGCTGGAGCTGTTGGTTCTTTTAGTATCGGGCCAGGTTTTTAAAAACATAAAAGCCGTATGCATGCTTGCGGTTTTTGCCTTTTTCCTTGGACTGATTGAATATATTGGTGGAGGGCCCGTGACGGAGTGCATCGTGGCAGCGTTCCGAATGATGGATATGACACTGTTATTTATTTATCTGCTGGGAACGACACGGCTGCAGGATTTGACTGCATCCATGGTGCAGCAGCTGAAAATTCCCTATGAATATGCTTTTATGTTTACGGCAGGATTGAGGTTTATACCAGACTTTCTGGAAGAGAACCGGGCGGTGGCAGAGGCGCAGGCTTGCCGCGGATTGGTCATGAAGGGAAATTTTTTTAAAAAGATTCATCGCTACATGTCCATTGTAAAACCCCTGATGCTGCGGTCATTGGGGCGGAGTGAGACGATGGCCCTGTCACTGGAGCTTCGCGGATTCGGCAGCGGGGACAGGACATTTCGGGGCAGCGTGGCACCCAAAGGAATGGACTACTTTTTCTTTGGTCTCATATGTTTGATAACGGCAGGGGTAATCTACGGGAGAATTATGTTTGGATTTTGAGAAAGAAATGGCTGTTTACTACAGCCATTTTTATGTGTCACTATTTTCCGTTTCTATGGATGACGCTATAATACATAAAG
>CAZPLS010000048.1:0-9533 GCA_964587685.1 uncultured Dialister sp.
AGAACCTTCTGGGCAAGCGCGTGGACTATTCGGGCCGTTCCGTTATCGTGGTGGGGCCGGAACTGAAAATGTACCAGTGCGGCCTGCCCAAGGAAATGGCGGTGGAGCTCTTCAAGCCCTTCATCATGCACGAGCTCATCGACCGGGGCATGGCAAACAATCTGAAGGTGGCCCGCAAGAAGGTGGACAAGCTGGCGCCCGAGGTGTGGGATGTCCTCGCCGACGTCATCAAGGAGCACCCTGTGCTTCTGAACCGCGCGCCCACGCTGCACCGTCTGGGCATTCAGGCTTTCGAACCCATCCTCTGGGAAGGGCGTGCCATCAAGCTGCACCCCCTGGTCTGCCCGGGGTACAACGCGGACTTCGACGGCGACCAGATGGCGTGCCACCTGCCCCTCTCCGTGGAGGCGCAGGCCGAGGCGCGCACCCTCATGCTGTCCATCAATAACATTCTGTCCACCAAGGACGGCAAGCCTGTGGCCATTCCGTCCCAGGATATGATTCTCGGGAGCTACTACCTCACCATCGCCCATGAGGAGGAGGACGAGGTGGATTATGACAAGCTCCCCGCCTTCACCGGCTATGATGAAATCATGCTCGCCTACGATGAGGCGAAGGATGAAAACCGGGGCGGCGATTTCATTCATGAATTTGTGCGCGTGGCCATTCCGGGCCACGGGCTGGTGATCACCACGCCGGGGCGTGTTATCTTCAACTACGCCATTCCGGAGGAGCTGCGCTTCTTCCACAAGAGAAGCGACGGCCGGGAATGCCTGGGCGTGGTCATCGACAAGAAGCAGATGGGCCGCTTGGTGAATGACTGCTTCCGCAAGCTCGGATTCAAGGCTACGGGGGATCTCCTCGACAGCATCAAGGCGCTGGGCTTCCACTACGCCCTCGTGTCCGGCATTTCCATCGGCATCAACGACGTGGCCGTGCCGGAGAGCAAGAACGCCATTATCGCGGAGAAGGACGGCGAGGTAGAGCGGGTGAAGAATTTCTTCCGCCGCGGCCTCATCACCAACGCGGAACGGTACAAGAAGGTCGTCGAAATCTGGACACAGGCCACCGACGAGGTGGGCGAGGCCATGAAGGAGAGCATGAAGAAATTCAACCCGCTCACCATGATGGCCCAGTCCGGCGCCCGCGGCAACGACAGCCAGATGCGCCAGCTCGCCGGCATGCGCGGCCTCATCGCCGACACGTCCGGCCGTCCGGTGGAGCTGCCTGTCAAGGCGAATTACCGGGAAGGACTCACCGTACTCGATTACTTCACCTCCTCCCACGGCGCCCGCAAGGGGCTGGCTGATACGGCCCTCCGTACGGCGGACTCGGGGTACCTCACCCGCCGTCTCGTGGACGTCTCTCAGGACGTCATCGTCCGGGAAGAGGACTGCGATATCGTCGTTCTCGACTTTGACAAGGAGCGGGCCCGCATGGCGGTGAAGACCCGGCCCACCATCCATGCACTCAAGGGCAAACTCCTCGGCGCTATTCTTGACGAGGACGTGCTCAATCCGAAGAGCGGCGACGTGCTCCTCGTAAAGGGCCGGGCCCTCACGGAAGGGGACCTCACCCTTCTCAACCACTGCCTCATCAGTGAGGTGACCATCGTTCCTGCCTACCAGGAAGGGGCAGAAACCCCCGAGGCGGAAACGGTGGACCTGGGTGTCCGGAAAGCGGCGGAAGAACTCGAGGCAGGGCTCCGTCGCTACATGACCACCCGCCTGAAGGGCAAGCACCTCGATGCGGCGGTGGTGGACCGCTCCGGTCGGGAACTCTTCCCGGCGGGAACGGAAATTACCGAACTGGTGACCGACACCATCCTGGCGCAGGACGTGCCCTCCATCCGCGTTCACATGAACGAGGTGGAAGGGGTAGAAGTCTCCGCCATCATCCAGAGCGGCGGCGTCATTGAAACCCTGGCGGACCGCATCACCGGCCGCTGCCCCGTGGAAGACGTATTCAATCCTGAATCGGGGGCGCTCATTGCAGCGAAGGCCGAAGAAATTACAGAGGAGCAGGCGGAGGAAATTCAGAAGTACTACACCAGCCTCAAGATTCGCTCCATCCTGACCTGCCACTCCGCTCACGGGGTGTGCGCCAAGTGCTACGGGCGGAATCTCGCCACGGGACGGCACGTGGAAATCGGCGAGGCCGTGGGCATCATCGCTGCCCAGTCCATCGGCGAGCCGGGCACGCAGCTCACCATGCGTACCTTCCACACTGGCGGCACCGTTTCGAACGAAGACATCACCCAGGGTCTGCCCCGTGTAGAGGAATTGTTTGAAGCGCGCAAGCCGAAGGGCCATGCCATCATCAGCGAGATCGGCGGCCTGGTCACGGTGAGCGAGTCCGAGGAAAACAAGGGCGTGGCCATCGTGACGGTGACCAACGAAACGTCGAGCGAACAGTACAAGCTCCCCTTCGGCAAGCGGGCCATCGTGAAGGACGGAGACGTCATCGAGCCGGGAACGAAGCTCATGGATGGCTCCATCAATCCCCACGACATCCTCCGCGTGCTGGGCGTGCAGGCCACGCAGCAGTACATCGTTTCGGAAGTACAGAGCGTGTACCGCTCCCAGGGCGTGGAAATCAATGACAAGCACATTGAAATCATCGTTCGGCAGATGCTCCGGAAGATCAAGGTGGAGGAAGCGGGCGGCTCGAAGTGGCTCCCGGGAGAGACGGTGGACATGGTGGCCTTCCGTCAGGAGAACCAGCGACTCGCCGACGAAGGCAAGGAGCCGGCCATGGGGCGGAACATGCTCCTCGGTACGACCAAGGCGGCTCTGGCCACCGATTCCTTCCTCTCCGCTGCCTCCTTCCAGGAAACGACGCGGGTCCTCACCGAGGCGGCCATTCGCGGCAAGACCGATCCGCTCATCGGGCTGAAGGAAAACGTCATCATCGGCAAACTGATTCCCGCCGGCACCGGCATGGCTCGGTACCGCCGCATCAAGGTGGTCCACGAGGGCGATGAAACACCGGCTTCGCAGGCGCGGTAAGCAGGCATACAGAACAAAGACTGCAGGATACTCCTGCAGTCTTTTCACGTGGAGCGGAGTTTAGAACTGAGAACTGAGAACTAAGCGCTAACTAAAGAGGCACCGGCCTGCTTGAAATGGGTGGGGAGCGGAAGCAGAGACTTGTTTTCGAAGCGCGTGGGAGAGAAGACCCTTTTGGCAGGTATCGAAAGGAAAACAGGAGGTTTATTCATAAGAGAACAATCGGTAGCATTGCATCTATACAATAAGAATTAAATATAGGCTAATCATAAAATATAATAATAAAAAAATAATGGTATATCTATGCAGGAAAAAGAATATGTGATAAAATTCACGAAGTGTTATAAAAGGGGAACTTTAAGAGCAATAAAGTGTCTATAAATATCAATATCGGGAGGGAGGTAACGTGCCCCTTCGTAAATTCTCCTCCCGAAGAAAAAAGGGAGGATTTTTTATGCAAATTTTTGTATCCAAAAAACACGCCGCGGCCGTTATCACGGCCTTTGCGCTCACCACCGGGGCCGCATTCCAGTCCACCGTAGAGGCGCAGATCGTTGAAACAGGCAATAATGTTAATATCCAGAGTGGATGGTTTGGCCAGGGCGGCAATTTAACTGTCGAGAAGGATGTAACCGTAGGCGGGAAACTCATTGTTAACGGTGAAGATGTGATGAGCGAAATTGCCGACGCGCAGAACAACGCAGAAGATGCAAAGCACGCCGCAGACGCTGCCATGGATGAGGCGAAAACTGCACAGGGCACTGCGGAAGATGCAAAGCACGCTGCAGATGCAGCCATGGGTGAGGCGAAAACTGCACAGGGTACCGCGAACGAGGCATTGCAGAAGGCCAACGAGAATGCAGCTGCCATTAAAGATCTGGAAAATGATATGAATGTTACACAGGAGGTTGTCAGTGAAATTGACAACCGTGTGACGGATCTGGAAAACGACATGAATGTTACACAGGAGGTCGTCAGCGAGATTGACAATCGGTTGACAAATGCCGAAAGTGATATTGATAGCCTCGAAAACGAGATGGATGCCACGAAAGCGACCATTGGCGAGATTGGCAGCAAGACTGATGCAAATACGACATCCATTGAGGAAATTAAGAATGGTATGGGCGATGTGGGCGACCTGACGAATGAGGGAACGACCCTTGTGGAAGGCATCAATAAGAACACGGAGTCTATTACAAACATTCAGAATGATATGGGCAATGTGGGCGACCTGACGAATGAGGGAACGACCCTTGTGGAAGGCATCAATAAGAACACGGAGTCCATTACAAGCATTCAGAATGATATGGGCAATGTGTCCGACCTGACCAATGGCGGCAGCACCCTTGTGGAAGGCATCAATGCCAATACGTCCATGATCCAGGAGAACACCAACCGCATCAATGCGCTGGATCGGAGAGTGTCCGACCTGTCGAAAGATATTGACAGCGTAGGGGCCATGGCGACGGCGCTGGCCGGACTCCATCCGCTGGACTATGACGGCACGGGCTCGAAATTCCAGCTGGCGGCGGCCGTAGGTACTTACGACGGCGCGCAGGCTCTGGCGCTGGGCGGATTCTATCACTTCAATGAAGATGTGATGATGTCCCTGGGCGGCGCTATGACCATGGACGGCAACAAGGAACGGGCCTGGAACGTTGGCTTCACCGTCCGTGTGGGTCAGAGCGGCAAGAAGGAAGCGCCTGTCAGCGCAGACAGCATTCTCCTTGAGCGGATCAGCGAACAGGATGCGCGGATTGCCGAACTCATGGCCAAGGTCGAAGCACTCATGGCGCAGGAAGAAGAATAATTTTGGCCATTTCACAGGCCATGGAAAAAAGGACAGGGAGACCTGTCCTTTTTTTGGTGCAGGGAGCTGGGATCTGAGAACTGAGAATTAAGAATTAAGAATTAAGCTCTCAGCTCTCAGCTCTCAGTTCTAAGACCGGCATTGCGAATTACGAATTACGAATTATTTTCACAAGCTCGGTGAAGGCTGCCGAGCGTTTCCACGGCAGGGAGGCGGCGGATGAGCGCATTTTGCCGGGCCATGCGCTGCACCGAGAGGGTCATGATGATGGTGGCGGCGGCGGGCAGGCCTTCGGGAATGATGGAAATGGCAAGGGAAATGGCAAGGAGGAGCTGTTCCTGCATGGGACGCCCGTACCAGAGCCCGGCGGCAAGAATGAAGAGGCACACGAGGGCGCCGATGATTGTCAATGTTTTCCCTGCGGCGGCCAGCTTCCGCGCCATGGGCGTATCCGGCGCCGCTTCCGTCTCGATGAGGCCGGCGACGGTCCCCACCTCCGTGGCCATGCCGACGGCGGTGACGATGCCCGTGCCCCGCCCGCCGGTGACGATGGAGCTGGCGTAGGCCATATTGCACCGGTCAGCGGCGGCGGGAAGGAGGCGGTCGCTGTCCTTTTCTGTGGGCACGGATTCGCCCGTGAGGGAGGCTTCCTGAATGGTGAGAGTTGCCGCTTCGATGAGGCGGAGATCGGCAGGGACGCGGTCGCCCTCCCGGAGGAAGACGATGTCGCCGCAAACGATGTCAGAGGCGGCGATGACACTTTCCTCTCCTTCCCGGAGCACCCTTGCGGTGGGAGCGGAGAGCTTTTGCAGGGCGGCCAGCGCCTGCCGTGCCTTTCGCTCCTGGGCCATGCCGATGCATGCGTTGGCCGCAACGATGACGGCGATGACCGCCGCCTCTGCCCATTCGGGGAGGAAGGCGGAAAGGAGCGCGGCGCCGATGAGAATGAGCACCATCGGGTCAGAGAGCTGCTCCCTCAGCATGGTAAGGATCGATTTCGGCGGGCGGCCTTTGAGTGCATTCGGCCCGTCCCGGAGGAGGCGGCGCGCCGCCTCGCTGTCGGAAAGCCCTTCGGGGGAAGAGGAGAGCGCGGCAAAGACCGCTTCATGGGAAAGAGAATGCCAGGGCCGGGGGTGTGGTTCGTGGGAGTCCATAGAGGACAGGTCACTTCCTTTCTGAAAATGGACAGAAAGGAAAGCGGCCAGCACAAAAGGACACAGGGCGGCAAACGCACGCACGAGTGTCCTCGGTGGTTCGTATATGGTTGTCGGCGGTTCGGTCTCCGTCAGGGTCGTCCATACGGGCGGCCTTCCTTTCTGTCTGCTATACAATCAATAGGCCGGAATCGGTTATTTAAGTACACGGTATCACAGCAAAAGGGATTCTGCAAGTGAGGCGCCTCTGTCAGAGGCGCTGCCAGAAGAGGAGGAAGACCCCCGTCCAGAGACCTGAGGCGGCGAGCGCCTTTTCCAGGGACAGGTCCTTTATGGCGCACATGAGGAGAAGCAGAAAAAATACGCCCACCGCCATGAGGCAGTGGAACAGAGTGGCTGTTACCATATCATCGCTCCTTTCTCTTGGAATAGTGTACCATAGTGTGCCACGTTTTTACAGATAGGGAAAGTATATGGCCCCATATGATTTGCAGTGAAAATATTATGACAAAAAATCATTCAAAGATGAGTCAAATTGTGGTATAGTAGGTATGCCATATAGAGGTTCATCTATATGACATTTCTGGTTATGTGTATTTTCAATAGACCATATAGACAATACTATATGGCTCCCATGGTTCTATGGAGAGGTGAAAGGAATGTCAAAGTACAATCCCTATGAAAACATGCTGGTCGTTTTGGACAAGGCGGCGGAGAAGCTGGGCCTGTCCAAAAATGAGTACGAATTTTTGCGTTACCCTGAGAGGGAACTGACGGTGAGTCTGCCCATCGTGATGGATGACGGTCACGTAGAGGTGTTCTCCGGCTACCGCGTACAGCACAGCACGACCCGCGGCGCGTCCAAGGGGGGCATTCGGTTCCATCCGGATGCTGATGAGAATGAAGTGAAGGCCCTCGCCGGGTGGATGTCGATCAAGAACGCCATCGGCAACATTCCGTACGGCGGAGCCAAGGGCGGCATCAAGGTGGATCCGAAGAAGCTGTCCCAGCGGGAGCTCGAGCGCCTGACCCGGACGTACGTGCGCCGCATCGCGCCCTTTATCGGCCCTGACAAGGATGTGCCCGCGCCGGATGTGAATACGAACGCTCAGGTCATGGCGTGGATTGTGGACGAGTACAGCGCGGTGACGGGAGAATGGAACCCCGGCGTGGTGACAGGCAAGCCTATCGAGGTGGGCGGATCTCTCGGACGCAATGAAGCGACAGGCCGGGGCCTCACCTACACCCTCGAGACGTGGTGTGAAAAGAAGGGCGTGCCCATGAGCTCGCTCACGCTGGCCGTGCAGGGCTTCGGCAATGTGGGCAGCGTGGGAGCGCTCCTCATGCACCGGGAGGGCGTGAAGGTCATTGCCATCGGCGACATTGACGGATCCCTCTATAATCCCAACGGCATCGACGTGGAGAAGGCTTACGAATACGCCAATTCCCACGGCCGGTCGCTGAAGGGCTATGAAGAGGAAGGGGCGACCATCATCCCCAATCCGGAGCTGCTGAAGCTGCCCGTGGACGTGCTCTTCATGGCGGCGCTGGAGAACCAGCTCCACGAGGGCACCATGGAAGGCGTACAGGCCAGGGTCATTCTGGAAGGGGCAAACGGCCCCACCACGGAGGAAGCGGATGATTACTTCGAAAAGAAGGGCATCGAGGTGCTTCCTGACGTTCTGTCCAACGTGGGCGGCGTGGTAGGCTCCTACTATGAATGGGTGCAGAACAAGACGGGCTTCTACTGGACGGAGGAGGAATTCAACCGCCGTCTCCGCGACAACATGCGCCAGTCCTATGAGGACGCAGACGCCCTTCGCCAGGAATACGGTGTCACCTATCGGCTGGCGTCGTACATGCTCGCTATCAAGCGCCTGGTAGCGGCGCAGAAGCTGCGGGGCTTCCTCGGCTGATATCCAATGAAAAAAGCATCTCCTTTCGGAGATGCTTTTTTCGTTGGGAGGAAGACTCTATATAAAGGTATATATGGAGTTGTCAGTTACAGGGACACCGCATTGTAACGGCCGTCCTCAATTTTGAGAAGAACCAGATCCACCTCGGGGTCACCGCTGTTGTTGAAGGTCATCATGCCGCATACGCCGTTGAAGTCCTTCATGGAGGCCAGCGCGTCGCGAACCTTTGCGGAATCGGTGGTGGTGCCGGCCTTTTTCACTGCTGCGGCGGCGAGGTACGCCGAATCATAGGCGCAGGCGGAGAAATTATCCGGTTCCTGGCCGTATTTTTCGGTGAAATTCTTTACGAATTCCCGGGTACGGTCGCTGTCCCGGTCAGCGGACCACATGCAGGACACGTATACATTGTCCGCTGCGGGTCCCGCGATGCGGATGAGCTCGGGGGAGACGAAGCCGTTATCGCCGAGAACGGGCTGGTTCATACCCATTTCGCGCATTTTCTTCAGGATGAGGCCGCCTTCCTGGTAGTAGCCCGCCACGACGACCATGTCGGGATTGGCGTGCTGGATCTTCGTGAGCTGGGCGGAGAAATCGCTGTCCTTGTCGGCAAAGCTTTCGTCAGCGACGATGGTCACGCCCAGGGCTTCCAGGCTGCGCTTGAAAATCTGGTAGGCGGATACCTGGTGCTCATTGTTGTGGGAATGGAGCAGGGCCGCCGTGCGGTAGCCGAGGAGCTTGTGTGTTTTTTCCACCGTCTGGGGGATATTCTGGGATTCGGGCACGCAGTTGCGGAAGAGGTAGCGGCCATTATCCGTGAGGCCTTCGGCCGTCGTGGCCGCGCCGAGAAGGGGGATGCCGGCCTGTTCAAAGATGGGGGCGACTGCTTTGTATTCGCCAGAGATGAGCGGCCCCACGACGAGGAGCTTCTTGTCGGTCACCATTTTCTGCGCGGCGGCCACTGCCTGGGCGACCACACCCTTGGTGTCGACCATTTCCACCTCGAAATGGTAATCGCCCTGCTGGTTCAGCTCCTCGATGGCCATATCGAAGCCCATCTGCTCGGAAACGCCGTAGGCAGCGACACCGCCGGTAACGCCGTTGAGGAATCCAAGGCGGACGGTTTTTTCGCCCCCGGCGCTGCTGCTCTGTCCGCATCCCGCCAATCCGGCGCAGGCGGCTGTTACGAGCAGCGCGGCGCCCAATACTTTCCATGCATGTTTCCAGGTCATTTGAAATCCTCCTTTTACAATTTGACTGCGACACTGGGAGGGTACAAAAAAGCCCCTGCCTGCCACAAGGCAGACAGAGGCGTCGTGCGCGGTACCACTCTGTATTGTACTCAGTGAGCACGAATCATCCGATGGGCAAAATACAGAAAGGCGGCCGGTCCCGGGTATAAAAAAGCCTCCATCCGGAATCCCGGACAGAGGCGTCATGCGCGGTACCACTCTGTATTATGCTCAGCGGCACGATTTCACGTGCTCTGTCCGTAACGGGGACGTCCGGTCCTGCTTACTTTGTTTCGGCAGAACAGCTCCCGAGTGATAGTCCGCTGTTCATCCGCGCCGGTTTTCACCATCCACCGGCTCTCTGCAGCTCTCATAAACAGCTTCCGTCTCGTTCTTCGCTTGTCTTGTTGAGTTGA
>CAZPLS010000048.1:9633-11210 GCA_964587685.1 uncultured Dialister sp.
ACAAACGGCGGGGATCCGCCGGACAGGGACTGCTCTTCGGGCAGTTCTTTATTATGGAGGGTTGTATGAAAACGAAGCATGGAACAGGGCTTTTGATTTTTCTCGGACTGATGACGGCGATCGCGCCCCTTTCCACGGATATGTACTTGCCGGGACTGCCGGAAATGCAGCAGTCTCTCGGCATTTCCGCGTCTCTGACACAGCTGACGCTGACCATGACCATGCTCGGCATGGCAGCGGGGCAGCTGGTCGGCGGGCCGCTCTCGGATCGGCTGGGCCGGAAGGCGCCGCTCCTCTTCGGTATGGCTGTCTTTACGGCGGCGTCGGCCTGGTGCTGGATAGCGGAGGATATCTGGCATCTTCTGGCCGCACGGCTCGTGCAGGGGCTGGCGGGCGCCTTCGGCATCGTCATTGCCCGGGCCATTGCGCGGGATGTGTGCGATGGGCCCCAGCTCATGCGCTACTTTGCGGTTCTCATGATGATCAACGGGCTGGCGCCCATTCTGTCGCCGGTGATCGGGGGACAGGTGCTTGCCTTTACAGACTGGCGGGGGATTTTCCTCGTCATGGTCATGGTGGGACTGGTGCTGGCGGTATCCTCGATATGCTTTTCCGAGACGCTGCCCGCGGATCACCGGAACCGGAGCTTTCTGGCGAGCTTCCGGAATTTTCCCTCCCTTATCCGGAAGCCCTATTTCCGGGGTCACTGTCTGGTGCAGCTTTTTACTCACGGCGCTTTTTTCAGCTATATCGCCGGCTCGTCCTTCCTTTTTCAGAATGTGTATGGCCTGTCGCCCCAGGGATACAGCTATATTTTCGGCGGCATCGGCGCGGGCCTTCTGGGGATGGGCGCAGTGGCGGCAAAATTGTCCGGCACGGTGCGTGAATCGGTCATGATGAAGTACGGCGTGATGGTGCCCGCTGCCGGGAGCGTGCTGCTGCTGGGAGGATTTCTCGCGGAGGCGCCCATCTGGTACACCGTGCCGGTGCTTTTCCTGACCATTGTGCCCCTTTCCCTGATGGGCACGGCTTCGACGGCGCTGGCGCTGTCGAGGGAGGGGGGCAGCACTTCCGGCAGCGCTTCGGCCCTGCTTGGGGCGTCCACGACGCTTCTGGGGCTGGTGTGCATGCCTCTGGCAGGCATTGCCGGGGATCACACGGCCATTCCCATGGGGGTGCTCATGGCGGCGGGATACATCCTGGCGGCGCTGGCCTTTTTCCGTGTCATCGCGCCGCATCACCGGGAAGAGCTCTGAGCGGGACTTTTCATTCCGCCCATTCCGGCGTATAATGGATGTACAGACTCATGAAATTTCCTTTGGCGCGTTATGCGCGGTGTCCGCAGTAAAAAATGCAGACTGGCAGGAGCCTGCATTTTTCTTTTGCGGCTTTTTTTATTGGGAAAAAAGGGGGAGAAGCGATATGGGAAATGCAGCACTGCTTGCGTTTTTGGGAGCGATTGCCGCTATGGCGTCGCTTTCGACGGATATGTACCTGCCGGGTCTTCCGCAGCTCCAGGCGGATTTCGGCATCACTGCCTCCATGGCGCAGCTCACGCTGACCATGATCATGGCGGG
>CAZPLS010000049.1:0-10989 GCA_964587685.1 uncultured Dialister sp.
GTGCTGCTATCCTTTTTCTAAGCTCTCAGTTCTCAGATCTCAGATCTAAAAAAGACGGGATTTCCCGTCTTTTTTTCACGGCCTGCGGCGCATTTCGTCGAGTGTGAGTGAAAAGCTCGGTGCGAAGTGTTCGAGGAACCAGTCCACTTCTTTCATGTGCAGGTTCCGCAGTTTTTCTTCCGTGCTCCGGGCGGCCTCGTCAAATTCATGGTTGCCCGCCATGGCTTCCTCCACGCATTTGAGGTACGCCGAGAGGGTGTCCGCCGCTTTCACGATCGGCCAGAGCTCGTCTTTTTCCATGTCCGTTACAAAGGGCCGGTAGGCTTCCGTGAGTTCGCTCGGGAGCGAATCGAGAAGGCGCTGGCGGGCCATGGCTTCGATGGTGCTGTACTGGTCCCGCAGATTCTCGCTGAAGTATTTCACCGGCGTGGGCATGTCCCCCGTGAAAACCTCGCTCGCGTCGTGGTAGAGCGCCAGAACGGCACAGCGGGCCCCGTCGCAGGGTTCGCCGAAAATGTCCTGCCGGATGACGGCGAGGTTATGGGCGATCATGGCGGTCTGCAGGGTGTGCTCCGCATCGTTTTCGGGCATGCTGCTCCGCATGAGACCCCACCGGCGGATGTATTTCAGCCGGGCCAGGTATGCGAAGAAGTGGCTCATTCCATCTGCCCCCATCGTTCTCCGTAAAACCAGAAGTGATCCACCGGGCCGCTTCCGTGTCCCACAGAGCCAGACGCGGCGCTGGCGAGGGCGCCTGTGAGGTAAGCCTTGGCGCTCTCCACCGATTCAGCCAGGGAAAGGCCTTTGGCCAGGTATACCGCCAGGGCCGAGGAGAGGGTACAGCCTGTGCCGTGGGTGTTGTTTGTTTCGATGCGCCGGCCGGCGAAGCGCACCGTTTTCTCTCCGTCGCAGAGCACATCGAGGGCGTCTTCCACACGGTGTCCCCCCTTGACGAGGACGGCGCCGCAGCCGTACTGCATGAGGGCCTCCGCCGCCTTTTCCATGTCGGAAACATTGTGAATGGTCATGCCTGTGAGGATTTCCGCCTCCGGGATGTTGGGCGTGATGAGCGCCGCTTCCCGAAACATTTCCTTCTTGTAGCTTTCCACGGCCTCCGGCTCGAGGAGCACGCCCCCTGAGGCGGCCACCATGACCGGGTCCACCACGACAGGGGGCCCGCGGTGCGCCGCGAGGAAGTCCGCCACGGTGTGAACCAGCTCCGGCGTGGAGAGCATGCCTGTTTTCACCGCGTCCGGGGGAATGTCCTCATAGATGTCGATGAGCTGGGCTGTCACCATGTCAGTGGTGATGTTCTGCACCGCCGATACGCGAGTGGTGTTTTCCGCCACCACGGCGCAGATGCAGCTCATTCCGTATGTACCCAGCGCCGCGAAGGTTTTCAGGTCCGCCTGTACGCCCGCACCCCCGGAGGGATCGGACCCCGCAATGGTCAGAAGTTTTTTCATGGATATCCTCAGCTTTCACTCAGTCTTTTTCTGCTTTTTTCATCTTTTTCAAATCGGGGGAGATAAAGCCGATGAGCCGGCCCTGTCTCCACTTGGGATCATAGTCAATAATGGCTGCCGAGGCAGGGGTGAATTTCACCGCCGCACCGGCAACAATCATGAGGTAGCTTTGCAGGAAGGGCTGATGCCCCACGAGGAGCACCGGCCGCGAGCTGCCCAGGCACCGTGCCGCCACGGGGCCCCACGCGGCCTGGAGGAGCTCGTCTGCCGCCTCCACCGTGCCTCCGCACACATCGCACACAATTTCCGCCGTTTCCTTCGTCCGCCGATAGGGGCTGGTAAAGATGGCCAGCCGCGCCCCCTTCAGCAGGTACCGGAGCATATCCGCGGTTCTCGCAGCGCCGCGCTCGCCCTTGCCCGTGAGTCGGCGGTTTCTGTTGTCCTCGGCATCCTCCCGCGCCTCCGCCGCGCCATGTCTCATTAAAATGATATACATCGTTCCTCCGCCTCTTACATAATCCAATTACCGGCCTACCATGGGAATGCTTTTATCCTCATCATTGTCTTCGCTGGTAGCGAATTTCACATCTGCCTTGGTTCCCACCGTGGTATAGGACATGGCGACGGGACTGCCGTTCACCAGGAGATCCGCAATAACCACCCGGCCGTCCTTGATGCTGAGCACCGCCCGGAGGGTGTTTTTCATGCGCGTCTCCACCCGCCCCGTCTCAGGGTTCCTCACCCGCACCCTCTCGGACAGCTCCGTTACGGAAATGCGCCGCAGCTGGCCGCTGTCCATGTAGAGGCGATTGGCGGGAAAGTCGAAATGAAGCACATCCCCGTCGAGGCTCTTGGCCCGCACGAGAATATAATCGCCATCAGGCGGATCGCGCTGCGCCCGCAGCACCTGAATTTCCTTCTCCTTGCTGCCGCTGATGGCGACATACACCTCCTCGCCCTCTTCCGGCGCAGTCGCCCCGATCCACTGGGCCTTGTCGATGGGTACGTAGAGGGAGAGGTAATTCTTTTCATAAAAATCCGGACTGAAATTGACCGTCACTGGTATGGTGTACACCGTTCCCTCCGTCTGGACGGTGCGGTATTCGCCGCGCACCCACACGAGAATGAGAATCTGCAGCCCCAAGGCGAGGAAAAGGAGGGGTACCATCCATTTTTTGTTCATGGCTCGTTCCTCCCCTCTGATCCGCTCCGCGCGTTTTCTGCCGGCCCCGCTCCGGAGGAGAATGAGGGCTCGTCATGGGGAAACTTCTCACCGTAGGGCATACTGTCCTCATAGAGGGCGGTCTCCTCAATGGCGGGGGCTGCCTCCGGCGCTCTCCACGGCCCCGCTGGCTTGTACGATGGGGCGGCCTCCTCATGGACCTGCCGCTCCGCATAGGGGGCTGGTGCCTCCACAGGAGCCGCCTCGGCCTTGCGGGGGCGCTTCCCTATGCGGCGGCGCTTCTTTCGCCGCGGCAGGAAAAAGATGAGGCAGAGCAGGGCCGCCACAATGCCCGCGGCGAAGAAGAAATTCCCTCGCTGCGCAAAGGAGAGGGTGGCATCCCACAGGCGCACGCCCCCCGCACTGAGCAGGAGGACAAGCCCCGATGCAATCTGCCAGTTCCGCCCCTTCCGCAGGCCCTGAAGGATGACCGCCAGGGCCAGGAAGGCCATGAAGCATGTCACCAGCACCGCCGAGGACACGCCGGTCCCGTCCCACAGAGACAAGCCCACCGCAGCGGCCATCACAAAGGGCGTGAGCCCCGCGGTGATGCTGAGCCATTCCCGGCTCACCGCCGCCTTCACGAGGAGAACCCCGTCCGCGGCAAGGAACAGCACCAGAAGAGTCCAGAGGAACCAGTCCCCCGCCCCATCGCGCCAGGTGGCGCCAAAGGATGCGGCAAAGAGGACGCCAAACACCGCCGCCCCGCCGAAGAAACGAAACGCCGCCCCGATCCATCCGTAAGGACGGAGCGCAGCGCCGATGAGCCAGGTGAGGGACGCTACGCTGGCGAAGAACACGACCTGCCAGATCTGTCCCGACGCGGTGACGAAGGTAAGAGCCAGCACGGAGGCAATCCACCCCCACGCAAAAGCAATGCCCGCCGTCTGCCGATTCGAGCCGATGAGAACCAAAAAGAAAGGAAAGGCTGCTGCCAGGAGGAGCCATACCGCTCCATCAAACCAGCCGTTCGCCGGATGGAGCCACGCCGCCAGCGCTGCATTGGCACAAAAGATAATGCCCAGCCCCGCCGATCGGAGGATATAGAGCATCATCAGAAGGGTCAGAGCCACCGCCAGAAGGAGCCCCGATATATCCGCATCCAGCAGGAAGGAATCATGGACGATCCAAACGGCCGCCGTGACAGCAAGACCGTGGAATAGGCCCACCCCTTCCCGGAGAAAATCAGGGAAGCGCCGGATAGCTCCATCTCCCGCCCAGAAGATCACTGCCAGCAGGTCCGATACCGCCAGCGGCCCTACGGCAAGGAGAAACCGCTCATCCTGAGAAAGGGTGCTCCACAGGCCCGCACCGGTGAAAAAGAGACCCGCGGTCAGACAAAAAAGGGCTGCTGTGAAAAGAGCCGCTGCCCACGAAAAGGAGGCTCCCCCGCCGTAGCGCCTGCGGAGCTCCTTTGCCGCCTCGGCTGAAATCAATCCTTCCGCCGACCATTCATCCAGTTGGTCTTTCAGCCACCGCCCATGGTTGTCCATACCGCTCCCCCCTTCGCCGGACACGCCAAAAAAGAAAGGCCGCTTCTGGCGGCCCCTTTTTTACTTCACAATAAGCACCGGGCATTTCGCACGGCTTACCAGGTAGCTCGAAACGGACCCCATGAAAATGCCTTTCAGCGGTCCAAGCCCGCGGCTTCCCATCACTACGAGGTCGCATCCAAGCTCATCGGCCAGCTGCAGCAGCACCGGTCCGGGAGATCCCACCTCGAAGCGTTCCTCTGCCTTCACGCCTTCCGGCACCATAGCCATCGCTTCCTTCAGATCCTCCCGGCACTGCCGCTCCAGATCCTCTGACAACTGCGAGGTCAGACACCCTTCTGCGATGGACACCTGATCGAAGTTGCTCATCACTGACACGATATTGCACACGCTGGCAATGCATACGGCACCGCCCGAAGCCTCCGCCAGGTCCAGGGCCTGCTGGAGCGCTTTTTTCGCATGATCAGAACCGTCGTAGGGTACGAGAATTTTTTGATAACTAATCATAGGGACACCGCCTTTCCGGATTTACCGTTTAACGCTTACTTATATTATATCACAGCACCCCCCTGTTCTGCGCAGGGAAGAAGGCGCCGCCGGTGAAATTGATGCAGAAAAAATCTATACCCTTTCCTTACAGGCACTAAAACTCATAAAGGAAGCGGTCAGGCTTTCGCTTCGGGTCATGGAAGGGAATGACCGTGGTGAACCGGTTCGCCGCGGCGAAGGCCTCCATCTCCCCATAGGTCATATGGTTGGGCCAGAGCACCATCTCCGCCCGGCCCGATGCGAGGTATTCCGCCGACCGTCCATATCCGTGGGCCCGTCCCGACAGGAGAATGCTGGCTGCGGGATAGCGCTCGATGAGCTGGCGGCTGTCCCCGTGGGAAAGCTGCGCGTCCGTAAGGAAGTACGCCCCCGGCCCGGGAAGGGTGGATCCATCCCACAGGCGGAAGGTGTCTGACGGCACGTCAAAGACGGCGGGATTGACGAAGTACTTCCGCCGGGAAAAGGTCTGCCATTCCCGGAGAAGCCGCTCATCCATCGCCAGGGGCACGGCCCCCTTCAGGCGCGCCGCCAGGGCCGCCGCGATAGACAGCCCCCGGCCGAAGCGGGGCACCGGCAGAATGACCGTCCGCCCCTCCGCAAGAAGCGCCTCTGCCCGATCGAGGAAACGCGTCCGCATGGCCTCTCCCGTTTCCGCCGTGGGATAGGCCGCGTCAATGACAGCGATGTCCGCCGCCATGTCCCGCACGGGATCATTCCGATAAAAGGGATCCCCCTCGCGATAGTCGCCGGAAAAGAAGGCCGTCTTGCCCTCACAGCTCACCGCGTACCACACGGCGCCGCAGCAATGGCCGGTCCGCCCCCACCGGAAAGAAAAGTCGGGGAGCAAATCTGCCTCCGGCGCAGATGAATCCATGATGACCGCATTCTTCGGCTTGTAGGTCAGCTGCCGATAGGTCTGGGCCGACATAATCACCGGCCCGGCAAAGCCCATCTCCTCGGCATACTCCACCGCGCCGGAATGATCCCGGTGCGAATGGGTCAGAAAGAGGTACTCCGCACTGCGGAGCTCGTCCATGGTCAGATCCGGCACACGATCCAGCCCGTCTGTGGACGTGCCGCAGTCCACTATATAGGCATGCCGGTTTCCGGAGACAAAAAAACAGCTGCGCCCAAAATCGCCGCAGCCGCCTGCTATGTTGAGTTTCATTGCATTCTCCATTGATGCTTCGTTCATTTACTTTTGTTACTATTTATACTGGAATCTAATGTAACATATTCCAGCGGTTATGTCCATATTTAGAGCTTAGAACTGAGAGCGGAAAAATAATTCGTAATTCGGAATTCGTAATGCGTAATTAAGCCCCGTACAAGAAGCTAACCAAAAGAGTCACACAGTCATGAGACAACCGCACTTCGTCGCTATGCCGATTGCGCCAAAATGCGCCAGTCACGTAGCACAAGGGATGCCGCTGAAAGCGGCGACAAGAACATTCCAACACCATGCATCAAAAGGAGCTCATTGAGCTGGTGGGCACAACAAATTCAGACAGTCTCACTCCGTCGAAAAAGAGGTGAATACCACTTGGCTCAAAAGGTAAGTTCCGTGTCAGCTCCCCGCCCGTTATTTTTTGGCCGGCCCCGAAGGGGAAAAATTGGCGGCACTCAGCGTGAAGCCCGCAGCTTGTCTGAGCGAGCGCAGCGAGCGAGTTTAGCGTAGGGCAAAAATAATGCGTAATGCGGAATTCGTAATGCTTAATTAGAGCAGCGGCATTGGAGATGTGCCAGTTTCTTGACCATGAGTGAGAAGGACAGCGGCGAAACTGAGAGCTCAACAAAATGAGACAAACCGTCAGTATCGGCGCGGGGTGAATACTCTTTGTCTCAAAAGGTAAGCGTCGTGTCAGCTCCCCGCCCATTTCAAACAGGCCGGTGCCCGAAGGGAGAAGGAGGGGGCTGGTGGCGTCGGCCGGAGCGCTTGTTTGAGCGCCCACAGGGCGCGAGTTGCGCGGAGGGCAGTGACCAGCGCCCTCCTTCAGGCCTGTTTGACTGGGCGGCGCCTCTTTTTCGGCCGACACTTTTTCTGTGCGGACAGAAAAAGTGTCGGAGACCTTGGATTCTTATTCAAAAAACAGAACCATCCGAAAATGAACCGATACGTACGGACAATCCATATGAACCCGCATCCCAATGCGCCAAAAGTATTAGTGCTTAGTTTAGAGATCTCAGATCTCAGATCTAATCCCGGACGTTCCGGGAGTGCTGGTCAGAGCCAGCGGGACAGATTGAGGTAAATGTCCTGCGCTTCCTGGGCCACATCGATGGCCTTCGCCTCCCCGGTCTGGGGCGAGCGGTTCGCCGGGCTGCCGTCAGGCATAAAAATGCCGAAAATCCGGTTATCTCCATAGAACTGAAGCGGTCCATTGGGTTCGCTCATACGGCGCGCCGCGAGCAGCTTCGAATGGTACGCATAAATCACATCCACCAGTTGACCGCCCGAGAGCAGGTCATAGGTGGGCGCTTCCCGGTAGCTCTCCAGGTACAAATCGAGCTGAAGCATGGGGAACTGTCCCTCCACTGCCTCCGCCGCCCTGATGCTCGTCATATCCGCGTAAACCACGCCGGTCTCGCTCATGTACACCGGACGGAACCGCTCCGTATTGGCCAGGTCCTGCGAGCTCACCGCGCCAGCCGTCACCGGCGCCGCCAGCGCCAGTACCAGCGCCAGAGTCTTCCAATATTTCATGCCATCCCTCCTCATCAGGAACATTTTCTTTTTCTTTTATTATATCCTATTCCCAGGTATTTTTCCCCGCCATTTCGCAAAAGACCCCATAAGTTAGAGCTTAGATCTTAGAACTGAGATCTGAGAATTAATCTCTCAGATCTCAGATCTAAATATGCCGCTTCGGGGCCGGTCAAAAAATAACGGGCGGGGAGCTGACACGAATCTTGCGATTTGGAGCAAGTGGTATTTACCTCGCATCGATACTATCCTTTGGGCTCATTTAGGTGTGCGTGCATGTTTGCCGCTAACCCTTTAATTACGCATTCCGCATTACGAATTACGAATTGTTTTTCCGCTCTCAGTTCTAAACTCCCCCCACAACCCGCACGAGGCCGCCGCCGAAGGCGCTCGCTTTGAGCCACCGGGTGAAGTCAAAGGTGATGCGCCGCCCCTCATCCAGCACCTCTGCCGTATAGCGGCCGCCCTCATCATCAAGGCCGACGAGGGGCATCCAGTGCCAGCTGCAGATGGCCGCATCTCCCCCGTTGTGCAGGTTCAGAAATCCCAGGGGCGCGTCCTCCAGGAGGCCCTGGCGGATGAACCGCGCCGCCTCCTCCGCCGTCGGTCGGAAGGGCCGCAGGATGGGAATGTTCAGCATGTCCGCCTTCCCTGCCATGGCCCGGTCGGCGAGGCACGCATTCAGCCCCTCCATGAGCCAGCGCACCTTGTACAGGCCGTGCATGCGGGGCGTGGCGTAGGGCCAGAAGGCGAGCATCTTTTCCCGGGCTGCTTCCACCGTCTGCGGCCACTGTCCCGTCCGGGCTCCCTCGATGTACGAAAGAATCACCGCGCCCGTGGTGGGGCCGCACCCGGCGAGGCGCTGCCACCGCTCGGGGTACCAGTCCTGATTGTAGCCGCAGTGCGCTTTGCCGTCCGCCATGACGGTGAGCCGCTCCAGGTGCCGCACCCTGTACTTCATTGCTTTTCCTCCTTCAAGAGCGCCCTCACGGCCAGTCCGGCGAGAATCATCCCCGCCGCGGGAGGCACGAAGGACACCGAGCCCACCGGTCCCGGACCGGCCGCCGCGGGCACCTCCCGGGAATACACCACCGTGAGCCGCTCCACTCCCCTCTGCCGCAGCTCCCGGCGCATGCGCCGCGCGAGGGGACACCCGGAGGTGCGGTAAATGTCGGTCACCTCGAGCATTTCCGGATGAAGGCGGAATCCCGTCCCCATGGCCGCCGCCTCCGGTATGCCCAGGCGGGCGCAGGTTTCCGCCAGGGATACCTTGGCAGGTACGTCGTCTATGGCGTCGATAACGAAGTCCGCGCCGAGCGAGGCCAGCCACGCCTCATCCCCCGGCACGTACCGCCGCACCACCGCTTCCGCCCGGCAGGCCGGATTCACCCGGGCCGCGCGTTCTGCCATGACCTCCGCCTTCGGCCGGCCCACGGTGGTGAGATCCGCCACGAGCTGCCGGTTCAGGTTGGATATCTCCACCACATCGCCGTCAATGAAAAGGAGGCGCCCCACACCGGCGCGGACGAGGGCCTCCGCCGCGTACGAGCCCACGCCGCCGATACCGAATACCGCCGCCGTTTTCTCCGCGAGACGAGCCACCCCCGCCTCGCCGATGAGCCGCGCCGTCCGTTCAAATACAGGATTCGTCATTGCTTTTCCGGAATGATTTCCAGCCAGTAATTATCGGGGTCATGAATGAAGTAAATCCCCATATCCGGATTTTCATAGCAGATGCACCCCATGGCCGCATGGTGCGCATGAGCCGCCTCCATATCGGACGTGGCAAAGGCCAGGTGAAATTCATTCTCCCCCAAATTATAGGGCTCCTTCCGATCCCGCAGCCAGGTCAGCTCCAGGCGGTGCTTCGATACGCCGTCCCCGAGGTAGACGATGGTAAAGGCCCCCTCCGGCCCCTCGATGCGCCCCGTCTCGAAAAGGCCCAGCGCCTCCCGGTAAAAGGCGATGCTCCGCTCCAGATCGAGCACGTTGATATTGTTGTGATCAAACCGAAAGCTCATGGCTGCCTCACTGTTCCACTTCCAGCAGGAAGTAATTCTTCTTCCCCTTGCGGATGATAATGTACCGCCCCTCCGTGTGGGGATGGGCGGCAATGTCCGCCTCGGTGTCGCGGATGAGCTCGCCGTTCACACGGATGGCCCCGTTCTTCACGTCCTCCCGGGCCTGGCGCTTCGATTTCTCCACGCCGCCGGCCACAAGAGCCTCCACAATGTTCATGGGCGAGGAGGGAATGACGCCCCCTGCCGCCGAGCGGAAGGCCCCGGCAATTTCCGCTCCGGAGAGCTCCGCCACATCCCCCGTAAAGAGGGCCTTCGTGACGCGCTCCGCCTCTGCCAGGCCCGCCTCTCCGTGAACGAAGAGGGTCACCTCCTCGGCCAGCCGGCGCTGGGCCTCGCGCTGCTCGGGATGCGCCTTCGTCTCCGCCTCGAGGGCCTCGATCTCCTCGCGGGAGAGGAAGGTGAAGTATTTCAGGTACTTCACCACGTCCCGGTCATCCTGATTGAACCAGAACTGGTAGAACTCATAGGGGGATGTCTTCACCGGGTCCAGCCACACCGCGCCGCCGGCGGTTTTGCCGAACTTCGTGCCGTCCGCCTTGAGCATAAGCGGAATGGTGAGGCCGTACACGCCGGTGATGCCTTCCTTCTTCCGCATCATTTCAATGCCGTTGGTGATATTGCCCCACTGGTCCGCCCCGCCGATCTGGAGCTGGATGTGATGCTCCTTGTAGAGCAGGTAGTAATCGATGGACTGGAGAATCTGGTAGGAAAATT
The DNA here is from genome assembly GCA_964587685.1 of uncultured Dialister sp. Lineage (GTDB taxonomy): Bacteria > Bacillota > Negativicutes > Veillonellales > Dialisteraceae > UBA1822. The sequence goes on from CAZPLS010000049.1 coordinate 10,230, forward strand.
CCGTAAAGGAAATGCCCGTCTCCAGCCGGGACGCCACCACGTCCTTGGCGAGCATGGCATTGATGCTGAAAAGCTTTCCATAATCGCGCAGGAAGTCCAGCAGGGAAATCTTCGAGAGCCAGTCGTAATTATTGACGATAGAAAAGGTGCCGTCCCCACCGAAGAGCTTCTGCATCTGCGCGGTGAGGCACTCTGCGTTGTGCTGCACCTGCTCGGCCGATTGGAGCACCCGCTCGGTTTTCCGCCCCGAGGGATCCCCAATGGCGCCCGTGCCGCCGCCAATGACAATGTAGGGATGGTGGCCCGCCAGCTGGAAGCGCTTCAGAATCATGAAAGGAATGAGATGGCCGATGTGCATGCTGTCTCCCGTGGGGTCGATGCCGCAGTAAAGGGAAATCGACTGGGAGCCCGCCAGCTCGTACAAGCCCTCCTCGTCCGTCTGCTGATTCACTGCGCCGCGCCATTTCAATTCATCAATAATGTTCATCCGATTCATCCTTTCTTGACGGTGAAAAGAGCCGCTTCACAGCGCCTCTTTACCGGTGTTTTTTATAAATATAGCATATTTCCGGGCAGTTTAGAACTGAGAACTCTAATTAGAACTGAGAACTGAGAATTGAGAACTAAAATCTCAGCTCTAAGATCTCAGTTCTCAGTTCTACAAAAAAACTCTCTCTTCCTCGGAAGTGAGAGTTTTTCTTGTCATTATGCTTTTTTGAACCAGGGCATGGGTTTTCCCAGCGGCCAGAAGGGGCGGCCG
>CAZPLS010000050.1:0-10735 GCA_964587685.1 uncultured Dialister sp.
GAGGCAAGTACCCCCCGATATCTATAAATATCGATATACACCCTGGATTTCTTTATACTCACTTGTGAGTACGTTCATCCAATGCATATACATTTGGTAAAAGTTTACTCCGCGTGTAACCATTTGTCAAGCGTATTTCCAAGCTTAGCGGCGATACAGCAATTAGAGCTGAGTTCTCAGATCTCAGTTCTCAGATCTCAGCTCTAAGCAAGGCCAGCGCGGACAGGGTTTTCGCATCGCAGAGCTCGCCCGACGCCATCATGCGCCGCACCTCCCCCAGGGGGATGGGCACCACGTCGAGGAATTCGTCCGTATCGAGGTGCTGCTCTGCCTGAATGAGCCGGTCCGCCAGGTACAAATGAATGGTTTCATTGCAGAAGCCCGGGGTGGTGTACACAGCGCCGAGCTTTCGGAGGCGCCCCGCCCGGAAGCCTGTCTCTTCCGTCAGCTCTCTTGCGGCGCAGTCATCGGGGGATTCGCCGGGATCCAGCTTGCCCGCGGGGATTTCAAGCAGGGGCGCCCCCACCGCATAGCGGTACTGGCGGACGAAGAGGATCTCTCCCTCGTCCGTCACGGGAATGATGGCCGCCGCGCCGGGGTGGAGCACCACCTCCCGCCAGGTCCGGCGGCCGGCCACTTCCACGCTGTCTCTGAACACATGGAGGAGCTTTCCCTCAAAGGCGGGCGTTCGCTCCAGCAGGATTTCTTTCTCAATCATGACACCCCCGTGCTTCCCACACCTCCGCGGCGCGTTCCCTCCGCCCGGTCCCCGTCTGCCGGCAGGAACCGCCCGAAGATGCCCTGGGCGATGCGGTCGCCCTTTGACACATGGAAGGGGACCTCTGATGCGTTGTATACGGCAATCAGAATATGCCCCTCGTTGTCTTCATTGTTGTAGTAGTCCCGGTCAATGATGCCCGTGCCGTTGGCCAGCATGAGCCCGTGGCGGATGCCCATGCTGGAGCGGATGTGTATGGCCAGGTATTCCCCGCTTCCCATGTAGGCCTTGAGTCCCGTGGAAAGGATGGTCACCTTCCCGGGGAGAAGCTCCGCGTCCTCGGCGCTCTCTATGTCGTAGCCCGCACTGTCCGCGGTCTTTCTCTCGGGCAGGCGGATCCCCTGTCCTTCCCACCGGGAAACGATTTCAAAGCCGCGGCTTCTCATTTCTTTTTCTCCAGAAGGAGGGCCTTCCGGGACAAGTTGATCCGTCCCTTGTCGTCGATTTCCGTCACCTTCACCATGATTTCATCGCCCTCGTGGACCACGTCCTCCGGCTTTTCCACCCGCTGCATAGCCAGCTGGGACACGTGCACCATGCCTTCCTTGCCGGGAAGAATTTCCACGAACGCGCCGAATTTCATGAGGCGGGTCACGCGGCCGAGGTAGGTTTCGCCAGGCTGCACGTCGTGGGTCAGGCTTTCCACCATTTTCACCGCCCGCTGCGCCGCTTCTTCATCGGGCGTTGCAATGTAGATGCGTCCGTCTTCTTCCACATCGATCTTTACGCCCGTCTCGCTGATGATTTTATTAATCGTTTTGCCGCCCGTGCCGATGACATCGCGAATGCGGTCCACCGGAATGGTCATGGTAATGATCTTCGGCGCGTAGGGGGAGAGGTGCTCTGCCGGCTTGGCGATGCATGCGGCCATCTTGTCCAGGATAAAGAGCCGTCCCCGCCGGGCCTGCTGCAGCGCCGCCAGAAGGATGTCTCTGGAGAGGCCGTGAATCTTGATGTCCATCTGGATGGCGGTGACGCCCTTCGCCGTGCCGGCCACCTTGAAGTCCATATCGCCCAGGGCGTCTTCCATGCCCTGAATGTCCGTCAGAATGGTGAAGTGCTCACCCTCCTGCACGAGACCCATGGCGATGCCCGCTACCGGCGCCTTGATGGGCACGCCGGCGTGCATGAGCGACATGGTGCTGCCGCATACGGAGGCCTGGGAGGAGGAGCCGTTGGATTCCAGAATTTCCGAAACGACGCGGATCGAGTAAGGGAATTCATCCACCGAAGGAATCACCGGGATGAGCGCCCGTTCCGCCAGCGCGCCGTGGCCGATTTCCCGCCGTCCGGGGCCGCGGGAGCTCCGCGTCTCCCCTACGCTGAAGGAGGGGAAATTGTACTGGTGGATGTACCGCTTCTCCGTGATGGGCGTGAGGTCATCGATGACCTGCGCTTCTGACATGGGCGCGAGGGTCACCACCGAGAGGGCCTGCGTCTGGCCGCGGGTGAAAAGCGCCGAGCCATGGGCCCTTGGCAAAACGCCCACTTCACAGTCAATGGGGCGGATTTCATCCAGCGCACGGCCGTCAGGACGGATTTTATCGACGGAAATCATGTGCCGGACAATTTCCTTTGTCAGGTGATCCAGGCAGCTCGCCACCTCTGCGGCATTGTCCGGATAGAGCTCCTTGAAATGAGCCTCCGCCTCTGCCTTTACCTCCGCCATGTGCGCTTCCCGGGTGAGCTTGTCCGGGTTGAAGATGGCCGCCTTCAGCGGTTCTTCCGCATATTCACGGATGGCCGTTTCAATCTCCTCAGGAATCTCCGGGAATACGAGGGTGCGCTTCTCTTTCCCCACTTCGGCCGCGATGGTCTTCTGGAATTCCACCAGCTTTCTGATCTGTTCGTGGCCAAACATGATGGCGTCGAGGACTTCTTCCTCCGGCGCTTCCTGCGCGCCGCCCTCCACCATGAGAATCGCTGTCTCAGAGCCGGCCACGGTGATGTTCATCGTCGATGCTTCCAGCTGCTCCTGGGTGGGGTTGATGACGAACTCGCCGTTCACCCGGCCCACGCGCACGCCTGCGATGGGGCCGTCCCAGGGAATGTCGGAAATGGCCAGGGAGGCCGAGGCGCCGAGCATGCCGCAGAGCTCCGGCGCGTTGTCATAATCCACGGAAAGAACCGTCGCCACCACATGCACATCGTTGCGGCAGCGCTTGTCAAAAAGCGGACGGATGGGCCGGTCAATCAGTCTGGCATTCAGCGTGGCCGCGTTGCTGGGACGGCCCTCTCTCCGAAGAAAGCCGCCGGGCATTTTGCCCACGGAATACATTTTTTCTTCATAGTCAACGGTGAGCGGGAAGAAATCCGTTCCCTCCCGGGCGTTCTTGCTCGCGGTGGCCGTCACAAGGACCACCGTGTCGCCATAGCGCACCAGCACCGCCCCGGACGCCTGTTTTGCCATCTTACCGGTCTCAATGGTGAGAGGCCGGCCGGCCAATTCCATGGAAAATGTTCTGAACATCTCGTTCCTCCTCTGTTTCTACTTCTTTTTTACCATAGCATATATTATAGCGTAGGATACACGCATTTTCCATAGAATGGCAAAACCTTCCCATGGTATCGGCGTTTTTCCGCCCTCCTCAGAACCCGCCGGCGGCAGGAATTTTTCCCCTGTTTGGCGAGCCCCTCCGCCACTGCGGCGGTCTCACCTGCGCCTTCCGTGCCTTCCTGCGTCTTTTGTCCCGTTGCGGCCGGTCTGTATCGGCATAGGGGCACAATAAAAGCACCCGAAGGTGCCTTTCATTGGTCCTGTGCAAAATGGACGGTGATATTGTCTCCCCGCTCCACCGCGGTCTGGGCCTCCGGCGTCTGGCTCACGGCAAAGCCGGAGCCCTCCGGCAGGAAGCCCAGGCCGGCTGCGCTGAGCCATTCGCCCACATCGCGCACCGACCAGCCCTGGAAATCCGGTAGAATCACTTCCTTTGCGTCCGTTTCCGGAAGGAAGGGCAGCTCCGCCTTCGGCGCCTCTGCCAGGGTCTGCCGGGCGGTGTTGTCCTCCACGGCGTGAATCCCCATGTAGCGCATGGTCTGGCTCATGATTTCCGCAAACACCGGCGCGGCCACCATGCCGCCGTAGTACATGCCCTGCGGGTTGTCCAGCACGACCAGACAGATGGCCCGGGGATCCTCCGTGGGGCCGAAGCCGCAGAAGGAGGCAATGTACTGGCCCTTCAGATAGCCCCCCTTGACGGTGTCAATCTTCTGCGCCGTCCCGGTCTTTCCGCCCATGTGGTAGCCCGGTACGCGTGCGTTCACGCCGCCCCCTTCGGCGACCTCCTTTTCCATCATGTCCTTTACGGTATCGGCCGTCTTGCGGGACACGGGCTGCCCCGCCGTTTCGGCCATCCTGACAGAGTACACCGAACCATCCTCGTCCCGGACGGAGTCAATGAGACGGGGTTTCACCATGGTTCCCCCGTTGACAAAGGCGCTGTACGCCTGCACCATCTGCAGGGGCGTCACGGCAATGCCCTGTCCGATGGACATGGAAACCACATCGATGGGCCGCATGTCCCGGGGGTTAAACAGGAGGCCGTCTCCTTCTCCGGGCAGTTCAATGCCCGTGGCCCGGCCGAAGCCAAACCGCTCCGCATACTCGGTGAGAATCTCGCCGCCGGTGAGGAGCCCGATATGGGCAAAGCCCGTATTGATGGAAAATTTCAGAATATCCACCAGGCGCACATCCCCGTAGGATTCATCGTTCCAATTCCGCACCGTGTGTCCGGAAGCGACAATTTCTCCCGGATCGTGCCACACGATGTCCGTGTTATAGGTCCCCGTATCCAGCGCTGCGGCAGCCACCATGGGCTTGAATGTGGAGCCCGGTTCATACATATCCACGACGGCCCTGTTTTTGAATTCATTTTCCGTGGCCTGATAAAAATAATTCGGATCGTAGGACGGACGGCTCACCATGGCCAGAATCCCTCCGTCCTTCGGATCCATGACAATGACGATGCCGCCCTGGGCTTTTGTCGACTCCATGGCCCGATCAAGCGCGCGCTCCGCAAAGAACTGAATGCTCGCGTCAATGGTGAGGTATACCGATTTCCCTTCCTTCCCCATGTAGGGCGCCATGGTGGAATGGAGGATGGGGTTGCCCCGGGCATCCATCAATAAAATCTGCCGGTTCACACCGCCGCTGATGATCTCTTCCAGCGATTTTTCCAGCCCGTCCAAACCTTTCCCGTCGATCCCCACAAAGCCGAGCGCATTGGCCAGGAGGGCGCCATTGGGATAGTAGCGCTTGCTCTCATCCACCAGGCCGAAGCCCTTCAGCTTCTGTTCCCGGAGAACCTGGCTCACGGCCTCTGTCATATCCGGATCCATAATGCGCTCCAGCCAGACGAAGTGCGTATCCCGGCTCAATCGTTCCTCCAGGTCCGCCTCTTCCTTCCCCAGAACGGGCGCCAGGAGCGCCGCTGCCTCCCCGGCGGAGACGTTCATCATGACCGGGTCCGCATAGAGGGACTTCACCATCATGGAAAAGGCGATCTGCTTTCCATTCCGGTCATAGATGGTGCCCCGGGGCGAGTAGAGCTCCTGCATGTCCCGGGTCTGGCGCAGGCTCCATGCCGCGTAATAGTCATGCTGAATGATCTGGATGTAGATGAGCCGGACCAGCACGGCCAGCGCGCAGAGGAGAAAGAGAACGAGCAGCACGCTCCCGCGGCCATTCACATCCTGCATGGGATTCCTGTTCTTACCGGCCATGGCGTTTTCCATACCTCAGCGCTGCCTGGTAGAGCGCCTCGGGGGTGTTGCGAAGACTGCCGCTCTGCACCCGGGTGAGCAGATTCCTGAGCCCTGATGCTACCTGCGGGCGGAGTGCTTCAATGGTGCGCCGCTCCAGACAGAGCTCGCTCGTGGCAATCGGAATGGATGCGGCCACATCGGCCATGCACCGGCCGAATGCGCCATGGCCCTCCGTGGCGGACAGGGGACGCCCGCAGCCGATGATGTCGGCCTGGCAAAGGGCGGTGAGTTTTCCAATGGCATCTATCAATGCGGTCTGGGAGGGGAAGGCCTTTTCCATGGCGAGGTGGCGCACCCATTTCACCACGTCCGCCTCTTCCACATTGGCAAAATAGTGGAATTTCATATGGTTGGCCACCAGCCAGGAAATGAGATGCACCTCTCTTGCGGGGTACCGCCAGCGCGCAAGAAGCGTCTCTGCCATGACCGCTCCCACGCTGTCGTGATTGTAATCGGTGATTTTTTCCCCCTCCACATGGCGCACTCCGGGCATGCCCTTGCCCACATCATGGAGGAGGGCGGCCCACCGGGTGATGCGCTCCGCCGGCGCCGCCTCCACCACGGCCAGGGTGTGGTACCACCCATCATACTTGTGAAAGGCTTTCATCTGCGGCAGCCCCACCAGGTGCGAAAGCTCCGGCAGAATGGCAATCGCCTCGTCCCTGCCGTGCTCCCGCACCCGGCAGGTGCATTCCCCCAGCCCCGACCGGACAAGCAGGTCCAGTCCCCGCCCGGCGTGGTCCGTCACCAGGAGGCGCTCCACTTCACTCTTCACCCGCTCGAGGGACAGACCGGACACACGCGAAAAAGCCGGCTTCATCCCGGCCACAAGAGACGGCTCCGCCATGAAGTCCAGCTGTCCGAGAAAACGGCAGGCGCGGAAGAGGCGCAGCGCATCTTCCTTAAACCGCTCCTCCGCCGCCCCCACCGTGCGAAGTCTCTTATTGGCTATGTCTTTCAGCCCGCCGAAGGGATCCGTGAGCCGCCCTTCCCCGTCAAGGGCCATGGCATTCACCGTGAAATCCCGGCGAACCAAATCCTCCTCCAGGCTGGTTCCAAAGCGGATCGTTTCCGGCCGATGGCTATCCTTCCCGTAGCTCTCGCTCCGGAAGGTGGTCACCTCGTAATTTTTGCCGTTCACCACGGCAATGACCGTTCCGAACCGGCGTCCTGCGCCATCAACGGTATGGATGCCTGCCGAGGCAAGCACCTGGGCCGTTTCCTCCGGGCGCGCCGACGTGGTCACGTCCCAGTCATGGGGCACAATCCCCATGGCGAGATCCCGCACGCAGCCGCCCACGGCATACGCCTCGTACCCGGCACGGGTCAGATGCTTCAAAATGGCCCGCGCCCCCGGATCCATCAATGCCAACCGCTCCTCCGGCGCGCTATGAGCAAAATCCCTGCTCCAAAGCCGTTTCCATCCCAGCATCGACCCGCCTCCTTTCTTTTCCTTATCATAAACGATTCCCCCGGTTTCTTCAATGAAGCCCCATGGCTGCCATGGGAGGGCGCCTGGCGCACCCCGTTACGGCTGCACCGGGGCCTCATGGGCCGGCCGCTTCTGCAGAGCCTGCCGCGTGCCTCCGGGCAAGTGAAAACAGCCAGATTTGCAAAACCTGCACCATCCGGCTGTCATTCCTGGTGGGACTATTGTGATTCGAACACAAGACCTCTTCGATGTCAACGAAGCGCTCTAACCAGCTGAGCTATAACCCCATGTGCTCCGTATTATAGCATATCCTTTTTTATCCGTCAATCCTCAGTCCTGCCTATGGGGCTACCACACCTCCGGCACCTCCGGAAGCCGTCCCATCACCGCCATGGCAATATCCATATCCGCCAGGAGCGCCCCGTTCTGCCCGAGAATTTCCCCGCGGAGCGTGAGCATGCGCCGCCCGTTATGGCGGATGGTCCCATGGAGGTAAATGGTGCCCTCAATGGGATGGGTCCGCACAAAATTCATGGCCAGCGTGGTGGTCACCGCTTTTTTTCCCACGCTCACGATGAGGCCGAGAGACATGGCGTCAGCGAGCGCCGCCAGAATGCCGCCGTAGAGAAATCCCCCGGAGTTGGTAAAATCATCCTTCATGGGAAGAGACAGGCGGATACGCCCCCGCTGCACCTCCTCCACCTTCACGCCCAGAAACGCGTGAAGACACCGATGCGTCGTGTACTGCAGGCGGACATAGTCCGGCATGAGCGCCGCCGGCACGGTAAAGGGCTCGCCCTTTTTTGCTTTTTCCTCTATATCCTGTATGGTCATGGCCACATCCCTCCTTTTCCATTGTATCGGGAAAGGTTCCATCGCGCAATTGTCATATAGGCGCTCGCTATGGAGGCGGATAAAAAACGGGCATTGGCTTTCCTTGCTGTCTCCATGGTACCGTAAAGGCAGTTCAGTCAATACTTTCTGTGAAGGGAGAATTACCATGGATAAGGAAATGCTCAAAGGAAAAACCGCCATCATCACCGGAGCCAGCTACGGCATGGGCCAGACGATGGCGGAGCTGTTTGCGGAGGAAGGCGCTGCGGTCACCCTCGTGGCCCGGGGCAAGGAGAAGCTCGATGCGGTGGTGGAGGGCATCCGCGCCAAAGGCGGCCGGGCCATCGGCGTCGCTGCGGACGTGCGGTCCCCGGAGGATACGGCCCGCGTCTTTGCAGAAACCCTCGCCGCCTTCGGCGACCTGGACATTCTCATCAACAACGCGGGCATCGGCGAGCAGAAGCTCATCGATGAAACGGATGACGACTGGGCCCACTACGTGACGGACATCAACTTCATCGGCCCCATGCGCTACATCCGGGAGGCGCTCAAAATTTTCCTCCCCAAAAACGATGGATGCATCATCAATATTTCCTCTGTCAACGGAACGCGCCCCTTCTGCGGCGCCACCTACACCGCCACCAAGGGGGCGCTCAATACGCTCACAAAGAATGTGGCCATGCGCCTCATTGAAACGAATATCCGCTGCAATGCGGTGGCCCCGGGCGCGACCGTCACCCCGGCCCACCTGGCCAACCGGGCGGGCGAGCAGCCCGGCGGCGCGGAAATGCTGAAGTACAGCGGCCATTTCGTCTACTTCCCCGGCCCGGAATGCGACCCCATGGACCAGGCCTACGCCTGCCTCTACCTGGCCAGCAAAATGGGCCGCCACGTGAAAGGCCAGGTCCTCCAGGTCTGCAACGGCGCCTTCCTGTGAAAGCAAAAAAGATGGGACTCTCCCATCTTTTTTATTGCCTTTTTACCTGTCCATAACATCCTCACTCACCTCGACCGTCACCTGTACCTGCGCCGCGCCTGTCTGTGCCGGCCTGGTGGGATCGTCCCCATTTCCAAAGATCTGCACCCAGTACAGCCTGCCGTCTGTCTCAAAGCAGCCCACCCCTATTTGCGTGTAGTGAGGATTCAATATGTTAGCCCTGTGCCCGTCAGAGTCCATCCAGCCCTCCATCACTGACCGGGCGGACTGGTAGCCCATGGCGATATTCTCGCCCCACCGGCTCCAGGCGTAGGACATACGCTCTCCCTCTATGACGGAACCGTTGATGGATGACCAGTCTTTTCCATTCGGCCGGGTGTGGGCGTAATGGAGGGACAATTCCGCCGCCCGGTGCATGGCCATCGCTGTGAGCTGCCCGCTCTCTGTCAGCACGGGCAGCCCCTGTGTCTCCCGCGCTTCGTTCACCGCCAGAAACACCGCATGCCCATAGTCATACCGCACCACCCCGGATATGCGGACCGCCGCCGTGCCATTTGCCGCCGCTGGAAGCGCCCAGGCCAAAAGAATGCACAAGGCAGAAACAAGCGCAAGTATCCGAATTTTCATGTTCTTTTCCTCCTGTGACTATACCCTGTGAAGGCGCATTCTCATCTGATGTATAAAAAAACACACCGGACTTTGCATTGAGCAAAATCCGGTGCACCATGGTGACCGGTATGGGATTCGAACCCATACTCTCTGCGCTGAGAACGCAGCGTCTTAACCGTTTGACTAACCGGCCATGTGATAATCATTATAACCGGTCACAAGCATTTTTTCAAGTCCCCAATGTATAAAAGCGTTACTTCCTCTCGGGGCGATTTTTTTCATAGAGGATAAGCAGCCCTTCCAGGGTGAGCATGGGGTCCACAATATCGATGGTGGTGCTGCCGGAGGAAATGAGCGCCGCCAGTCCCCCTGTGGCGATGACCGACACATTGGGAAGATTGAGCTCCTCCTTGATGCGGTTCACGATCCCGTCAATCTGCCCCACAAAACCGTAGTAAATCCCCGCCTGCATGGCGCTCACTGTATTTTTGCAAATACAGGACGGCACCTTCTTCAGCTCTATGCGGGGCAGCTTGGACGCGCGCTGGAACAGCGCCTCCATGGAAATGCCGATGCCAGGCGCCACGGAGCCGCCCAGGTACTGGCCCTTCTCATTGAGCACGCAGAAGGTGGTCGCCGTCCCCATGTCGATAATAATGGCAGGGCCGCCGTACTTATGGATCACGGCCACCGCATTGACAATGCGGTCCGCGCCGAGCTCCTTCGGATTGTCATAGAGAATATTCATGCCCGTTTTGATGCCCGGGCCGACAAGAATGGGCTTCACGTGGAAGTACCGCTCTGTCATGGTCTGCAGAATGGGAATGATCGGCGGCACCACCGTGGAAATAATGACGTCCTCAATGTCGCTGAAACGGAGCCCTTTCAGCTGGAACAGCATGCCCAGCGTGGCCGCATAGCCGTCCGCGGTCTGCAGCGTGTTGGTCGAAACGCGCCAGTGCTCAATAAGCTGGCGATCCCGATAGATGCCGCATACAATATTGGTATTGCCCACATCAAAAGCAAGAAGCATAAAACCCTCCAGAACCGACAGGCCGCGCTGCTGCATCGGCCGTATCAAAAAAGATTTCCTGTATCATAATACTTAAAGAAGATATTCTGTCAAGCTTCTTATGCAGCGCCCGGACTGCCATCAGTACCGAATGCCGTATTTTCGCTTCAGTTCATCTATATCCGCGCGCATGGCCCGTTCACACGCCTGGATACGGGCCTGGCCCGCCCCCTCTCTTTGCAGCGCGGCCCGCTGAAGAGAGGCAGTACGGTAAATCTGCGCCAGTTCCTTTTTGTACGCCTGCATGAGTATTGACAGCTCTTCCTGTGAAAGCTCCTCGTCCATCGCCCATTCCTCTTTTCATTTTTC
>CAZPLS010000051.1:0-10353 GCA_964587685.1 uncultured Dialister sp.
TGAAATTCTTCTTATTCCAGGTGGTATAAATAATTCGTAATTCGTAATTCGTAATGCGTAATTAGGGAACAGCAGACAAAGATGTGTTAAACGACATTTTCAATTGATAATTAAAGAATAGCCGCATCAGAGAGACCATGGATTCGCATAGGCAATTCATAATGCGGAATGCGGAATGCGTAATTAAAAGGTTAGCGGCAAACATGCGCGCACGTCCCAATGAGCCAAAAGTATTATGAGCTTAGTTTAGAGAGCTCAGTTCTCAGATCTCAGATCTCAGTTCTAACCCAAAACCCCCGCTGCATCTACCGGCAGCGGGGGGATTTGGCTGTGAGACTTTGGTGAAGTCTCACTCTATTTCTTTGCATCCAGGAGCGCCTTCCTCTCTATGAGGTATTCCTTAAAATTCAGCACCTTCACAGCGGTCCATACCTCATTGACATCCTTCTCAAGGAGCACTTTCCAGGTGAAATCCCGGTCGAGCTCCCGGTCGTGGAGTTTGACGCTCACGGTGGCGGTGTCTCCGGTCTGCACCACTTCGAGGATATCCGTGAAGGATACGGCGGCGGTGCCCACGTAGGTTTGTATCGCGTCGGTCACGGGGGCGAAGAGGGAGGGTTCCTGCTCGTTCAGAGACGGGCGGAAGCTGTTTTCCGTTTCCTCTATGAGGGCATGCACCAGGGGCCGGCGGAGGGTTTTCATCAGCCCCGAGGCGATGCGGTGCTCCCGCTTATCCGATTCGGCCGCCACGTCCGCCAGGTCATCCACCGCTTCGTTGTACACCCGGGAAAGATCCACCCGTTCCTGGAGAAGGCGGAAGTCCCTGGCCGTCACGGCGTGGTAGATTTCTCCCGCCGCGTATTCGGGGGAGCGCTTCCAGCTGAAGTAAAAGAAGGCGCCGGCTGCCACGATAAAGGCGGTCAGACCGATGATGATTTTTCGTAGTAAGGGAGACATAAAGGTTCCTTCCTTTAAGACTGACAGGTATCAAAGAGGGCTTTCTGTTGGGTAAATTCAAGCATGCCGTAGACGCCGCCTTCCCGGCCGAGGCCGGACTGCTTGTAGCCGCCGAAGGGAGCCGCCGCATCCCGGGGGCTGTCATTGATGTACACATTGCCCGCCTGAATCTTCCTGGCGATGGCGATGGCCGCGTCCTTTGGGCCGTACACGCCGGCGTTCAAACCGTATTCCGTGTCATTGGCAAGTGCCACCGCTTCTTCCACCGTTTCATAGGGGAAGACGCAGAGCACGGGGCCGAAAATTTCCTCCCGGGCGATGGACATGTCCGGTTTGACATGGGTGAAAATGGTGGGCTTCACATAGTAGCCCGCTGTGGGCTCATCGGGAATGCCTCCCACGAGAACGGTTGCACCCTGGGCGATGCCGCTTTCAATGTAGGCACGAATTTTTTTGTATTGGGAAAGGCTCGCCGCAGGCCCCACTTTAACGGTGCGGTCATGGGGGTCCCCCACGGTGTACTCCGCAGCGATGCGCACCAGCGCCTCCTCGATTTTCTTTTCATCTGATTTGGGGATGATGAGGCGGGAGAGGGCGGTGCAGGTCTGTCCTGTGTTGAGGAAAATGGAATTGAAGCAAAATCGGATGGCCGCGTCGTAATTTTCCATGGGGAGGAAGACCTCCGGTGACTTGCCGCCCAGCTCGAGGGAAATGCGCTTCACTGTGTCGAGGGCCTGGCGCGACACGTCAATGCCGCCCCGGGTGGAGCCGGTGAAGGAAATCATATCGATGAGCGGAGAGGATGCCATGGCATCGCCCACCTCACCGCCCCGGCCGGTGACCATGTTGAAGACACCTTTCGGGAATCCCGCCCGGTCAAAAGCGTCGGCTATGAAGTAGCACGACAGGGGCGTGTGCTGGGAGGGCTTCAGAACCACCGTGTTGCCCATGAGCAGAGCGGGGATGACCTTCTGCACCACCTGTCCGAGGGGATAGTTCCACGGGGTGATGCAGCCCACCACGCCCACCGGCTCGCGGTACACCGTGGAGAACGGCATGTTTTCCACGAGAGGCACCTGCGGCGCCAGGTCAATGTAGGAGCGCACCCGGGTGTACTGGTATTCGCAGTGTGTGGCTTTTGCAAAGGCCCAGGGAGCGCCGAGCTCGCGGATAATCATTTCAACGATGGCCTCTTCCTGGGAGCTGAAAATTTTGAGGAAATCCTCCATGAGAGCGATGCGCTTCTCCAGAGGCAGGGCGGACCACGAGGGCAGGGCGTTTCGCGCGGCGCGGGCAGCCCGCTCCACATCGGCGGGAACGCCCTGGGGCACGCGGGCGAAGACCTTCATTTCCGCGGGATCCTCCACGTCGATGAAAGCGCCTGACGCGCTGCTTACCCACTGGCCGTCGATGTATAATTTCTCGAAGTCCATTGTCACTCCTCCTTCTTGATGCTTTATTATACTATTGTAAAAACATTTTCCCTGCCGGGCAAGGCGGGCAGGAGAAATCTCTCAGGGATTTATGGAAATGAAAGCATCTTCCCTATCTGTTATAATAAAGAAAGCTGTAAAAAATCAAAATTAAAGCAGCGAGCCCGCAGGAGGGCAGAAAGTGAGGATATATGGGACTTCTGGACGAGACAATTGCCGCGGTCAGGCCCCTTGACGAAGGCGCCATGGCCCGCGCGCGGGATCGGTGGCAGCACCTGGTTTTCGGTATGGGGCATATGGGCACCATGGAGGACATGGTGGTGCAGTATGCCGGCGCTGTAGGGACAGATGCGGCGGAGCTGCCGAAGCGGTGTATGGTTATCGCCTGCGCGGATCACGGCGCGGCCCGGCATAATATTTCCGCCTATCCGGTCATAGTGACCGTTGGGATGACGCGGAATTACTGCGTGTCGAAGGGCGCGGGCGCGAATGCGCTGGCGGCCTACTGCAACGCGGACATGGTGGTTGTCGATATGGGGGTCGCCTGTGACATGTCAGATGTGCCGGACTTGCTTCCGCGGAAGATCGCCTGGGGCACGGACGATTATACCGAAGGGCCGGCCATGAGCCGGGAGGACGCTATCCGCGCCATAGAAACGGGCATTGCCATCACAGAGGAAAAAATCCGTGAGGGGTACCAGGTATTCCTCGTGGGAGAAATGGGCATCGGCAATACGGCATCGGCGGCGTGCATCATTGGTGCGTTCAATCGCTGGACGGCGGAGGAAGTCACCGGCCGGGGCACAAACATTTCCGATGAGAGGCTTCTGCGGAAAATTGAAGTGGTGCAGCGGGCTCTCGACGTGAACCAGCCCAATCCGGATGATGGGCTCGATGTGCTGGCCAAGGTGGGCGGCTTTGAATTCGCCTGCATCGTGGGAGTTATCCTGGCAGCGGCGGCGCACCGTGCGCTCGTCATTATCGACGGATTCAATACCACCGCCTGCTCGTATGTCGCCAGAGCGATCGCGCCCGAATCCATTCACTATGTGATGGCCTCGCACCGGTCGCAGGAGCAGGCACACAAGAAATCCCTCGAGGTGCTGGGCCTCTCCGAATATGTGGACCTGGACTTCCGCCTGGGCGAGGCGTCCGGCGCGGCCATACAGATGAAAATGCTGGACACGGCGCTCCTCGTGTACGGGGAATGCGCCACGGAAAAAGAAATAGAGGGGGCAGACGCATGAGAGAGATTTCGCCGCTCAATCAGGAGATCATGGAGGCTTGCCGCCTCTATGTGGACAATCTTACAAAACCGCTGGGTTCGCTCGGCCGTCTGGAGGACATGGCCGTGCGCCTGGCTGGCATTTTCGGCGAGGTGAAGCCGCAGGCACTGCCCAAGGCTGTGGTCATTTTCTGCGGAGACACAGCCGTGGACGGGGAAACAAACGAAACGAAGGGCCTCAAGAGCTACAATGAAGCGGCCCTCGTCGCCCAGGGCTACGGCCCGGTCAATGCCGCGGCCCGGCAGATCGGCGCGGCGGTGTATGTGATCGACGTGGGTCTGGAAAAGGAATCCTCTCCCATTCCCGGTGTGCTTTCAGAGAAGGTGACCCATGGCACCCATCGAGGCACTCCGGCCATGACGAGAGAAGCGGCGGATCGGGCCTGCCAGGTGGGTATGGGCGTGGCGAAGACGCTGGCCGACCAGGGCGTGCGCGCCATCGGTCTGGGCAATATCGGCGAGAGGGCGCTGCTGTCGGCCCTTGCCGTGACGGCGGCCATCCTGAAGGAGGATCTCTCCGATGCAGCCAGGCAGAAGGGCTTCGGCCTCCAACTGGACGCGGTGGGCGATTTTGCTTCCGATCCCATGGAGGTGATCGCTCAGGTCGGCTCGGCAGAAATCGCCGCGCTTTTCGGATGCATCGTCGAGGCGGCGCGAAACGGCATGGCCGTTGTCTTTGACAATGCGGTGACCGGCGCGGCCGCACTCGGCGCCGTCACGGTCTATCCGCAGGTGAAGGACTACCTCTTCCCCTCCGCCGTGTACGACGAGCCGGTGCATCAGATGCAGCTTGCCAAGCTCGGCCTCAGCGCTTACCTGACCTACCATTTCACAGAAAGCGAGGGCCTTGGCTCCGCCCTGGGGCTCTCCCTCCTGGATGCGTCCCTGTGCATGCTCAACCTCATGGCCACCTTCGGCACGGGCGACGTGGAGGTGGCCACCGACGGGCCGGGCGCGGGCCGGCAGAGGAAGGACGTGAGGTAAATGAAAGCGCTCTTTATCCGCTGCTACGGGCTTCTTACGGCGGATATGCTTACCGGCGCCCTCATAGACATGGGGGTGCCGCCGGCCTACCTGGCATCGCGCCTTCGTGAGGCGGGTGCGCCGGACCGGTTCATAGAAAAGGCCAATGACAAGGCGCAGTTCGGCGCGCATTACTTCCGCATCCCCGGGAGCGTGCGGACCGTCACAAGAGAGGATTTGCTTGCCGATTGGGAGACCCTCTGCAAGGCGGCTTCCCCCTCCTTTGCCGAGGCGGGGCGGCGCGTCCTTGCCCTCCTGCCGGGGGAGCGGGACCTTTTGCCTCTTCGCGTGGACAGCGCCTCTGCGCGTTCCCTCTACTGCTTTCTCGCCGGGGTGGAATACCTCGAGGCAGAGGCCATTTTCACCTGTCCCTTTGAATTGGGGCATGGCATCGACGAGGGGGGAAAGCTCACCGAGGCCATCCTTGTCCGGGCAGGCTCCACCGCGGGCATGCCCATTCCGGCAGAGGGCATCAGCCCCATGGCAGCGGCCATGCTCGAGGGCCTTTCCGCGGATTTCACACCCATAGACGGACGCTTCCTCCTGGATAGCACCGCCTACGGCAGCGCCAGCAGCGAATCCCCCGATGGGGACAACACCGTGGCGGTCTACCTTGGTTACTTTACGGAGAGAAAAGACTCTATTTTCGGCCGGCGGATCAAGGTGCTGGGCACGAAGTACGAATTATTTGAATAAAAACGCTGGAAAAAACCCTTGTCTCACTTGCAGAGACAGGGGTTTTTATGTATAATGAGAAAGTCAATTCTCACCGCAGGAATGGAGAAGGCAGGCGCCGTAAAAGAATGCTGTAAAGAAAAAAGAATTCTTGACACGGCAAATGCGCTGTGGTAAACTATTCAACGTGGCCGCGGGCCTGGTCAGTGAACTAAAGATTTTCATTGACAGGCCGGAAAAAGATGGTAAAATATTATCATTGCCGCCATGCGGAAGTAGCTCAGTGGTAGAGCACCACCTTGCCAAGGTGGGGGTCGCGGGTTCGAGTCCCGTTTTCCGCTCCACGTGATGTGAAAGTCCGAATAGGGCTTTGACATATATTCCTGAATAGCTCAGTTGGTAGAGCAATCGGCTGTTAACCGATCGGTCGTAGGTTCGAGTCCTACTTCAGGAGCCATAGGGGTATCGCCAAGCGGTAAGGCAACGGACTCTGACTCCGTCATGCGTAGGTTCGAATCCTACTACCCCTGCCACATGATCCATTAGCTCAGTCGGTAGAGCACTTGACTTTTAATCAAGGTGTCCCGCGTTCGAGTCGCGGATGGATCACCATGTACGGCCTGTTCGTCAAGTGGTTAAGACACCGCCCTTTCACGGCGGGTTCGGGGGTTCGAATCCCCCACAGGTCACCATTTTTTTATGGGCGATTAGCTCAGCTGGGAGAGCGCCTGCCTTACAAGCAGGATGTCAGCAGTTCGAACCTGTTATCGCCCACCATATTCCAATGGCCCGGTGGTGTAGGGGTTAACATGCCGCCCTGTCACGGCGGAGATCGTCAGTTCAAATCTGATCCGGGTCGCCAATTTTATATGCCTCGGTAGCTCAGTTGGTAGAGCAAAGGACTGAAAATCCTTGTGTCCACGGTTCGATTCCGTGCTGAGGCACCACTATATGCGGCTGTGGCGGAATGGCAGACGCGCTACTTTGAGGGGGTAGTGACCGTTAGGTCGTGTGAGTTCAAGTCTCACCAGCCGCACCATTTTATCCTTATGGTGCATACAATTGCATATGCGGTCGTGGCGGAACTGGCAGACGCGCTATCTTCAGGCGGTAGTGGGAGTACCCGTGAGAGTTCAAATCTCTCCGACCGCACCACTCAACAAATGAGGCATTCGGAAGAGTGCCTTTTTTTGTACCCCAAAGACCGAAGTGCAGGAAAATTTCCTCGGGAATCACTGCGGCGGTATAATGGAGAAAAGGATTCATTTCATCTGGAGAGGAGGCTCTCATGCGATACCTGACACAGTTTTTTATCATCCTTGCCCTGTCCTTCCTGGGAGAAGTACTCGCCGCGGCGGTGCCGCTCCCCATTCCGGCGAGCATTTACGGCATTGGGCTGCTCTTTTTATGCCTGCATTTCCGCCTCTTTTCTGTGGCGCGCGTGCGGGAGGCGAGCCGCTTTCTCATTGAAATCCTGCCGGTGCTCTTTATTCCCGCTGCGGTGGGGATTATGGAGTCCTGGCATGTGCTGCGCACGGATGGTGCGGCGTACCTGCTCATCATTGCTGTGTCCACCTTTCTCGTATTTGGCGCAGGCGGGGCGGTCACCCAGTGGCTCCTCGACCGGGGGAAAGGAGGGGAATCATGACCTTCCTGGAAGACTCCTCGTTTTTTCCGCTCGCCCTGTCTCTTTCGGCGTACACGGCGGGACTGGCCCTGCGGCGCCGCTTTCCCCTGGCCATTGTCAATCCCCTCCTCATCGCCATCTTGCTTACCATGGCGGCCCTCCACGGGCTGGACATGTCCTATGACGCGTACTACGACGGAGCCCATCTCCTGCACTGGCTCCTTACGCCTGCCACGGTGTGCCTTGCCGTGCCGCTCTATGAAGAACGAGCGCGGCTCTATGCGCACTGGCGGGCCATTGCTGCGGGGATTTTCGCCGGGATCGTGATCACCATGGCCTGCGTGCTCCTACTCGGCCGCGCGCTGCACCTGTCGGCCGAAAGCTGCGCCACCCTCCTGCCGAAATCCATCACCGCTGCCATCGGCATGGACGTGTCCGCCTCCCTTGGGGGTGACGTGTCCCTCACCGCGGCGGCGATCATCCTCACGGGCATCCTGGGAAACATGTTTGCCCCCGCGTGGTGCCGCCTCTTCCGGCTGCGGTCGGCTATCGCAAGAGGCGTGGCCATCGGCGGCGCCTCCCA
This sequence comes from uncultured Dialister sp., assembly GCA_964587685.1. Classification (GTDB taxonomy): domain Bacteria; phylum Bacillota; class Negativicutes; order Veillonellales; family Dialisteraceae; genus UBA1822. Next base: position 7,584 of record CAZPLS010000051.1, read on the forward strand.
CGCCATCGGCACGGCAAAGGCGGTGGAAATGGGGGAGACCGAAGGGGCCATGAGCGGCCTGGCCATGGTGGTGGCAGGCCTTCTCACCGTGGTCATTGCGCCCCTGGCGGCGGCGCTCTTTATGGAATGAAGGAGGAACTATGCGTTATAAAGCAGTCATTTTTGATATGGATGGCACCATTCTGGATACGCTGGAAGATATGATGCTCAGCATCAATGCTGCGCTGATCGCGGAAGGCTTTCCGCCCCGCACCATAGAGGAGGTGCGGCGCTTCGTGGGGAACGGCAATCACAAACTGGCCGAGCGGGCCGTCCCCGCCGGCACCGATGAAGAAACGGTGGAGCGGGTGTTCCGTGCCTTTCACGGTCACTACCGGGTGCACTGCGCCGACCACACCCGCGTCTACGACGGCATAGAGGCGCTGCTTCGCCGACTCCGCGCCCGGGGCGTGCGAACCGCTGTGGTGTCCAACAAGGCAGACTACGCCGTGCAGGACCTGGCTGCGCGGTACTTCCCGGGCCTCTTCGATGCTGCCGCGGGAGAAACGGCGACGGTGCGGAGAAAACCTGCGCCGGACGGGGTGCTGGCCGTGCTCCGCGCCCTGGACGTGCCGAAGGAAGACGCGGTCTACGTGGGGGACTCCGAAGTGGACATAGAAACAGCGAAAAACGCAGGCCTGCCCTGCATTTCCGTCACCTGGGGCTTCCGAACCAGGGACTTCCTCATCGCCCACGGGGCCAGCTGCCTCGCAGACAGAACGGACGAGCTGGAAGCAATGCTGTCATAAAAAAGAGAGGCCTGGCCTCTTTTTTTGTGGACAAAAGACGGATATGGCCATTTCCCCGGATGCGGAAAATGTGCCGTTTATGGCGGCAGTCAAGTGCTGACAGAAAAAATCCGTAGATAAAAAGCAAGAAAATGGGAAGAAGTTATGAACAAAAGAGAATAAATAGGAGTCCCTAAAAAATGCTATAATAGCTATAGGAAGTTTTTAATCAAAGCCTTGGAAAGGAAGCGATACAATGAAAGGCTATGCCATGCTGAAAATTGGGGAATCGGGATGGATTGAGAAGGAGCGCCCCAGGTGCGGCCCCATTGACGCCATCTGCCGGCCCCTCGCGGTGGCCATCTGCACCTCCGACATTCACACCCTCTGGGAAGGAGCCCTTGGGGAGCGGCACAACATGATTCTTGGCCATGAATGCTGCGCCGAAGTGGTGGAGGTGGGCGAGCTGGTCAGGGATTTTAAGCCCGGCGACCGGGTGCTCGTTCCGGCCATCACGCCGGACTGGAATTCTCTTGAGGCGCAGGCAGGCTATCCCATGCATTCCGGCGGTATGCTGGCAGGGTGGAAATTTTCCAATTTCAAGGACGGCGTGTTTGCGGAATACTTTCACGTCAATGACGCGGATGGCAACCTGGCCCTTCTGCCGGATACTATCAATACCGTGGACGCATGCATGCTCTCCGACATGGTGCCCACAGGACTCCACGGCGTGGAGCTGGCGGATGTGCAGTTCGGCGATACCGTGCTGGTCATCGGCATCGGCCCCGTGGGCCTGATGTCAGTGGCCGGGGCGAACATGCGCGGCGCCGCCCGAATTTTTGCGGTCGGGACAAGGCGGGTCTGCGTGGATGCCGCCAGGCACTATGGCGCCGATGTGTGCATCAGCTACAAGGACGGGCCCATTGACCGGCAGGTGCTGAGCCTGACCGGCGGCCGCGGCGTGGACAAAATCATCATCGCCGGCGGCGGGGCGGACACCTTTGCCGAAGCGGTGAAATGCCTCAGGCCGGGCGGAAAAATCGGAAATGTAAACTACCTCGGCAGCGGCGAAATGATCGGCATCCCCCCGGTGGAATGGGGCGTCGGCATGGGTCACAAGCAGATCAACGGGGGACTCATGCCCGGCGGACGGCTTCGCATGGAAAAGCTCTCCGCCCTCGTCTCCGCAGGAAAGCTCAACGTAGCGCCCCTCTCCACCCACGTATTCGAAGGATGGGACCATCTGGAAGAAGCGCTCCTCCTCATGCGGGACAAGCCGGCAGACCTCATTAAGCCCGTCGTAAAAATCGCAGAATAAAAGTCCGCTGCATGGCGGATGGTCCAAATGACGGGCAAAAGGGCAATAAAAAAAGAGGCAAAAGCCTCTTTTTTTATACTCAGTACCACTGATTTTCGCTGCTCCACTCAATGAACTCGCCGGTTTCCGCGTCGATTTCAAATTCATACTCATAGCCGCCGTAGCGAATCTTTCCTTCGTAAGTCGGACGGCCATGGTCGTGGTCGCGCTTCATGCGGAGATTCCGCTCCGTAGCCCCTTCCACCTGAGCCAGTGCTTTGGCTGCTGCTTCTTCATAGGACATCCGGTAATTGCCCTGTTTGCGATTGCCGCGGTATCCGCCGCGGTGCATTTCATACTCTGCCTTCAGGATATCGCCGGTTTCTTTGTCTATGTCGTAGTCATACTCCGTGAAATTGGCGTAAAAATCAATGTCATACACAGTGTGGCCCCATTCCCATTCTTCCTTGATGCGGATATAATCCACTTCCGAGGCAGAGACTCCGGCATGTTCCAGTGCAATGGATTTTGCTTCGTCCCGGCTGACAGCCGCACTGGCAAGACCGGTTACTCCGAAAACCGAAATGCCAAGGACTGCAGTCATAAGAGCGGACCGTTTCAAGAACTTTTTCATGTCGATACCTCCATAATGAATGATTGAAATTGAACCCCCTTATGATTCTATTGTAACAGGAATAGATAGAAA